>NZ_JALNUT010000007.1:0-168257 GCF_026540945.1 Sphingomonas sp. GC_Shp_3
AAGAATGCTCGTCGCGCGCCACAATTGTTCGGCAAGCATCGCGCGGGCAAGCAGATGCGGCCACGTCGCGCGGCCGAACGACAGCAACAGGTCGGCAGCCCTACGCTGCGCATCGTCGAAACCGTCCGCCGCGCCGATCAGGAAGCGCGTTTCACGCACGCCGCCGTCGCGCCACTTCTCCAGCCGGCCGGCGAAATCACGCGAGCCGAGCATCTCGCCGGTTTCATCGAGCATGACGATGCGAGTGCCCGGATCGACCGCCGGCATCTTGCCGCCGGTGTCGGGGAGTTCGGTCATGCGGAACGGCCAGGCGAGCCGCTTGGCATAGCGCTCGACCAGCTCCGCCTCGGGCCCACGCCCGATCCGCCCGCGTGCGACGATGTGGAGCAGCATTTTGGCCTCTATTCTTCCCCGGCGCAGGCCGGGGAAGCGACGCTAACGGGAGGAATGCGCCGAAGCCTTCAGGCCTCCGGCGCCTCGGGCGTCGCACCCGGTACGGGCGGCGGGGTCGGCGCATCGCCGAACGCCCACATCCGCTCCAGATTGTAGAAGCTGCGCACTTCCGGACGGAACAGGTGGACGATCACGTCGCCCGCGTCGATCAACACCCAGTCGGCGGTCGGCAGACCCTCGATCCGCGCGATGCGACCGAGTTCGGCCTTGATCTTCTCGACCAGCTTCTGCGCCATCGACGCGACCTGCCGGGTCGAGCGGCCGCTCGCGATCACCATGTAATCGGCGATGGTCGATTTGCCGGCGAGCGGGATCGAGATCGTCTCGACCGCCTGATCGTCGTCGAGCGACGTCATGACGAGCGCGTGCAGTGCCGCGACCTCCTCGGGTTCGGACGCGCGATACGATGGGGAAGCTGAAGCCAAGTTGGTTCCTATGATACGTTGAGGATCGGGGGATTCCCGGGTGATTCGGCGAAACGAAGCTGCCAGGCGGGATCGGCTGCACGCAGCCGGGTCGCCGAGGTCGGGTCGAGACGGAAGCGCAACAGCACGAGTGCCGGCAATCTCCACTTCGTCCAGCGTTTTGCCTGGCGTGCGGGCCGGATCGAGCGCCGCAGCCAACCCATCGCGGGGGCCGCGCGAGCATCATGCTCATAGCCCGGTCTGGCGATAACCGCAATCGGAACCTCGCGCGCGATCCGCCGCCACCCGCGCCACTGGTCGAACTGGGCGAGATTGTCCGCACCCATCAGCCAGATGAAGTGCTTTTTCGGGTAGCGCCGGGTAAGTTTCGCGATGGTGTCGACGGTGTAGCGCGTACCCAGCCGCACCTCCAGATCGCTCACCCGGATCGGCGTGTGCCGCGCCATCATCCGCGCGGAGGCGAGCCGTGCGGCGAGCGGCGCCATGTCGCCGCGCGCCGCCTTCAACGGGTTACCCGGCGACACCAGCCACCACACTTCGTCCAGCCCGAGCGCATCGAGCGCGGCAAGGCTGATTGCGCGGTGGCCGCTGTGCGCCGGGTTGAACGACCCGCCGAGAACGCCGATGCGGGTCGCCGTCATGCGTGTTTAGCTGCCCCGCGCCGGCTGTTTCAGCACATTGTCGCGGTAGCCGCCCTGCAACTCCAGCATCCAGCCGGGATATTCGCCGGGCAATTTGCTGACCGCATCGAGCGTGGCGAGATCGTCCGCCGACAGCACGATCTGCGCGGCGGCGAGATTGTCGTCGAGCTGCTCGCGGCGCTTGGCACCAACGATGACGCTGGTCACCACCGGCTGATGGAGCAGCCACGCCAACGCGATCCGCGCCACCGACACGCCGTGCTTCTCAGCGATCGGCGCCATCGCGTCGAGCACCGCGTTGCCGCGCGCCTCGTCGACCGGCGGGAACTGGCGGGTGGCGCGGCGGCCTTCGGCACCCTCGTCACGATACTTGCCCGACAGATAGCCACCGGCGAGCGGGCTCCACACCATCAGCCCCAGCCCTTCCGATTGCAGCATCGGCACGATCTCGCGCTCGATGTCGCGGCCGGCTACCGTGTAATAGGACTGTACCGACTGCGGCCGCGCGAGGTTGAGCCGCTCGGTGATGCCGACCGCCTTGGCGATCTGCCACGCCGCCCAGTTCGACACGCCGACATAGCGGACATGGCCGTGCTGGACGAGGATATCGAGCGCGCGCAGCGTCTCCTCGATCGGCGTCGCGCTGTCGAAACCGTGGATCTGGTAAAGATCGATGTAATCAGTACCGAGCCGCTTGAGGCTCGCCTTGCACTGGTCGATGATGTGGACGCGCGACGCGCCGCGGCTGTTGAGGCCGTCGCCCATCGGCCCGAGCACCTTGGTGGCGACCACGACGTCGGCACGGTTCAGCCCGACGTTCTTGATCGCCTGACCGGTGATCTGTTCGGACAGGCCTTGCGAATAGACGTTGGCGGTATCGATGAAGTTGACGCCGGCATCGACCGCTGCCTTGAGCAGCCCGTCCGCCTCGTCCTGCCCGACCTGGCCCATATAGGCGAAGAAGCCCTCGCCGCCGAAGGTCATCGTGCCGAGGCACAGTTCGGACACGTACAGGCCGGTGCGGCCGAGTGGGTTGTAGCGCATGATGTTTGTCGTCCCGATCGAAGTCAGCCCGGCCCGGACGGGATATGTTCACGCAGGCGCGGTGCGGCAATGGCTTCGCGGTGGTTTCTTGGCAGTTACGGCCGTACCTGCCCGGTGCCGCGCCCGATCCATTTATAGGTGGTCAGCCCCTCCAGAGCGACCGGGCCACGTGCGTGCAGCCGGCCGGTGGCGATGCCGATTTCCGCGCCCAGACCGAACTCGCCGCCATCGGCGAACTGGGTGGAGGCGTTCCACAGCACGATCGCACTGTCGACGCTGCGGAGGAATCGTTCGGCGACGGCGGCATCCTCGGTCACGATCGCGTCGGTGTGGTGCGAGCTGTGGTGGGCGATGTGGATCAGCGCGCCGTCGATGCCGTCGACCAGCCCGGCCGAGGCGATCGCGTCGAGATATTCGGTGTCCCAGTCGGCATCGGTGGTCGGCACCAGACCGGGGACGATCGCGCGCAGGCCGGGGCCACCGCGTACCTCGCAGCCGGTCGCGCGGAGCGCCGCCACCAGCGATGCGATGTGCGGATAAGCGCGGTCGATCAGCAGCGTCTCCATCGCGCCGCACACGCCGGTGCGGCGCATCTTGGCGTTGACGACGATCCGCTCCGCCATCGCCTGATCGGCGGCGGCGTGGACGAAGATGTGGTTGATGCCGTCGAGATGTGCGAGCACCGGCACCCGCGCCTCGGCCTGCACGCGCGCGACGAGGCTCTTGCCGCCGCGCGGCACGATCATGTCGATCAGCCCCTCGGCGGTGAGCATCGCGCCGACCACGGCGCGGTCGGTGACGGGGACGAGTTGCGCCGCATCGGCGGGGAGGCCGCTTTCCGCGAGACCGCGCGCGAAGATCGCGTGGATCGCGCGGTTGCTCTCGATCGCTTCCGATCCGCCGCGCAGGATGACGGCATTACCCGATGCGATGCACAAGGCGGCGGCATCGGCGGTGACGTTGGGGCGGCTTTCGTAGATGATACCGATCACGCCGATCGGCACGCGCACCCGCGACAGGACAAGACCGTTGGGCCGCTCGGCCGTGTCGATCACGCCGCCGACCGGGTCGGTAAGGTCCGCCACCGCCGCGACGCCGTCCGCCATGCCGGCGATGCGCTTTGCGTCGAGCCGCAGCCGGTCGAGCAGCGCGTTCGACAGGCCCGCTGCGGTCGCGCGCGTCATGTCGAGCGTATTGGCGGCCTCGATCTCAGGCGCGGCGGCGCGCAACAAAGCGGCGATGTGCCGCAACGCATCCTGCTTTGCCGTGCTCGGCACGGCGGCGAGCGCGGCGGCGGCGGCGCGCGCGCGCGCGCCGAGATCCGCGACAAGGGCTTTCGGTAGGGCGATTTGCTCGGTCATAACGGTCGCGGTGCTATCACGGTGGCGGGTCGGTGTGAACCACGACGGCTTCACCCACACCGCCCGCGCGGGTAAGCGGGACGCGCAACCCAAGGTACGGACCCCACGCGCATGATTATCGGCATCGACCTCGGCACCACCAACAGCGCCTGCGCGGTGTGGAAGGACGGCGCGGCGACGCTGATCCCCAACCGGCTCGGCCAGACGCTCACCCCCTCCGCCGTCAGCATCGATGCGGGCGGCGCGGTGCTGGTCGGCGTCGCCGCGCGCGACCGGCAGGCGAGCCACCCGGACGCCACCGCCACCGCGTTCAAACGGTATATGGGAACTAGGCGGACGACCAAACTTGGCGGGCGCGACTACAGTGCGGAGGAGCTTTCAGCGCTGGTGCTGCGCAGCCTGAAGGAAGATGCCGAGGCGTACCTGGGCGCGCCCGTGACCGAGGCGGTCATCACCGTGCCGGCCTATTTCAACGACCAGCAACGCAAGGCGACGCACCGCGCGGGCGAACTCGCTGGCTTGCGGGTGGAGCGGCTCATCAACGAACCGACCGCCGCCGCGCTGGCTTACGGCATCCACAATCTGGAGGCGGAGGCGCGGTTCTTCGTGTTCGATCTTGGCGGCGGAACGTTCGACGTGTCGATCGTCGAGATTTTCGAGGGCATCATCGAGGTGCGCGCCTCGACCGGCGATAACCAGCTGGGCGGCGAGGATTTCAACGAGGTGCTGATCGGCCTGATGCGCGATCGCTTTGCCGCCGAATGGGGTACGGCGGCACGCGACGACCGCCTCTACCAGCGGCTGCGCGAGGCGGCCGAGCGGACGCGGCGCGACCTGTCGAGCGCCCCCGCCGCGACGCTGCGCGTGGTGTGGCAGGACCGTGTTTACGAGATGGAAGTCGAGGCCGCTACTTTCGAGGCGCAGGCGAGCGGGCTGATCGAGCGGTTGCGCGACCCGGTGCTGCGCGCGCTTCGCGACAGCAGCCTCAGGCCCGATGCGCTGTCCGAGATCATCCTGATCGGCGGCGGTACGCGGATGCCGCTGGTGCGCCGCGCCGTCGCGCGGATGTTCGGGCGCTTCCCAAACGCGACGATCAACCCGGACGAGGCGGTCGCGCTCGGCGCGGCGGTGCAGGCCGGGCTGAAGGCGCGCGACGCGGCGCTGAAGGAAGTCGTCGTCACCGACGTATGTCCCTATTCGCTGGGCGTGAACGTCAGCCGCGCACAGCCGGGCGGCGGCTATGAGGAGGGCATCTTCGCGCCGGTGCTGGAGCGCAACACCGTCATCCCGGCAAGCCGTGTGCACAGCTTCCAGACGCTCAACGACAACCAGACTGAAGTGGTGTTCGGCATCTACCAGGGCGAGGCGCGGCTGGTGCGCGACAATGTCGAGATCGGCAAGACCCGCGTGAAGGTGCCGCGCGGCCCAGCCGGGCAGCGGATGGACGTGCGCTTCTCCTACGATGTCAGCGGCTTGCTCGAGGTCGATATCGTAGTCGAGCAGACCGGCGAGCGCACCAGCCTCGTCATCAACGACGATCATGTCGGCGACGATGCGAAGATCGCCGAACGGCGCGCGCTGCTCGCCGGCCTGAAGACACATCCCCGCGACGAGGAACTGAACCGCGCGGCACTGGCGCGCGGCGAGAAATGTTACGAGAACTTCCTGGGTGAGGATCGCGCACGCATCGACCATCTCATCGCGGTGTTCCAGCACACGCTGGATGCGCAGGACCCGCGCGCGGCGGAGCAGGCGCGCGACGCGTTCCATGCCGCGCTCGACGGAATCGAGGGTGAGCGCTTCCTGTGAACGTCTGGGCGACGCTCGGCATCGCGGCGACCACCGATCGCGCGGTGATCCGGCGCGCCTATGCCAAGGCGCTGCGCGTCACCAACCCGGAGGACGATGCCGAGGGGTTCAAGCAACTGCGCGCCGCCTATGAGTTGGCGCTCGCCTATGCCGACAACGCCGCCGCGTGGGACGACGCCGACCGGGATGCGCCCGAAGCCGCGGTGCAGATCGTGCTCAGCGAGGCCGCGCTTGCCGAGCTGATCGAAGATGCCGAGCCTTTGCCCCTCGCCACGCCCGCGGCACCGCGGTTTCGAAGCGAGGCCGTCGACGATGTCGCGCCCGAGCTTGCCGACCTACGCACCGAGCGCGACGCCGAGATCACGCGGCTGAACGATCTGCTCGGCACGCTGGCTCAGGCGCTGCACGGCCCGTGGAACGCGGACGAGGCGAGCCTGCACGAGACGCTGGCGGCGATCCTCGCGCAGCCGGTGCTCGGCGAGATCGCGCTCTACGCCGATGTCGAACAGGTGATCGCGGGGATGCTCGCCGCGACGATCCCGCGCAGCGACACGATCCTGTTCGAGGCGGCGCGGGCGTTCGGCTGGGTCGCCGCGCGGCCGGGCGCGGTCTCCCCAGCGGTCGCCGCTGTGCTGGCGCGTCTCGACGAATGGCGCGTGATCGAGACGTTCCAGCGCGCCGGTCATCCCCTGCGCCGGGCGTGGCGCAGCCTGACACGCCCGCCCGGCCCCTATTGGCGGTGGCGGATCGCGGCGCTACGGCCGGGGGTGGAGGCCGGCGTCGCGACGTTGCTCGGGATCGACGGTCCGGTCGCGCCGGGACTGTCCTACTCGTTTCAGGCCGCATCGGTCGCGCGCTGGCGCGCTTTGCTCGATCGGCCGCACTGGACGCGCAGCATGGCGGCCGCAATCCCGCTGATCGCGCTGCTTTCGATCTTCCTGTCCGATGCTCTTGGCTTGCCTTGGCCCGGCGACGGACCGGTCGCGCGCTGGGGTACCTTTGCCGTCATCCTGCTCAGCCCCGTCGCGCCGTTCGCGGCGCGCGTCGCGCGGGCGCGCTTCCTGCGGCGGGACCAGCCCGTTTGGCTGACCCAAGGCTGGATCGGCGCACTGGCGACGGTGTTGCTTGGCGCGATGCTGCTACCGGCGTCGCCGCTCGCGCTGCTGGTGCTGACCGTTGCGAGCGCGCTGGCGTGGGGGTGGATGGCGATTGCCGCCGGGCAGGCATTGCGTGCCGAGCGGATCGCTCGCCTGCGCACGAGCTGGCTGCCGATCCTGCTGTGCGCGCTGTTCGGTGGTGCGGCGGCGACGTTGCTGCATCCGGTGCACCGCGGCGCCCTCGCGCTCATGCTGGCGCTGGGCGCGACGCTGATGGCGGCACCACTGGCCCCGATCGCCGACCTGCTGGCGCGCCTGCCGCATTGGCGGGCAGGGTTCGCCGTACCGCTGGTGCTGGCGATCGCAGGCATGGCGTATGGCTGCGCCTGCTTCTCCGTGGCCGGCGAAGATACGCGGCTATTCTACGCCGCCACGCTCACGCTGATCGCCGGGAGCGTCGTGGTCGCGGCGGCGCAGATCGGCGGCGTGCGTGGCAACCGGGAATATCTGGCATTGCGGCTGCTGCGGGTGGGGCTGATCGGCGCATTCCTGTTCACGACGATCATCAGCATCGGGGACCAGCCGCCGGACACTTCGTCTCCACCTCCCGTCACGCTGCCGATGACCTGACGCGCCATTCCTGCGGGCGACTTTTGCGGCTAGGGGCGCTGCGATGACGACGACACCTTTTGATGCGATCATCCTCGGCGCGGGCGCGGCGGGGCTGTTGTGCGCGGCAACCGCGGGCCAGCGTGGGGCCCGCGTACTGCTGATCGACCATGCCGATCAGGTCGGCAAGAAGATCCTGATCTCAGGTGGCGGGCGGTGCAACTTCACCAACCGCGATACCGTTCCGGACCGGTTCCTGTCGGCCAATCCGCATTATGCGAAGTCGGCGCTGGGGCGCTACACACCGGCCGACTTCCTCGCGCTGGTGGAGGCTTATGGCATCGCCTGGCACGAGAAGACGCTCGGGCAGTTGTTCTGCGATGGCTCCGCCAAACAGATCGTCGCGATGTTGCAGGCCGAGTGCGACAAGGCGCAGGCTACGCTGTGGCTTGGCGAGGCGATCGGCGACATCGGGCACGCGGACGGCGGCTACCGCATCACCGTCGGCACCCGCACCGCGACCGCGCCCGCGCTGGTGATCGCGACCGGCGGCCCGTCCATCCCGCAGATGGGGGCGACCGGCTTCGCGTACGATCTGGCGCGGCGGTTCGGGCTCAAGGTGGTCGAGCCGCGCCCGGCGCTGGTGCCGCTGACGCTGGGCGGCGAGGAGACGTTGTTCCGCTCGCTGTCGGGCGTGGCGACCGAAGTGACCGCGAAAACCGGCAAGACCGGCTTTCGCGAGGCGGCGCTGTTCACGCACAAGGGGCTGTCCGGGCCGGCGATCCTCCAGATTTCCTCCTATTGGCGGCATGGTGAGAGCGTCGGCATCGATTTCCTGCCCGCGCTGGCGGACGGCTGGCTGGTCGCTGCCAAGCACGCGCGGCCGCGCGCGACGTTGGAGCATGTGCTCGACCGGCATCTGCCCGCGCGGCTGGCAGTGACGCTGGCCGACCGGCTCGATCTCGACGGCGAGCTCGGCACCTTCACCGACAAGCGCGTGGCCGCGGCCGAGCGGCGGCTGGCGGACTGGCGGTTCGCGCCGAACGGGACGGAAGGATTCGCCAAGGCCGAAGTGACGGCGGGGGGCATTTCCACCGCAGACCTGTCCTCCAAGACGATGGCGGCGCGCAAGGTGCCGGGCCTGTATGCGATCGGCGAGGCGGTGGACGTGACCGGGTGGCTTGGCGGGTACAATTTCCAGTGGGCGTGGGCGAGCGGCTGGGCGGCGGGCATGGCGATCGCCGGCGCGTAACGCTGTCGAGCAGGCTAGGCGAAGGCGCATTTGCAGGCGTCTTCGCGGATAGCGCCCGAGGCACGATTCGGTAAGGGCGTGCTTTCCGGCGGTTTGTCTGCTATGGAAGCGCGCTCAATCGCGCGACAGGCGCGTCCAGCATTCGGAAAATCATGCCCTTTACTCATCTTCCCGCGCTTCTTGGCGAAGCGCTCACCGCGCGTGGTTATGCCGCGCCGACCCCCGTCCAGGCCGCCGTCATCGCCCCCGAGGCCGAGGGCCGCGACCTGATCGTGTCCGCGCAGACCGGCTCCGGCAAGACCGTCGCGTTCGGCCTCGCCATCGCGCCGCAACTGCTTGGCGAGGACGGCACGCTGCCGCCGGCGCGCGCGCCGCTCGCGCTAGCCATCGCACCGACTCGCGAACTGGCACTGCAGGTCAGCCGCGAACTCGAATGGCTGTATGGTAAGGCCGGCGCGCGCATCTCGACCTGCGTCGGCGGCATGGACGCCTCTCGCGAGCGCCGCTCGCTCAGCCACGGCGCGCATATCGTCGTCGGCACGCCGGGGCGGTTGCGCGACCATATCGAACGCGGCGCGCTCGATCTGTCGCAGTTGCAAGCGGCGATCCTCGACGAGGCCGATGAGATGCTCGACATGGGCTTCCGCGAGGATCTCGAGCAGATCCTCGACGCGACGCCGGACGGCCGCCGCACGTTGATGTTCTCGGCGACGATGCCGAAGTCGATCGTCGCGCTTGCCAAGCGCTACCAGAAGGATGCCTTGCGCATCACCACGGTCGGCGAGGATCGCGGGCACGGCGACATCAGCTATCAGGCGGTCACGGTCGCGCCGGCCGACATCGAGAACGCAGTCGTCAATCTGCTGCGTCTGCATGAGGCCGAGACGGCGATTCTGTTCTGCGCGACGCGCGATAATGTGCGCCACCTCCACGCCGGGCTGATCGAGCGCGGTTTCTCCGCAGTGGCGCTGTCGGGCGAGCATAGCCAGAACGAGCGCAACGCGGCATTGCAGGCGCTGCGCGACCAGCGTGCGCGTGTCTGCGTCGCCACCGACGTGGCGGCGCGCGGCATCGATCTGCCGACCGTCACGCTCGTCGTGCATGTCGAACTGCCGCGTGATGCCGAGACGCTTCAGCACCGCTCCGGCCGCACCGGCCGCGCCGGCAAGAAGGGCACCGCCGTCCTGATCGTGCCGTACCAGCGCAAGCGCCGCGTCGAGATGATGCTGCGCGGCGCGCGCATCGCGGTCGAATGGCTGCCGGTGCCGAGCGTCGACGATATCCGCAAGGCCGATCGCGAGCGGCTGATGACGCAGTTGCTCGAGCCGGTCGAGGTCGACGAGCATGACCGCGAGCTCGCCGCCAAGCTGCTCGAACAGAAGTCACCCGAGGACATCGCCGCCGCGCTGGTGCGCAGCTACCGCGCGCGCATGCCCGCGCCCGAGGAGATGCTGGCGGAAGGCCCGGCCGAGCGTACGCCCGGCAAGGAACATCACCGCGAAGGTTTCGACGACGTGGTATGGTTCCGCATGGACATCGGCCGTCGCCAGAACGCCGATCCGCGCTGGATCCTGCCGCTGATCTGCCGTCGCGGGCACATCACCAAGAACGAAGTGGGCGCGATCCGCATCGCCCCGAACGAAACCGCGTTCCAAATCCCGCGCGGCCTTGCCGCCAAGTTCATCGCCTCCGTCAAGCGCACCGCGGGTGAAGAGGCCGAGGGCAACGTGCAGTTCGAGCAGCTTGCCGGCGCGCCGCAGGAGGCGCCGCGCGGCGGCCCGCGCCGATCGAACAATGGGCCGGCACCGGTGCGCCACGCGTCGCCCCGCCCCACGCTGCGTACCAACAAGCGCCCGCAGCGCTGAGGCGGTTTCGCCGCGCCGTTCAGGTGCGGCGAAACGAAGGTGATCGAGCGATCGAACGACACTAGCGCAGCCCCACGGCGACGGCTAAGCGACGTGTCATGCTGGCACCGAAACCCAAAGACTGGATCATGGCGATCGCCCCCTACGTACCGGGGCGGTCGTCGATCGACGGCGACGCAAAGGTCGTCAAACTCTCCTCCAACGAGAACGCACTCGGCACCAGCCC
Source organism: Sphingomonas sp. GC_Shp_3 (assembly GCF_026540945.1). Lineage (NCBI taxonomy): Bacteria > Pseudomonadati > Pseudomonadota > Alphaproteobacteria > Sphingomonadales > Sphingomonadaceae > Sphingomonas > Sphingomonas sp. GC_Shp_3. Next base: position 10,783 of record NZ_JALNUT010000007.1, read on the forward strand.
GAAGGCGATCGCGGCGTTTGAGGCGCATGCCGGCGATCTCGCCCGCTATCCCGATGCCAGCGCCGCCGACCTGCGCGACGCGATCGGCGCGAAGTACGATCTCGATCCCGAACGGATCATCTACGGCACCGGATCGGACGAGATTCTCCATCTGATCGCCGGCGCCTATGCCGGCCAGGGCGACGAGGTCATCCACGTCCGCTACGGCTTTGCGGTGTACGAGATCGCGACCCGGCGTGTCGGCGCGCTGCCGGTGATCGCACGCGACAAGGATTATGCCACCGACGTCGACGCGATCCTCGCCTGCATGACGAACAAGACCCGCATCGTCTTCCTCGCCAACCCCAACAATCCGACCGGCACGTTCACGCCGCGCGCCGAAATCGCGCGGCTGCACGCAAACCTGCCCAACCGGGTGATGCTGGTGATCGACCAGGCCTATGCCGAATTCCTGGAGGCGGAGGACGACGACGGCGCGCTGGAGCTTGCCCGCCACGCCCCCAACGTGATCGTGACGCGCACCTTCTCCAAGATCCACGGGCTTGCCGCCGAACGGATCGGCTGGGGCTATGGCTCGGCCGAGGCGGTGGCGGCGATGCACCGTATCCGTGCGCCGTTCTGCTGCACGATCGCCGGGCAGGCCGCGGCGATCGCGGCGGTGCAGGACGACGCCTGGATGGACCGGACGCGCGAGCACAACCGCAAATGGCGCGCGTGGCTCGCCGGGGAGATCGCCAAGCTGGGTGCGGCCGGGCTTAGCGCCGTGCCCAGCGAGGCCAACTTCCTGCTGGTGCTGTTCGACGGCGCGGTGAGCGCGGAGGTCGCGTATCACCAGTTGATGGAGCGCGGCTATATCGTGCGCTGGCTGCCCAATCAGGGGCTGGCGAACGGGCTGCGCATCACCATCGGCACCGAGGATGAGACACGCGGGCTGGCGGCGGCGCTTCACGAGATCGTCGCGCGGGCCTGATCTCCGAGCCAGCGCCGGTTGAGCGGTGCACGGGGCAGCCGCGAACCGCTATCCGACGGCGCGCTCGGTGCGGTTCCGGCCCAGCGCCTTGGCACGGTACAGCGCCTCATCGGCGCGGCTGAACAGCGCGTCAATGGTGAGGTCGCGGCGCAGCGGCATCACGCCCGCGCTCATCGTGATCGACAGACTACCCTTGCCCGCTGGAATATCCGTGCGGGCGAGCGTGTCGCGGAGCCGGTCGCAGATCGCCACTGCGGCGCCGCAGTCACGCCCGGCGAACAGGATCGCGAATTCCTCACCGCCAATCCGGCCGACCGCATCGTCCGTTCGCAGGTTGGCGCGCAGCAGATCGGCCAGCACCAGCAACGCGGCATCTCCGGTGGCATGACCGTAAACGTCATTGACGCGCTTGAAGTGATCGACATCGATCAGCGCAAGCGTGCCGGGCGGCGCATCGGCACGCAGCCGCTTCTCGACGCAGAGGCGGAAAGCGGTGCGGTTGAGCACGCCGGTGAGCGGATCGGTCGAGGCGGCGTGTTCCAGTTCCGCCTCGCGGCGTTTGCGGCCGTCCAGGTCGCGCAGGATACACACCACTGCGGCGGGTCGGCCGTCGGCATCGATGACGATGCGGCTGTTGGCCTCGAACCAGCTCGCCACCCCATCCGCCTTCACCGCCCGGAACTCGAGCACCACGGTTCGCTCCGGCGCGGCGAGACCGGCGTGGTAATAGGCGCGGACCCGGTCGCGATCCTCGGGCGAGATGATGTCGATCAGGCTGGTGCCGATCAGCACCTCGGGCTCGTACAACGCGATCTCGCGCACCGACGGAGAAATGAAGCGGATGGTGCCATCGGGATTGAGCGTGACCATGATGTCGGTCGCATTATCGGCAAGCAGGCGATAGCGCGCCTCGTTCTCGGCCAATGCTTGCGACAGCGCCTCGCGCTGCTTGAGCAATGCCGCGATCGGCAGCGCGGTGACGAACAGCGCGGCCAGGTAGAACTGGAAGAATTGCAGCCGCGCGGCGGCGTCACCGTGCATCAGCATCACCGGGCCGTGGCCCTGCACCGTCAATACGCCGCCGATCGCGGCGACGATCACGATGCTGACGGCGGCGCCCGCGCGGTGCAAGGCGAAGGTGGCGATCACGACGGGCAGCACCGGCAGGAACAACAGCGGCAGCGCATCCTGCCAGAACGTCGCAAGCGTGGTGACGGCGACCAGCAACACGACGCCGACCGCGATAACGGCGTGGCGCGGACGCGCGAGTTCCGCCCACACGCCCTCGTCGCGCCGCGCCACCAGCGCAAGCGGCGTACCGAGCAGCAGGCCGAGACCGTGACCGATGATCCAGTCGACAAACACCGGCCAGAACAGGCTGCCTTGATACGCGACCACTGCCACCGCCGCGCCCGGCAGCGCACATAGCGCGACCGAGACGAAACAGGCGGCGACGAACACCGGCATCGTGCCAATGGAGCGGAACAGCGTATCGTTCACGCGCCAACGCCGCAGCAGGGCAGCCGCGATCACCGCCTCACCGACATCGACCATCGCATAGGGCATCGCGATGGGGTGCCACCCGGACACCGCCAACACGACGCCGAACATGCCCGTCCACGCGGCGACCACATAGGCGGGCCATTGCCTTGGCGGCGTCTTGCACAGCATTGCGAGCAACGGGCCGTTCGCCAGCCAGATCAGCGCGATCCCGTGATTGAGCCGGGTCAGCAGCCCGCCCGCCGCCGTGAGCGCAGCATACAGCAGCATCGTCGAAACGACGGGCAGCGCCATCGCGCGCGACTGTTCCCGGATGCTCATCCGCCTTCAATAGCGCCGCCGCCTTAACGCGGCGTTGCGGTTGCGGCGGATCGCCGCCCCCGGACGCGTCAGCCGGTGCGCGCGGGCGTGTTGACGCCCATGCTTTGCAGGTAGCGCTTCACGTTGCGCGCCGCCTGCCGCAGCCGCTGCTCGTTCTCGACCATGGCAATGCGCACGAACCCCTCGCCGTTCTCGCCGTAGCCGACGCCGGGCGCGACCGCGACCTTGGCGTGGGTGAGGAGCTGCTTGGAGAACTCCAGGCTGCCTAGGTGCTTAAGCGCGGGCGGCAGCGGCGCCCAGGCGAACATGCTGGCGGGGGGTGCCGGGATATCCCAGCCGGCGCGGGCGAAGCTCTCGACCAGCACGTCGCGGCGCTTGTGGTACAGCACGCGGTTGGCCTCGACGATATCCTGCGGGCCGTTCAAGGCGGCGCACGCCGCCGCCTGGATCGGCGTGAACGCGCCGTAATCGAGGTAGGACTTCACCCGGCTCATCGCCGCGATCAGCTTGGCATTGCCGACCGCGAAGCCGATCCGCCAGCCCGCCATCGAATAGGTCTTCGACAGCGAGGTGAACTCGATCGCGACGTCCTTGGCGCCGGGCACCTGGAGGATCGAGACGGTCGGCTTGCCGTCGTAATACAGCTCCGAATAGGCGAGGTCGGAGATGATCCAGACCTTGTTCTCCTTCGCCCACGCCACCAGCCGTTCGTAGAAGGTGATGTCCACCGTTTCGGCAGTAGGGTTGGACGGATAGTTCACCACCAGCACCGACGGGCGCGGCACGGTGAAGGCGATCGCGCGGTCGAGCGATTCGAAATACGCCTCGTCCGGCGTGGTCGGCACTGCGCGGATCGTCGCGCCGGCGAGGATAAAGCCGAACGTGTGGATCGGGTAGGACGGGTTGGGCGCGAGCACGACATCGCCCGGCGCGGTGATCGCGGTGGCGAGGCTGGCGAGCCCCTCCTTCGATCCCATCGTGACGACCACCTCCGTCTCGGGATCGACCTCGACGCCGAAGCGGCGGCCGTAATAGTTCGCCTGCGCACGGCGCAGGCCGGGGATGCCCTTGGACTGCGAATAGCCGTGCGCGTCGGGCTTCATCGCCACTTCGCACAATTTGGCGATGACGTGCGGCGGCGGCGGCAGATCGGGATTGCCCATGCCGAGATCGATAATGTCCTCGCCGCCTGCGCGCGCCTGCGCCCGCATCGCGTTCACTTCGGCGATGACGTAGGGCGGCAGGCGCTTCATGCGGTAGAATTCGTCGGACACGGGATCAGCCCCAATAAGGTTCGCCAAGGTGCGAACGCGGGCATATAGAAACCGAAGCGGCGCGGACGTAAAGCAAAACCCGCGCACGAGCAGGAGTGCCCGCGTGAGCGAAACCGACACCAAGCCGACCAGCTCGGCCGCTATTCCTACGATGCCCAGTCTCGAGGAGATGCAGCGCTGGACTTTGGTGTTCGGGCGGATGCAGCAACTGCTGCTGGAGAACGGCATAGCCGCGATGAAGCCGGTCGAGACGGCGGTGCCGCCGATCCCCGGCGTGACCGACCCGGCGACGGTCGGGCGCGTCACCGATTTCTGGCGCGACAGCGTGGCGATGTGGCAGCAGATGCTTGTCCCCGCCGCACAGCGTACCGCCGAAAAGCCAGAACAGGCCGCCGATCGCCGCTTCCGCGATTCGGCGTGGCGCGAGAACCCGGTGTTCGACTGGATCCGGCAAAGCTACTTCCTGATTTCCGACCATATGCTGCGCGCGGTCGATTCGGTGGAGGGACTTGAGGACAAGCAGAAGGAACAGCTCCGCTTCGCGACCCGCGCCTTCATCGATGCGATGAGCCCGAGCAACTTCCCCGCCACCAACCCGCAGGTGCTCGAAAAGACCATCGAGACGCGTGGCGAAAACCTCGTCAAGGGCTTGCAGAACATGCTGGCCGACATGTCCAAGGGGCAGATGACGCAGGTCGCGCCGGGCGCGTTCGAGGTCGGCCGCAATTTGGCGATGACGCCGGGGAAGGTGGTGCATCGCACGCCCTTGTACGAACTGATCCAATATGCGCCGACCACGCCGGACGTGCTGGCCGCGCCGGTGGTGATCTTCCCGCCGTGGATCAACCGCTTCTACATCCTCGATCTGACGCCGGAGAAGAGCTTCGTGCGCTGGGCGGTGGAACAGGGCATCACCGTGTTCATGGTGTCGTGGCGCTCCGCCGACGCGACCATGAAGGACGTGGTGTGGGACGACTACGTCGCCGCGCAGATCGACGCGATCACCGTTGCCAAGACCGCGCTGGCGGCGAAACACGTCCACGCGATCGGCTATTGCGTGGCGGGCACCACGCTTGCCGCGACGCTGGCGGTGCTGACCGCGCGCGGGGAAGCCGACATGGTGGCGAGCGCGACGTTCTTTACGGCGCAGGTCGATTTCGCGGATGCGGGCGAACTGCTCCACTTCGTCGACGATACGCAACTGGCGATGTTCAAGGAACTGACCCCGGACGGCTATCTCGACGGGCGGTACATGGCGGCAACGTTCAACCTGCTGCGCGGGCGCGACCTGATCTGGAACTACGTCACCAACAATTATCTGCTCGGCAACGATTATGCGCCGTTCGATCTGCTCCATTGGAACAGCGACACCACCAACCTGCCCGCCAAGTGGCACATCAGCTACCTGACCGATCTGTACCGCGACAACCGGCTCGCCACCGACGGCGACTTGAGCGTGGACGGCACCCCGATCCACATCAGCCAGGTCAAGACGCCCGCCTATGTGCAGGCGGGGCGCGAAGATCATATCGCGCCGGCGGGCAGCGTGTGGAAACTGACCCGCCATCTCGCCGGGCCGGTGCGCTTCGTGCTGGCCGGATCGGGGCATATCGCCGGGGTGGTGAACCCGCCGAGTATGAACAAATACCAATATTGGACGAACACGGAACCGAAGGACACGCTGGAGGATTTCATCGCCGCCGCGCACGAGACTAAGGGCAGTTGGTGGCCCGACTGGGCTGCATGGCTTCGCGCGATCGACCCGGAAACGGTGCCGGCGGCGGGTGCACGGGTGCCGGGCGCGGGCGCCCTCGCGGCGATCGAGGAGGCGCCGGGCCGCTACGTTCGGGAACGCTAGCGCCGCCTCCAAACGGCTGCATTGCCGCCGGTGATCACTCCGATATGGTCTATGTTGCACTGCAACAAATCTGTTGCAGCATGTCATCGCCTGCGCTATATTGCGACGCAGCAATTCCGTAGGAGATGGTGATATGGCCAGCGATGGACCAAAGCCCGTGATGCGCGGCAAGCCGGTCGCCAAGGATGTGTTGCCGGGCCTTCCCGGCGCCGCCACCCCGGCCAAGCGCGGTCCCAAGGCAAAGCTGCCGGTGGCGGCTGCCAGCGAGATGCCGGCACCGAGTCTGCCGGACGCGATCACCCCCGCCGTCGTCGCCGCCGCGGTACTGGACGTTGCGCACGAGCCGATGCCGCACACCAGTGCTCCGGAACCGGTCGCTGCCGCGCCGGCTCCTGAGCCGGTCGCACCCGCACCCGTCAGCACCCCGTCGCCAGCGCCCGAACCGGTCGCTACGGCCCCCGCCTTTACCAACCCGCAACCCACCGCCCCGGTCTTCTCCGTGGCGCATGTCCAGAAGGAAGAGACCATGGAAGCCACGATGCAGGACGCCACCACTAAGACCCAGGCCATGTTCGGCGACGTCAACGAGCGCGCCAAGTCGGCGATGGAAAAGAGCAGCAAGATGTTCGAAGAGATGAACGCCTTCGGCAAGGGCAACGTCGAGGCGATGGTCGAATCGGGCAAGATCGCGGCCAAGGGCCTCGAGACGCTCGGCCAGGACGCTGCCGAATACACGCGCAAGCAGTTCGAGAACACGACCGCCATCATGAAGAGCATGGCTTCGGTGAAGTCGCCGACCGAGCTGTTCAAGATGCAGAGCGATTTCATCCGTCAGTCGTTCGACTCGATGGTCGCCGAATCGTCGAAGAACACCGAGGCGATGCTGAAGCTGGTCGGTGAGATCGCGCAGCCGCTGTCGAACCGCGTCGCGCTTGCCGCAGAAAAGGCGAAGATCGCCGCCTGATCGGTCTACCGATTCGGTAACAGAGGGGTCGCTCCGCATGGGGCGGCCCCTTTTTGCATCCTGGTGTTGAGCATTGTGACGCAAAAACCAAGAGCCGTGCCGAACGCCCCTTGCCCTTGCTGCCCGCGATGCCATATTTTCGTCTCGCCATGATCGACACATATATGAACCCGACGATGGCCGAGCATACCGACGGCGATGACGACGGCACCGGCCTCGGCATTGCGACGCGGACCCGCTCGCGCACCAAACAGCCGACGCCGTACCGCGTGCTGCTGCTCAACGACGATTACACGCCGATGGAATTCGTCGTGCTCGTGCTGCAACGCTTCTTCCGCATGGACATGGAAGCGGCGACGCGGGTGATGCTCCACGTCCACCAGAAGGGCGTCGGCGTGTGCGGTATCTTCAGCTACGAAGTGGCGGAAACCAAGGTCGCGCAGGTCACCGAGTTCGCCCGTCAGAACCAGCACCCGCTGCAATGCATGCTGGAAAAAGCCTGATTCGAGGTCGCTTTATATTGGCCTGACGCCGCCTGCCCGCGCACCGCTGCCGCCTGGGCCACACGGACGACGCGGCGATCGGCCGGTTCATCCTCGCGACGGCGGCAACCATCCCAGGTCTAGCCCGGCGTAGCGATCCACGAAGTTCGCGGAACGCGCGAGCGCGCGCTCGTTGAGGAAACGCACACGCCCCGCCTCGCGCGCGATCAGCCCCTCTTCCTCAAGCTGGCGCAACATGCGGTTGACGTGGACGGCGGTGAGACCGGTGGCGTCGCCGATCTCCTCCTGCGTCAGTCCCAGCACAAAGCTTTCGCCGATACTCTTGTCGAGCATCCGCATACGATTGCGCAGTTCGATGAGGATCGCGGCGACTCGCGCCTTGGCTGACGTCCTCCCCAGCGCGGCGAGCCGGTCGGTCAGCGCCACCCGTTCGATCTGGCTGTAGACCAGCACCAGCGCGGCGAGGCGTGGATGATCGACCAGCAGCGCGCTCAACGCCGCACGTTCGAACGGTGCGACGGTACAATCGGACAGCGCCGTGATCGTCTCGGGCGCGTCGTTGTAAATCAGGCTCGACACCGCGAGCAGATCGCCGGGAAAGTGGATTCGCAGGATCTGGCGGCTGCCGTCATCGAGCAGCACCGAACTCATCATCAGCCCTTTGCGCAGGACGAACATCTCGGCGACCCGATCGTTCTCGCGCTGGAGCGTCGCGCCGCGGCGAAGATGCCGTTCCCGGTCTTCAAGCCGCTGCAGCGCACGATGCTCGGCCTCGGTCAGCACAACGATCTCGCTCAGACGTTCGGCGAAGCAACTCCCTGACACTCGGTACAATCCCCCTTGGTTGCCCATCCAAAGCAGCGCGGGGGGATCAGCGCATTAAAGTCGATCAATAGGGCTTCAAACCGGTCACATTCCCCTTTCAATCTCGTGCGTTCGCTTGCGCGCGCGGGACGAAGCGATAAGAGCCGGAGGATGGATCGTATCATCATTCGCGGCGGCAAGCGCCTGTCGGGCCGTCTCCCCATTTCCGGTGCCAAGAACGCTGCGCTCACGCTGATGCCGTGCGCGCTGCTGACCGAGGAGCCGCTGACGCTGCGCAACCTGCCGCGGCTGGCGGACGTCGACAGTTTCGGCCACCTGCTCAACCAGCTCGGCGCCTCGACGCAGATCGAGGGCGCGCGGCCGGAAGACTTCGGCCGGGTGATGACAATCCGTGCCGGCAAGCTCACCTCGACCGAGGCGCCGTACGATATCGTACGCAAGATGCGCGCGTCGATTCTGGTGCTCGGCCCACTGGTCGGGCGGGCGGGCGAGGCGACCGTTTCGCTGCCAGGTGGCTGCGCGATCGGCAATCGGCCGATCGACCTCCACCTCAAGGCGCTCGAGGCGATCGGCGCGGAGATCGAGTTGGCGGCGGGCTATGTAAAGGCGAGCGCGCCGGGCGGGCGGTTGCCGGGCGGCGACTATGTGTTCCCGATCGTATCGGTCGGGGCGACCGAGAATGTGGTGATGGCGGCGGTGCTGGCGCGCGGGGTCTCCCGGATCGGCAATGCCGCGCGCGAGCCGGAGATCGTCGACCTTTGCAACTGCCTGGTGGCGATGGGCGCGAAGATCACCGGCATCGGCAGCGAGACGCTGGAGATCACCGGCGTCGACCGCCTGCACGGCGCGACCTATGCGGTGATGCCCGACCGGATCGAGGCGGGCAGCTACGCCTGCGCGGCGGCGATCACCGGTGGTACGCTCGATCTCGTCGGCGTCGTGGCGGAGGATATGCGCGCGACGATCACCGCGCTGATCGAGGCGGGCGTGACCGTGGAGGAACGCGACAACGTGCTCCACGTCGCGGCGCCCGAGCGGCTGAAGCCACTGACGCTGTCGACTGCGCCGTTCCCCGGTTTCGCCACCGATATGCAGGCGCAATTCATGGCGATGCTGACCAAGGCCGACGGCGCCAGCGTGCTGACTGAGACGATCTTCGAGAACCGCTACATGCACGTGCCGGAACTGGCGCGGATGGGCGCAGACATCCACGTCTCGGGCCGCACCGCAGTGGTGCGCGGGGTCGAGCGGCTGGTCGGCGCGCCGGTGATGGCGACCGACCTGCGCGCGTCGATGAGCCTGATCCTGGCGGGGCTTGCGGCGGAGGGCGAGACGCAGGTGGCGCGGGTGTATCACCTCGATCGCGGTTACGAGCGGCTTGAGGAGAAGCTGAGCGCAGTCGGCGCGGATATCGAGCGGGCGAGCGACGGCTGAGGCCGGCGCTTGGGGGGAATGACGATGCCGAGCGATATCGACATCAGCCGGGGGGTGACGCTACGCCCGATCGTGGACGTGGCCGCCGATCTCGGGCTCACGCCGGAGCAGATCGAGCCCTATGGCCGCGACAAGGCGAAGTTCGATCCCGCCGTGCTGCCGCCGCGCACCCCGGGCAAGCTGATCCTCGTCACCGCAATCAACCCGACGCCGGCTGGCGAGGGCAAGACCACCACCTCAGTCGGGCTCGCCGATGCGCTCAACCGCACCGGGCGCAAGACCGTGCTGGCGTTGCGCGAGCCGTCGCTGGGGCCGTGTTTCGGCACCAAGGGCGGTGCGACCGGCGGCGGCTATGCGCAGGTCGGCCCGATGGTCGATATCAACCTCCATTTCACCGGCGATTTTCACGCGATCACCTCTGCGCACAATTTGCTCGCGGCGATGATCGACAACCACATCTATTGGGGCAATGCACTCGATATCGACGTGCGGCGGGTGACGTGGAAGCGGGTGCTCGACATGAACGACCGGGCGTTGCGCGAGGTCACCCAGTCGCTCGGCGGGGTCGCCAACGGCTTCCCCCGCGCGTCGGGGTTCGACATTACCGTCGCGTCGGAGGTTATGGCGGTGCTGTGCCTCGCCGAGGATGCCGCCGATCTGGAAGCGCGACTCGGGCGGATCATCGTCGCGGAGACGCGAGACCGCCGCCCGGTGACGGCGCGCGACCTCAAGGCGGATGGCGCGATGGCGGTGCTGCTGGGCCAAGCGATCAAGCCCAACCTCGTGCAGACGCTGGAGGGCAACCCCGCGCTGCTGCACGGCGGGCCGTTCGCCAATATCGCGCACGGCTGCAATTCGGTGATCGCGACGCGCGCGGCTTTGGCGCTCGGCGATTACGTGGTGACCGAGGCGGGGTTCGGCGCGGACCTCGGCGCGGAGAAGTTCTTCGATATCAAGTGCCGTCAAGCGGGGCTGGCGCCGGACGCAGCGGTGATCGTCGCGACGGTGCGCGCGCTGAAGATGAACGGCGGCGTCGCCAAGGCCGATCTCGGCCGTGAGGACGTGGCGGCGGTGCAGCGTGGCGGGGTGAACCTCGCGCGGCATATCGAGAACGTGCGCCAATTCGGCGTGCCGGTGGTGGTGGCGATCAACCACTTCGCCACCGACAGCGACGCCGAGATCGACGCGATCCGTGCGATCGCCACCGCGCACGGTACCGAGGGCGTGCTGTGCCGCCATTGGGCGGACGGCGGCGCGGGCGCGGTCGATCTCGCCGAGGCGGTGGTGGCGCGGATCGACGCGGGCGGTGCGAAGTTCCGGCCGCTTTATGGCGACGACCTGCCGCTCCTCGACAAGATGCGTGCGGTGGCGACGCGGCTGTACCGCGCCGACGACGTGGCGGCGGATGCCAAGGTAGTGGCGCAGCTTGCGCGTTGGGAAGCGGCGGGGTTCGGCCATCTGCCGGTGTGCATGGCGAAGACGCAGTACAGCTTCTCCGCCGATCCGACGCTGCTCGGCGCGCCGGTCGGCCATGTCGTGCCGATCCGCGAGGTGCGGCTGGCGGCGGGGGCTGGCTTCGTGGTGGCGGTGTGCGGGGACCTGATGACGATGCCGGGCCTGCCGCGCGTGCCTGCGGCGGAGGCTATCCGGTTTGGGGATGAGGGCGAGATAGAGGGGTTGTTCTAGCTTCTCGCAGCGGATTAGCAAAAGCTAATCCGCGTCTCGGCGAGAAGCGCGGCCGGCCTCGCGCCAGCGAGGACCGAAGGCGTGGCTTCGCCACCCCGCGAAGTGGGGGGAAGCGCCTTAACCCCCGGCGCCGAGTTAAAAGCGCGACCATAACGCAGCGCCACAAGCCTATCGTCGCTCCGCAACCGGACCCCGGCCTGCGCCGAGAAAGGCAGAAGGGCGCGGGTCCGTCGCCCTCGCCGCGCCCCGCCCGTTATTTCAGCGCCGCGCAGGCCGCCTGAATCCGCTCGCACGCCTTGGTCAGCAGCTCGTCGCTGGTCGCATAGCTGATCCGCATCGCCGGCGAGAGGCCGAACGCCGCGCCCTGCACCGCCGCGACCTTGGCATCGTCGAGCAGATAGCCGACGAAATCCTCGTCGGTGTCGATGCGCTTGCCGCTCGGGGTGCTCTTGCCGATCAGGCCGGAGAATTCCGGGTAGACGTAGAACGCCCCCTCCGGGTTCGGGCAGGTCATGCCCTCGATTTGGTTGAGCATGCCGACGACGAGATCGCGGCGGCGCTGGAACAGCGCGGCATTGTCCTTGAGGAAGCCCTGATCGCCGGTCAGCGCGGCGACGCTCGCGGCCTGCGCGATCGAGCAGGGGTTGCTGGTCGATTGCGATTGCAGCTTGGACATCGCCTTGATCAGCCACGGCGCGCCGCCGGCGAAACCGATCCGCCAGCCGGTCATCGCATAGGCCTTGGAACAGCCGTTGGCGGTCAGCGTGCGTTCGTACAGCGAGGGGCAGACCTGCGCGATGGTGGTGAACTTGAAATCGTCGAACAGGATATGCTCGTACATATCGTCGGCGAAGATCCACACATGCGGATGCCGCTCCAGCACTTCGCCGAGGGCCTTCAGCTCCGATTCGCTGTACGCGGCGCCGGTCGGGTTCGACGGCGAGTTGATGATGACCCATTTGGTCTTCGGCGTGATCGCCGCATCGAGCTGCTCGGGCGTGATCTTGTAGTTCTGGTCCGCGCCCGCCGCGACGAACACCGGGGTGCCGCCCGCGAACAACACCACGTCCGGGTAGCTCACCCAGTAGGGCGCGGGGATCACCACCTCGTCGCCAGCGTCGAGCGTAGCGACCATCGCGTTGAACAGGGTGTGCTTGCCGCCCGCGTTGATGGTAATCTGATCGCGCGTGTAGGTGAGGCCGTTGTCGCGCAGATATTTGGCGACGACCGCGTCCTTCAGTTCGGGCGTGCCGTCGACGTTGGTGTATTTGGTCTGCCCGTCGCGGATCGCCTTGATGCCGGCTTCCTTGATGAAGTCGGGCGTGTCGAAATCGGGTTCGCCGGCGCCCAGACCAATCACGTCGACGCCGGCGCGCTTCAACTCCTGCACGCGCGAGGTGATCGCGAGCGTGGGCGAAGGCTTGATGCGGGCAAGCGCGGCGGATGGGTGCATGGGGAAACGCCTCTATCGGGGACAAGCGGCGCGGCTATAGACTGGCGTCCGCGCCTTCCGCAACCGCCAGCACCGCCGGGATCAGCCCGCGCACCGCATTGCCGACGAAGAAGCCGTCCGCAAGGTCGGCGGCGGTGAGATCGCCCTCGACCGCTTCGCCGCTGTCGAGCAGCGCGGCGCGCAGCACGCCGGGCAGCAACCCGCGCGCCAGCGGCGGGGTGACAAGCCGGTCGCCGCGCGGCACGAACAGCGCGGCGAAGCTGCCTTCGGTGAGCAGGCCGTCCGGGCGCGCGAACACCACCTCGAACGTACCGGCGGCGGTGCGGGCGGCGTCGTAGAAGCCGCGATCGGTGGTCTTGTGGCGCAGGCGGAAATCGCTGGGATCGACCGGCAGCGGCACCACCGCGACCGGCACCGGGCCGGCGGGGGTGCACGGCAGCGGCGATACCTCGATGGCGATCGCGCCGCTGCGCGCGAGCAGCAGGCGGATGCGACGGGCGTCGCGCAAGCGGAAGGTCGCCGCCTGGAGTTCGTTGCGCGTATCGTGGCGATCGAACGCGAAGTCGAACGCGGTGGCGCTCGCCTTCAATCGTTCGAGGTGGCGTTCGAGTTGCGCCAGCCCGGCGACCGGATCGAACGCCATCGTCTCGATCAGGTCGAAACCCCGGCCGGGCGTGGCGAGAAAGGCGGATTTCACCTGCGTCTCCGCCCATTCCTCGGCAGCTCGCGAATCGGCGACGATGCCGCCGCCGACGCCGAACGTGGCGTGCCCGTCCGCCAGTACCAGCGTGCGGATCGCGACGTTGAAGGCGGCATCGCCGCCCGCGTCGATCCGGCCGATCGCGCCAGTGTAGAGGCCGCGTGGGGCACCCTCGACCTCGGCGATCACCTCCATCGCGCGCAGCTTGGGCGCGCCGGTGATCGAACCGCATGGGAACAGCGCGGCGAGCACGTCGATCGCGTCCTGCTCGGGCGCGAGCGTGGCGGTGACGGTGGAGACCATCTGCTGCACGCTCGGGTAGCGTTCAACCGCGAACAGGTCGGGCACGGCGACGCTGCCCGCCACGGCAACGCGGGCGAGATCGTTGCGCATCAAATCGACGATCATCAGATTCTCGGCGCGCTGCTTGGGATCGCCGGCGAGCGCGTCAGCGAGCGCGCTATCCTCTGCCGCCGTCGCGCCGCGCCGCGCGGTACCCTTCATCGGCGTGCAGACGAGATCGCGGCCCGACAGCGCGAAGAACCGCTCGGGCGAGAGCGACAGCAGCCAGCGCGCGCCGTCGTGGATCAGCGCGCCATGCCCCGCCCGCGCCCGCCCGCGCAGTTGCGCATATAGCGCACACGGATCGCCCTGCACCGGCACCGCCGCCGGATAGGTCAGGTTGGCCTGATAGACGTCACCCGCCGCGATCAGCTCACGCACGGCCGCGAACCGCTCCGCATAGGTGGCATAGTCGATTGCGGGTTCGCTCGGGCCGATCCATGCGCCGGCGGGATCGGGCAGCAGCGCGGGCACGTCCGCCACCGTGTCCCAGCCGGCGAACAGGCCGAACCACAGCAGCGGCGCATCGGTTGCCGGTGGCGGCGCCAGCGTCGGCTCGAACGCGCCGCCGGCTTCGTAGGCGAGGTAGCCGGCGGCGTGCAGCCCTTCGCGCTGCCCCGCCCGGATCGCCGCCAGCGCCGGCCACACCTCCGCGATGCTGTGCGCCGTGACGATCTGCACCGGATCGCAATAGAGCCGCGCGACCTCACCGGCATCGCTCGCATCGTCGAGCAGGACAAAGGGGGCGGCCGGCAGCATATCCGGGCGACAGATGCAGCGTTTATGCCCGGTTGAGCAAGCCCTGCCGCGACCCATGCCGTCACCCACGCCCTTGTCTGCCCGGTACGGCGGGCTTAGGTGTCCCGGTATGGCCAACCCACCCCTCCGCGCGGCGATCGTGCCGGTGACGCCGCTCCAGCAGAATTGCACCTTGCTGTGGTGTACGCAGACGATGCGCGGCGCGTTCGTCGATCCCGGTGGCGACCTGCCCAAGCTGCGCGCGGCGGCGGCGCAACACGGCGTCACCGTGGAGAAGATCATCCTCACCCACGGCCATATCGACCATTGCGGCGCGGCGGGGCCGTTCGCCAAGGAACTCGGCGTGCCGATCGAGGGGCCGCACGAGGCGGACCGCTTCTGGATCGCGCGGCTGGAGGATGACGGTCGCGCCTACGGCGTCCCTGGTACCCCGTTCGAGCCGGACCGCTGGCTGGTCGAGGGCGATACCGTCACGGTCGGTAACCTCACGCTCGACGTGTATCACACCCCCGGCCACACGCCGGGGCACGTCGTGTTCCACCACCCCGCCTCCAAACTGGCAATCGTCGGCGACGTGCTGTTCGCAGGGTCGATCGGGCGGACCGACTTTCCGCTCGGCAGCCATCAGGATCTGCTCGATGCGATCGTCGCCAAGCTGTGGCCGATGGGGGACGACACCACCTTCCTGCCCGGGCACGGCCAGCCCGGCACCTTCGCGCAGGAGCGCGCGACCAACCCGTATGTGAGCGATCGCGCGCTGGCGGCGTGATTACCGGATGCGGATCATCGTCTCCGCAGCCGTATGGGCGCCACCGATGAACGGCAGCGCCACCGCATAGGCCGACAGGCCGACCAGCGTCGCGAAGGTGACGGCGGTACCGATCGCGCGTCCGGCGGGCATGCCGTCCATGCCGAGCGCGTGTGCGACGCGGGAGAGCAGGAAGGCGGCGCTGACGACCCACAGCCACGCCGGGCTGCCGATGTTGAATTCGATCAGCGCGATCAGCAGCAATACGAAGGGCGTGTATTCGACGAAATTGGCGTGCGCGCGCATCCGCCGAATCAGCGGCGCGCTGCCGCCATCGCCGAGTTCCACCCCGGTGGCGCGGCGAATCAGCCCGGTGCGCACCGCCAGCCAGAAGTTGATGATGCCGGCGCCACCGGCGGCGGCAAGCGTGATCGGCAGCAGGACAGACGCCAATTTCGTTCCTTTCAAGAGAGGTGGCGGCTGTGGCACCGGAGCGCGGCGCTTGCAACGCCGGCCGAAATCGCTATAGGCGCGGTGCTTCGCGATGCGTTCGGCCGCTGGTGCCTTCCGCGGCCGACTTACCGTCGGTCGCTTGGGCATGGTCCGGGCGGATCGACTCGCATCGATACGCAACAAGCACAAGGTTTCGCCGAAATGGCCGTCCCCAAAAGAAAAACCACCCCGTCCAAGCGTGGCATGCGTCGCGCGCACGATGCGCTGAGCATCGCGTCGTTCCAGGAATGCCCGAACTGCGGCGAACTGAAGCGCCCGCACAACCTGTGCAACGCGTGCGGCCATTATAACGGCCGCGAGATCGTCTCGGTCGAAGCCTGATCTCCACGGAACAAGGGGGTGCAGTGATGAACGGCTCCCGGATTGCCGTGGATGCGATGGGTGGCGACGAGGGGCTGGCAGTCATGCTCGCCGGCGTCGCGCGCGCGCGTCGCCAGTTCGAGGAGCTGCGCTTCATCCTCGTCGGGGATGAAGCGGCGATCACCGAGGGGCTGAAGAAGCACCCCAACCTGACCGCGCATTCGGAGATCGTCCACGCCCCCGAGGTGGTGGGTTCCTCCGACAAGCCGAGCCAGGCGATTCGTCGCGCCAAGACCACGTCGATGGGGATCGCCATCGATATGGTGAAAAAGGGTCGTGCCTCGGCCTGCGTATCGGCGGGCAACACCGGCGCGCTGATGGCGATGGCGAAGCTGAGCCTGCGCACCATGCCCGGTATCGACCGGCCAGCGCTGGCGGCGATGCTGCCCTCGCTCGGCGATAACGACGTGGTGGTGCTCGATCTCGGCGCCAATACCGAATGCGATGCTCGCAACCTCGTGCAGTTCGCGGTGATGGGCGCCGCCTATGCCCGCACCACGCTGGAGGTCGAGAGTCCCCGCGTCGCGCTGCTCAACATCGGCAGCGAGGACCAGAAGGGCACTGACGAGATCCGCGATGCCGCGCAGACGCTTCGCCTCGCCACGCACCTGCCGATGACCTTCACCGGCTTTATCGAGGGTGACCGGCTGTCGCGCGGCGAGGTCGACGTGGTGGTGTGCGACGGCTTCTCCGGCAACATCGCGCTCAAGACGGCGGAGGGCACCGCGCGGTTCGTGGCGGACCTGCTGCGCCGTGCGTTCAAAAGCTCGACCCGCTCGAAGATCGGCTTCCTGATCTCGAAGCCGGCGACCGACCTGCTGCGTCACCATCTCGATCCGAACAACCACAATGGCGCAGTCTTCCTCGGCCTCAACGGTCTCGTGTTGAAGAGCCACGGCAGCGCCAACGAGATCGGCGTCGCCACCGCGATCGGCGTGGCCGCCAAAATGGTGCGCGACGACCTGACGCGCCGCATCGCCGAGGATCTCGGCAATTTCGAAGCAAAGGCAGCCTGACCGGGCTCGAAGGAACTAGCCATGATTCGCGCCGTCATCACCGGAACCGGCTCCGCGCTCCCCGCGCGGCGGGTTTCGAACGCGCAGCTTGCCGAAACCGTCGACACCACCGACGAATGGATCGTCGAACGCACCGGCATCAAGTTCCGCCACATCGCCGGCCCCGATGAGACCACCGCGACGCTCGCCGCCGATGCCGCACGCGCCGCAATCGCGGCGGCGGGCTGCACCGCGCAGGACATCGACCTGATCGTGCTGGCGACCGCCACGCCCGACCAAACCTTCCCGTCGAGCGCGACCAAGGTGCAGGCGATGCTGGGCATCGACGATGCCGTCGCGTTCGACGTGGCGGCGGTATGTTCGGGCTTCCTCTACGCGGTGCAGGTGGCGGACAGCATGATCCGCGCCGGTTCGGCACGCCGCGCGCTGGTGATCGGGTCGGAGACGTTCAGCCGCATCCTCGACTGGGAGGACCGCGCAACCTGCGTGCTGTTCGGCGACGGCGCGGGCGCGATCGTGCTGGAAGGCCAGGAGAGCGCAGGCGCGCCTGACGATCGCGGCATCCTCGCAGTGCGGCTGCACGCCGACGGGCGCCACAACGGGCTGCTCTACGTCGATGGCGGCCCCTCCACCACCGGTACGGTCGGCAAGCTGCGCATGAAGGGCCGCGAGGTGTTCCGCCACGCCGTCACCAATCTGGCGGCAGTGTTGAGCGAGACGATGGCAGTCGCCGGGCTCGACGCATCCGCGATCGACTGGCTGGTGCCGCATCAGGCCAACGCGCGCATCCTCGAGGCCACCGCCAAGAAGCTCGGCCTGTCCCCCGACAAGGTGGTGGTGACGGTGGACAGCCATGCCAACACCTCCGCCGCGTCGGTGCCGCTCGCACTCGACACCGCCGTTCGAGACGGACGAATCACACGCGGCGACCTGATCGTGCTCGAAGCGATGGGCGGCGGCTTCACCTGGGGCGCGGCAGTGGTGCGCTTCTGACAGCGTTGTCGGCGTTTTGAGGTTGCGACAGCACGGTACCGTCTCGGAATTCTTCGTTGTCATTGAGGAACTAAGCCCTTCCGGCACCTTTCGCGGCGTGATACGCAGGCCGTCACCTTTGGGGAAAGGGGGAGGACTAAGTGTCTACAGGAACACTGACGCGGGCCGATCTATCGGAAGCCTTGCATCATCAAGTCGGGTTGTCGCGCGCGGACTCGTCCAAGCTGGTCGAACAAATTCTCGAACATATGTGCGAGGCGCTGTCGCAGGGCGCCAACGTCAAGATTTCAGGCTTCGGCACGTTCGTGCTGCGCGACAAGGGTGAGCGGGTCGGGCGCAATCCGAAGACCGGTGTCGAGGTGCCAATCGCACCCCGCCGTGTGCTGACGTTCCGCGCCAGCCAGATGATGCGCGACCGTATCGTGGACGCCGGCTGATGACGGCCCCCGACACGCCGGAACAGGCGGCGGGCGAGAGGATGGCGGGAGCAAAGGCGGGGGACAAGGCCGCGGGCGCATATCGGACGATCGGCGAATTATCCCGTGAAACCGGGCTGCCCCAGCATATCCTGCGCTACTGGGAAACGCGCTTCCCCCAGCTTCGGCCGCTGCAACGCGCAGGCAATCGGCGTTATTACCGGCCGGAAGATGTCGCGTTGGTGCAGCGCATCAATAGCCTGCTGACCCACGAAGGCTATACGATTCGTGGCGTACAGAAACTCCTCGCCGATGAGCGTAAGCGTGCACCATCCAGCGCCGCAACCATGGAGGCGGTGCGTGCTGTGCGAAACGCGTTGGCAGAAGCCCTCGCCAGCGATGACGCGGCAACCGAAAGCCAGCGGATTTCGCAATAGCCGCTCCCTTTGCCAGAGTCGGCTGATAGTGATTTGGGAACGCTCATTTTTCCCGCTGCGGCGTGACCTAGGTAGTTTAACGATTCGTTAAGCACCGGAATCGAGTCAAGGGAGCGAATCGCGTAGCACCACCTCAGCTTCCGACGCCCCCAAGCATTACGGAAGATCCGGGCCGCGCGGTGTCCCCGCCGTTTGGTCCTTGTTCCCGAAGCCTGGCTACGGCCGCGCCTGATCACCGTGGCCGAGCCAGACTTTTACCGCTCGCGTGTCGCCGCAAACTTAACTTTGGCATAGCGATCGGCGATGTAGCCGACCTCCCACGCCGATTTGGCGAGGAATACCGGGTTGCCATCGCGATCCTTGGCCATCGCGCTGCGGTTGAGATCGGTGAACGCCTTGAGGTCGGCCGCATCCTCCGCCGATACCCAGCGCGCGGTTTCGAACGGCGCCATCTCCAGCCCGGCGGCAACCTTATACTCGGCATCGAGCCGCGACAGCAGCACTTCGAGCTGTAGCTGGCCGACCACGCCGATGATCCAGTTCGAACCAATCTCCGGGTAGAACACCTGCGTCACCCCTTCCTCCGCCATATCGTCGAGCGCCTTGCGGAGCTGCTTGGTCTTGGTCGGGTCCTTCAACTGGACGCGGCGGAGGATTTCGGGCGCGAAATTGGGCAGCCCGGTAAAGCGCACGTCCGCACGCTCCGACAAGGTATCACCGACCCGCAGCGTGCCGTGGTTGGGGATGCCGATGATGTCCCCCGGATACGCCTCGTCCGCCAGTTCACGCTGTTGCGCGAAAAACAGGATCGGCGAATGGATCGCGATCGGCTTGCCGTGGCCGCTGGGGGTGAGCTTCATGCCGCGTTTAAACGTGCCCGAACACAGCCGCATGAAGGCGATGCGGTCGCGGTGGTTGGGGTCCATGTTGGCCTGCACCTTAAACACGAAGCCGGTGACCTCGTCGCGGGTCGGCTCGACGGCGGCGGGCTCGGCGGGCTGTGCGCGCGGCGGCGGGGCGAAGGCGGCGAGCGCCTCGATCAGCGAATCGACGCCGAACTCCTTCAGCGCGGAGCCGAAATACACCGGCGTAAGGTTGCCCGCGCGATACGCCTCGGCATCGAACTCGGGGTAACCGACCTGCGCGAGTTCGACATCCTCGCGCATCTTGGCAAGGGTCTGCGCGGACAGCAGCGAATCGAGCTGCGGATCGTCGAGTCCGCTGGTCTCGATCACCTTGCCCTGGAATTCGCGGCTGGGCCCCTCGGGCATCAGCAGGCGGTTGCTGGCGAGATCGAAGATGCCCTCGAAGTCGCTGCCCATCCCGACCGGCCAGGTCATCGGCGTCACGTCGAGCTGGAGCAGCTCAGCCACCTCGTCGAGGATGGCGAACACCTCGCGGCCTTCGCGATCGACCTTGTTGACGAAGGTGATGATCGGCACGTTGCGCAGGCGACACACCTCGAACAGCTTGCGCGTCTGGCTCTCGATACCCTTTGCCACGTCGATCACCATCACCGCCGAATCGACCGCGGTGAGCGTGCGGTAGGTATCTTCGCTGAAATCCTCGTGGCCCGGCGTGTCGAGCAGGTTGAAGGTAGTGCCCTTGCGCTCGAACGTCATCACCGAGGAGGTGACCGAGATGCCGCGCTGCTGCTCGATCTTCATCCAGTCGGAGCGGGCACGCCGGGCGGCGCCGCGCGCCTTGACCTCGCCGGCCAGATGGATCGCGCCGCCAAACAGCAGCAGTTTTTCAGTGAGTGTGGTTTTGCCGGCATCCGGGTGCGAAATGATCGCGAAGGTGCGGCGGTCGGAGATGTGATTCATCGCTGCGGCCTAGCGGCAGCGGCGCGGCA
This sequence comes from Sphingomonas sp. GC_Shp_3, assembly GCF_026540945.1. Taxonomy (NCBI): domain Bacteria; kingdom Pseudomonadati; phylum Pseudomonadota; class Alphaproteobacteria; order Sphingomonadales; family Sphingomonadaceae; genus Sphingomonas; species Sphingomonas sp. GC_Shp_3. The sequence goes on from NZ_JALNUT010000007.1 coordinate 31,710, forward strand.
ACTCAACTAAGCGGCTCGGCGCAGTCTGCCCTCGTCGTCGTTGACGGGTGTCCGCCGCGTCGGGCTGCGCAGCGTGCGGCGCTGGCGCGGGTGTGGGCGCGCGGCTCTTGCAACGCGACCAAACCCCGCCTGCCCCGCCGCAACCAGGGCGATTACCGCGATGTCGATCAGCGCGGGCAGATCGATCATGGTGGAAAGCGCGGCGACCTCAGGCCAGCCGAACGCAACGAGCATCGCGCCGTCCGCCTTCATCAGCCACACCAGACCGATCATCACTCCGGCCATTGCGACGGCAAACAGCACATGCCCGCGCCCCAGTCGCCCCAGCCGGCGGCGCGGGGCGGCGAACAATGCGCGCCCGGCGTTCACCTCGCGACGCGCCCATAGCATCAGCAACAGCACCGTCAGCCAGCTTGCGAACATTCCCGCCCCCTTTTTGTTACGGGGTGGAGATGGTTGCAATCGATGCTGCGATAAAGGCGCGCCCTCGCTGAAAAGATCAGGCGGTGAGCGTGACGCGCAACTGGCACGACCATGTGCCGCCGGGCGCGATCTCGAACACGCCGGGCTTGTCACGGAAATCGCCGGTGTAGCCTTGTGGGTCGGCGATGCCGTGCCACGGCTCGATACAGACGAAGCGCGCCGCCCCGGGCTTGCTCCAGATGCCGAGCTTGTCGGCGTCGAAGGCGACCTCCAGTTGCGGGCCGGTCGACGCGCCGTAGCGGACGCTGCGCGAGGCGAGGCCATTCCAGATCAGCGCGTCGTCGTCGAACAGGCCCTCCTTCAGATGGAGCACGCGCCCATCGAGCGGCGAGGCGCGATCGGCAGAGGTGGCGAGGCCGTCCTTGAGTTCGACCAGCGTAGCGGGTTCGTCGTCGGCGAAGACGATACGGTGATCCTCGCGCGCCGCGCCATAGGGGAGCGGCCAGGCGAACGCGGGGTGAAAGCCGAAGCTGGCCGGCATGGCGACATCGCCGCGATTGGTGATGACGATGTCGACGGTCAGCGCGGCCCCATGGATCGTGTAGGTGGCGTCCAGCGTGAAGGCGAACGGGTAGACCGCGCGCGTCTCCGCATCATCCACCAGCCGGAAGTGCGCGCTGGCCGCGTCATGATTGACCAGCGCGAAGTTGTGGCGGCGGGCGAAACCGTGCTGCTTCATCGGATATTCCGCACCGTCGAGGCGCAGCATATCGCCGTTGAGGCGGCCGACGAAGGGAAACAGCAGCGGCGCGTGACCGGTCCAGAACTTCGGATCGGCGTCGGTCATCAACTCGCGGCCCTCCGGGTCGCGCAGGTGGGTCAATTCCGCGCCATACGGGTTGATCGCCGCGCTGAGCCCATCGCCTGCGATCTCGATCAGGTCCGCCATTCGCCGTCTCCCTCAGCCGCGCAGCACCGCGCCCTGTTTCGCCGCCGCCGCGACCACCTTTGCGGCGATCGCCTTGAGCGCCTCGTCGGTGAAGCTCTTGTCACCGGGTTGCAGCGTCACCTCGATCGCGACCGAACGCACACCCTCGCGCTCGAACACGTCGAACAGCCGCGCCGCGGTGATGCTCGCCTTGTCCGCGCCCTTCACCGCGCGCACCAGCGCATCGGCGGCGAGCCCGGCGGGGACGGTGAAGGCGAAGTCACGCCGCACCGGCTGGAGCGCGGGCGGGGCATAGGCCGGGCGCATGAAGCCCGCCCCGCCGCGCTTGGCCGGGATCGCATCGAGGAACAGCTCGACCGCCGCGATCGGCCCGTCGAGATCGAACGCGCGGGCCGTCAGCGGGTGAACGATGCCGAACGCGGCGAGCACCGTCTTCGGCCCGAGGCGCAGCGTGCCGGACCGGCCGGGGTGCCACGAGTCGCCGGCTTCACCGAAGATCTGGAGATTGTCGACGGGCGCGCCGGCCGCGGCGAGCAGCGCGATCGCCTCCGCCTTGGCGTCGAACGCGTCGAAGGGTTGCGCCTTGCCGCCCTGCCAGCCGCGCGGGTGCTTCTCTCCGGCGAGCACGACCCCGAGCGTCGCGCGTTCGGCATCCGCCAGATAGCGGCGGCCGAGTTCGAACAGCCGCACGCCGTCCGCGCCGCGCTTGAGGTTGCGCGCCGCAGCCGACAGCAGGCCGGGCAGCAACGACGGGCGCATGATCTTGAGGTCTTCGCTGATCGGATTGGCGAGGCTCCACGCCCCGCCGCCAAACGGCGCGGCCTCCGCCTCGGACAGGAAGCTCCACGTCACCGCCTCGTTCAGGCCGCGCGCGGCGGCGGCGCGGCGGACGCGGCGTTCGATCTTCTGCTCGGGCGTTGCGGTCGGCGTGGCGACGCCGGGGATGCGCGGCAGCGGCACCGGCGGGACATGGTCGATCCCCTCGATGCGGATCACCTCCTCGACCAGATCGGGCACGCCCTCGACATCGCGGCGCCAGCTCGGCACGCCGACATGCCAGTCCGCCGAGACGGTGAAGCCTAGGCTTTCGAGGATCGCCTGCTGCCGCTCGGGCGCGACGGCGAGGCCGCCGAGCGTTTCCGCACGCGCCGGATCGTACTTGATGACGGTGGCGGGCACGGGCGGCTCACCCGCGCGGGTTATGCCACTGGCGCTGCCGCCGCACAGGCTGACCACCAGCGCTGTGGCGATGGCGAGGCCGTCCTCGACGAACGCCGGGTCGACGCCGCGCTCGAACCGCTGGCGGGCGTCACTGGTGACGCTGAGCTTCTGGCCGGTGCGGGCGATGCTTTCGGGATCGAAATAGGCGCACTCGATCACCACGTCGGTGGTGTCGGCGCCACACCCCGACGATTCGCCGCCGATGATGCCGGCGATACCAAGCGCCCCGCTATCGTCGGCGATCACGGTCATGGTTTCGTCGAGCGGGTAGGTCTTGCCGTTGAGCGCGAGGAGTTGCTCGCCGGCTGCGGCCTTGCGTGCGATGAGACCGCCGGACAGCTTGGCGCGATCGTAGACGTGCAAGGGGCGGCCGAGATCGAACGACACGTAGTTGGTGATATCGACCAACGTCGAGATCGGCTTCTGGCCGATCGCCTTCAACCGGCGCGCCATCCACTCGGGCGCGGTGCCGTTGGCGACGCCGCTCACGCTCTGGCCGTAGAATGCCGGACAACCCGCAGTGTCTTCGATGCGGATCGCTGGCCCCGCGCCCTCGCCCGCGACCGGCGCGGGCGTTTGGCCGGTGCCGGGTACGACCAGCGGCTTGAGGCGCCCCAGACCGGCGGCGGCGAGATCGCGGGCGATGCCGCGCACGCCCATGCAATCCTGCTTGTTGGGGGTGATCGCGACGTCGATCACCGGATCGTTGAGGCTGGCATAGTCCGGATAGGGCGTACCGATCGGCGCATCGGCGGGCAGTTCGATGATGCCGTCGTGATCGTCGCCAAGCTCGAGCTCGCGCGTCGAACACATCATGCCGTTCGACACGACGCCGCGAATCTCCGCGACCTTGAGCACCATGCCGTTGGCGGGCACGGTCGCGCCGGGCGTGCCGAACACGCCGACAAGGCCGGCGCGCGCATTGGGGGCGCCGCACACGACCTGCATCGGACCGTCACCCGCATCGACCGAGAGGACTTGCAGCTTGTCCGCCTGCGGGTGGCGTTCGGCGGTGAGCACCTTCGCCACGCGGAACGCGGCGAGCTTCGCGCCGGGGTTCTCGACGCTCTCAAGCTCGAGGCCGATGCGGGTAAGCGTATCGGTAATCTCGGTGAGGGTCGCTGCCGTGTCGAGATGCTCGTGCAGCCAGCTTAACGTGAACTTCATGCGCCGACTCCGCCGGACAAAGTGGGAACGTCGAGTGCGGAGAAGCCGTAATGCTTGAGCCAGCGCGCATCGCCGTCGAAGAAGGCACGCAGATCGTCCATGCCGTATTTGAGCATCGCCAGCCGGTCGATCCCGCAGCCGAACGCGAAGCCCTGCCATTCATCGGGATCGTACCCGCCCGCCGCGATGACCGAGCGGTGGACCATGCCCGAGCCGAGCACCTCCATCCAGCCATCCGATCCGCCGATCACGCGCTTGCCGTTCACGACCGAGAAGCCGACGTCGACCTCCGCGGAGGGTTCGGTGAATGGGAAGTAGCTCGGGCGCAGGCGCAGGACGATATCGTCGCGCTCGAAGAACGCCTTGAGGAAGGTTTCGAGCGTCCATTTGAGGTGGCCGAGCGTGATCCCCTTGTCGATCACCAGCCCCTCGACCTGATGGAACATCGGCGTGTGGGTCGCGTCCGAATCGCTGCGATAGGTGCGGCCGGGCGCGATGATGCGGATCGGCTTGGTGCCGCCCGCCGCCTGCATCGCGCGGATCTGGACCGGCGACGTGTGGGTGCGCAGCACGCGCGCTTCCTCGCCGTCGTGCGCGTTGAGATAAAAGGTGTCGTGCATCGCCCGCGCGGGATGCGTTTCGGGCATGTTGAGCGCGGTGAAGTTGTACCACTGCGTCTCGATCTCCGGGCCGGTCGCAACCGCGAAGCCGAGGTCCGCGAAGATTTCCGCCAGTTCGTCCATCACCTGCGAAACCGGGTGGATGCTGCCGAGCGGCGCAGCTTCGGCGGGGAGCGTCATGTCGAGCGTCTCGCGCGCCAGTTTCGCGTCGAGTTCGGCACGATCGAGCGCGGCCTTGCGGTCGGCGATCGCGGTGGTCAGCCCCTCGCGCACCGCCTGGATGCGCGGGCCTTGCACCTGACGCTCGTCGGGCGACATGCCGCCGAGCGTCTTGAGCAGCGCCGTCACCGCGCCCTGCTTGCCGAGCGCGGCGACGCGCACCGCATCGAGCGCATCAAGGCTGTCGGCGGCATGCACCTGCGCGATCAGGTCGGAGTGAAGTTGGTCGAGATCAGCCATCGCAATACTTCCTTGGTCGCCACGCCTCGAAGCCGAGCGCGCGGCTCAGGTCAAGCGGTCAGACGCGCGCGCCGAGCAGCGCGGCACCGAAACCGATGAAGAGGACACCGGACGCGCGGTTGAACAGCCGCCGCCGGTTGGCGGGCGCCAGCCACGCCGCGAGGCTGCGGCCGCCGAGCGCATAGACGCTGTACCACGCCCCTTCGATCGCAACGAAGCTCGCCACTAGCACGCCGAGCTGCGGCGCGAGCGGGCGGTGCAGATCGACGAACTGCGGGAACAGCGCGGCGGCGAAGATGATGAGCTTTGGGTTGGACAGGCCGGTGCCGAGTCCGGTGAGATACAGCGCACGCAGCGACCGCTGCGGGGTGGCCGCCTCCTCCTCGGCGATGCCGACCGGCGCGCGCCATGCCTTGATGCCGAGCCACACCAGATAGGCCACGCCGACGTAGCGGATCGCGGTGTAGAGCAGCGGCGACGCCTTCAGCAGCGCCCCCAGCCCCGCCGCCGAGGCGAGCAGGCACAGCAGCACCGCGCTCATCAACCCGGCCATTGAGGCAAGCGCTCGGCGTGGGCCGTGCTGGATGCTCTGCACCATGACGTGCAGCATGTTGGGGCCGGGCGTGCCGGAGATCAGGAAGACGACGGTGACGTAGAGCCACCAGGTTTGCAGTGCCATGATATCTCCCCTTCGCTCCGCCGGCAAAGCCACCGCTTCAAATACGAAAAGGGCGCCGGTGTTGCCACCGACGCCCCTGTCTCGTCTCGCGACAGATCGCTCAGGCGGCCTGGGGCAGAGCCGCCTTCGCCTGCGCGATGATCGCGCTGAACGCCGCACCCTCGTGCATCGCGATGTCGGCCAGGACCTTCCGGTCGAGTTCGACGCCGGCGAGCTTCAGGCCGTGCATGAACGTCGCATAGGTCAGGCCCTCGACGCGGACGGCCGCATTGATGCGCTGGATCCACAGGGCGCGGAACGTGCGCTTCTTAACCTTGCGATCGCGGTAGGCGTACTGGCCGGCCTTCTCGACGGCCTGACGGGCGATGCGGATCGTGTTCTTGCGACGGCCATAATAGCCCTTCGCCTGATCGAGAATCCGGTTGTGCTTGGCGCGGGTGGTAACACCCCGTTTTACGCGTGCCATCTATCTATATCCTTCCGCTCAACGCAGGCCGTAAGGCGCCCAGGCCTTAACCGCTGCGGTATCCGCCTTGGCTAGAACCTTGGTGCCGCGGTTCTGGCGGATGTACTTGCCGTTGTGATGCAACAGGCGGTGGCGCTTGCCGGCGACGCCGTGCTTCAACAGGCCGGTGGCGGTGAACTTGAAGCGCTTCTTAACGCCGCTCTTCGTCTTGAGTTTGGGCATTTTCGTCCTTTCTATATCGCGACGATCTATGAACGGCCACGGCAGCCCATACCGGCCGGGCAGTTCCTCTTACTCGCGGGAAGCGGGGCGCATAGCGATTCGTGCCGGGGATTGCAACCCGAACCGCTTTGCGCGCATTGAGGCGCCATGGACACAGCCGGCCCCATCACCCCCGAGGACCGGATCGCCGATCACGGCGAACCTGCACCCCGTCGCCACCGCCGCGCATGGCGGATCGTCCGCAACATCGCGATCGGGCTGGTCGCGGCGATCTTCCTGGTGTGGCTGGTGCTGTACATCACCAAGGGTCGATTCCTGAAGCACCCGTTCGAGCGGATCACCGCCGGCCTGCTCCACCGCGACCTGAAAGTGCGGGGCGATTTCCAGCTCTATTTCGATCCGCTCGACATCAAGTTTCTTGCCGAGGGGATCACGATCTCGAATCCGTCGTGGGCGACCAGGCCCAACCTGTTCGAGGCGGGGCGGATCGACACACGCATCGCGCCGCTCTCGATGATCTGGGGGCGCAAGCGGTTGCACTTCCTCGATCTTACCAAGGGTGCGATCGATCTCGAATGGGATGCCGCGCACAAGCACAACAGCTGGACGTTCGGTGACGGCAAGGGCGGCAAGCCGCTGACGCTGCCGCTGATCCGTCGCGCGCTCGTCGCACAGACGACCTTGCGCTACCGTGATCCGCAGATGCGGCTGGTGACCGACCTGTCGTTCGAGCCGATCCGGTCGCAGGGCACCAGCATCACCGATGCGATCCGCTTCACCGGCAACGGGGTGGTGCGCGATACGCCATTCACCCTGTCGGGCGCGATGCTGTCGCCCAATGCGACGGTCGCACGCGGCAAGAACGAACTGCAACTGACGGCGAATGCCGCGCACAACATCGTCGACGTGTCAGGCACGCTGCCGGGCCTGACCGATATCGAGGGGGTACCGCTTGCCGTGAAGGCGCGTGGGCGAAATGCCGCCGAACTGCTCGACATCATCGGCGTGGTGATCCCGCGCACCCGCACCTACACCGCCCGTGCGACGCTGGTGAAGACCGGCGAGGAATATGCATTTACGCATCTGGCCGGAACATTCGGTGCAAGCGACCTGTCGGGCAATTTCACGATCCGCAACGTGAAGCCGCGCCTCAAGATCGACGCCAAGCTCGCCACGCGCAAGCTCGATATCGTCGATGCCGCGCCGTTCATCGGCTACAACCCCGATACCGTCGCCGCCAAAGGCGCGATCGCCGCCGCGGCGGAAACCGGCGCGGGCGCCTCGCACATCCTGCCGGACGCAAACCTGCGGGTTGAATCGATCAAGAACTTCGATGCCGATGCGCACTGGACAGTCGGCGTGGTGCGATCGCGCAACGTGCCGATCTCGCATATCGACCTCACCGTGTCGCTGGTCGACCGGTTGCTCAAGCTGTCGCCGCTCACCTTTTCGATGGCGCGCGGCAATGTCGCCGCGGATATCATCATGGACGAGCGTCGCGCGCCGATGCACACCGATTACGACATCCGCCTCGCGCCGACGCCGATGGGCAGGCTGCTCGCCGGCTATGGCGTCGACGAGGCGGGGACGAGCGGCGTCGTCAAAGGCCATATAACACTGGCCGGCGATGGTGACACGCTGCACGATTCGCTGGCGAGTTCGCATGGTCGAATCGCGTTCATCCTGCCCGAAGGCACGTTCTGGACGCGCAACGTGCAGCTCGCCGAGCTCGATATCGGCACGTTCGTGCAGAAGATGTTCCAGGACAAGCTCAAGGAGCCGGTCCATATCAACTGCGGGCTGATCGGCTTCACCGTACGGCACGGCGTCGCGGCGGCGGACCCGATCCTGATCGACACCACCAAGAACGTGATGATCGGGCGCGGCGGCTTCGGCTTCGGCACCGAGGCGATCGACATGGCGTTCCGCGCCGATGCCAAGAAGATCAGCCTGTTCTCGGCCCAGTCGCCGATCGGCATCGAAGGCAGCTTCGCCAAGCCCCGCATCAACCCGATCAGCCCCGATCTGGTCGCGCGCGCCGGTGCGGGTGTCGCGCTCGGGCTGGTCGGCACGCCACTGGCGGCGGTGCTGGCGTTCGTCGACGTGGGCGATGCCAAGGCCGCGCAATGCGGCCCGGTGCTGGCCGGGGCGACCGCGACGGCGCAACGCACCACCAAGGGCAAACCGCGCGACGATGTCGGCCACGGCACCACCGCCAAGGCCGAGGATGGCAAGAAGGCGCCGGGTGAGCGCAAGGAGCAGCACAAGAAGTTCTTCGGGCTGTTCTGAACCGCCGCTGCCTTTGTGCAGGAGAGGCAGGTTTAAAAGCCCGCGTCTGTGGCGAGCCTCAATGCCCCTTGCAGGCGAGCGCCTCGAGGATCTCCTCGATCCGCGCCGGGTCTCCCGCCGCGACCACTTCGCCGATGCTGTCGGCGGTGAGCGGATCGCCCTGCCAGTCGCACATCCGCCCCCCCGCGCCCTCGACGATCGGCACCAAGGCGGCGAAATCGTGCAACTTCAGCCCGGCCTCGACCACCACGTCGAGCCAGCCGCTCGCCACGCAGCCGTAATTGTAGCAGTCGCCGCCCAGCACCGTGCTCATCACCGCGCCGTCGAGATGCTCGAACGCGTGCAACTGGCTGTCATCGAACAACGCGGGCGACGTCGTGCCGAGCAGCGCCTTCGCGAGTTCGGGGCAACGTCGCGTCTGCGCGGGCGCGCCGTTGAACGTGGTCGGCCGCCCGACCGTGCCGACCCAGCGCTCCTTCAGGATCGGCTGATCGAGCACACCGAGCACCGGCCACCCTTCCGCCACCAGCGCGATCAGCGTGCCGAAGATCGGCCGCCCGGAGATGAATGCGCGCGTGCCGTCGATCGGATCGAGCACCCAGGCGCGGCCGCTGGTGCCCTCGCGCACGCCATATTCCTCGCCGATGATCGCATCCTCGGGGAAGCGTCGCTCGATCAGCGTCCGCATCGCCGCCTCCGCCGCGCGGTCGGCGAGCGTGACCGGCGACGCGTCGTCCTTCGCCTCCAGACCGTGGGGCTTGCGATAATAAGGGAGGATCGCCGCACCCGCCGCGTCGGCAAGTTGGGCGGCGAGATCGAGATCGGCAGGGGAAACGCGCATTGCCATCGCCTAGCCGCGCTGCCACTAAACCGCCAGCGTTGAGAATTGGATAGCCGACGCCGGGGGAGCCTGCCATGCCAAAGTTCTGGTGGCCGAAGTTCTGGTTGATCGTGGGCATCGCGCCGGCCGCCGTAGCGCTGCCGGCCGCCGCGCAACTCCGTCCGCTGGTCGAGCCGCCCTCTTCCGCCGATGCGGCGCGAAATGGCGTGGAGGTATTCCTGCTCAACGAAGGCGCGCAGGCCGCGCCCGCACAAGGCCCGGCCGAGATCGACACGATCGCGCGCGACGGGTCGCATCTCCACCTCGTCGCCGCGCCCGATGGCGAGGGCCCGGTCGCGCCGGGTGGCTTCGCGCGCGTACATTACCGTCTCGCCGCCGTCGCGCCTGCGACGTTGGTCGCCAGTGCGCCGCCGCAGGATCAGACCGCCGCACCGGTCGAAGCGGCGGCGATGCTCGACCACCGACCCGCGCCGGCGGTTGCGGAAAACGTCGTTACGACGTCGGCGGGCACATCGGGGGCGTTCTTGGACCGCTTCCATGCCTACGCGCCGATCTACGGCGCTTTCGGACTGAACGATGCAGGCGGCAAATTGCAGTTCAGCTTCGCGTTCCGGGGGCTCGGACACGAGGACGGGCCGCACCTCGATTTCGCGTACACGCAGACGATGTTCTGGGCACTCAACCAACCATCGGTGCCGTTCCGCTCGACGACCTACAACCCGGAACTCTATGTCGAAATGCCGCTCGATGCGACCACCGCCGCCGCGATCGGTGTCCGGCACGATTCGAACGGCGGCGGCCCGGCCACCTCGATCGACATCAACCGCGCGTATCTCCGGCTCAACAAGACCGTGGCGCTGGGGGACGGATGGCGGCTCGATCTCACCCCGCAAGCGTGGTTGTTTATCCGCAACCGCGGCATCGCCGACAACATAGGTCGCTATTGGGGCTATAGCGCGATCACGGCCGCGATCGGGCGGCAGGACGGCATCAAGCTCGCCCTTACCGCGCGCGGCAATCCCGCGACCGGCAAGGGCGCGGCCGAGGCGTTCCTGTCGTATCCGCTCGCGGCGCTGGGCGAGGGCTGGCCGCACATCTACCTCTTTGGCCAGGCGTGGAGCGGCTATGGCGAGGCGATCGACGATTATAACCGGCGCACCACGCGAGCCAGGCTCGGCATCGCCTTCACCCGCTGAACCGCGGTCACGCCTTGTTAGCAGTTTGCGCTCTACACAACCGGCGGGGACCACAGGGTCGCGCGCGTGCGCGGCCGCATGGGTAAGGGGTGGACGATCCGTGAAGACCGGAGCGCGCAGGCACGCCACAGCGACTGACGAGGGCTCGGCGGCATTGTTCGAGCGGATCCGCGATTTTCTGCTGGATCAACGGCTCAGCGCCGATCCGCGCCATTACCAGTTCGCATACCGCATAATGACCGAAACCGATGGCGTACTCGCCCGTTCGGTGCAGACGTTGACCGAGGGCGGATTTCGCCTGACGGCGCGCGATATCGAAAAGTTGGGCGGCGAAGCCGCTGTCGCGCCGCCTTTGTCAGTGGTGCCCCCGCCCCCCCGCGCGCCCGAACAGCGCCACGAGTCGGTCGCTGCCATGCCTGATGCGGCTGCGCTCGCCGATGGGCTGATCGCACGCACCCAGGCGCAGGTCGCCGGCTTTTCCGACATGGTGCATGCGATCCGGACCGAAACAGAGGATTTCAGCCGCGATCTCGCCGCGAGCGCGGATGCGATCCATGCCACATCCGACGTGGATGAGGTCGTGCGGCTGACCAGCGTGATGCTGGCGCATGTGCAGGCCGCGGAAAGCCGGCTAGCCGACGCAACGGTTGAGGCCAGCGAACTGCGCGTCGCGCTTGAGGAAGCGCGCGAGAATGCCCGGCGCGACCCGCTGACGGATTTGCCGAATCGTCGCGCCTTCGAGGAGGCGTTCGCTCGCGCAGGCGCCGGTCGGCCGATCCACGTCGCGTTGTGCGATATCGATCGGTTCAAGTCGGTGAACGACCGCTTCGGTCATGCGGTCGGCGACCGTGTGCTGAAGGCGATCGCGGCGGCCCTGAGCAGCGCGTGCGAGGGGCACCTCGTCGCGCGCCACGGCGGTGAGGAATTCGCGGTGTTGTTCGTCGGCGTCGATCGCGACGAGGCGGTGGCAACGCTGGAGTCGGCGCGTGCGCAGGTTGCGGCACGCCGTTTCCGCGTGCGCGAATCCGACGCTCAGATCGGCGCGGTGACCTTCTCCGCCGGCATAAGCGGCACTTCGCGCGCAGAGGATCTCAGTGCCGTTTTGGCCCGTGCCGACGCGCTGCTGTACGCGGCGAAGCATGCCGGGAGAGACCAGCTTCGCGCCGGTTAGCGGTTTGCGCCAATCTGTGGTGCGTTCCACCAGCGAAATACCAGGAACCGCGCGGCGGATTTCCCTAAGCTTATCATTTGAAACCGTTTTTAGACTTGGCACACTCCCTGCAAACCTTTTTGCATCGGCAGCCGGATGGTCCGGCCGCCGCTAAATGGGACCACTGCCATGACCAACCGTTTCGCTTCGCTTCAGCAGATCGCCGCCTCACTGCTCGGCGCGCTGGTCTTCACCGTGCTGCTCGCCGGCACCGCCGTTACTGCCGCGCCGATCGCGTGACGGCGATGCGCCTCATCGGTCGTGGCGACATCGCTCGCCCGATCGCCCTAGCCGCCATATCCTTCCTGCTGACCGGCGTGATGCTGCTCGGTCACGTCGAACCCGCCGGGCTGATTTGACGCCCGGCGACTACGCCAGCAACGCCTCGATCGCTCGGGCGAGATCGACGTCGCGGTGGGAGAGGCCGCCGGCATCATGCGTCGTCAAGGCGATATCGACGCGGTTCCATACGTTGCTCCACTCCGGATGGTGGTCGGCGCGCTCCGCCAGCAACGCCACGCGCGTCATGAACCCGAAAGCGCCGGAAAAGTCCGCAAAGGTGAAGCTGCGCGTGATCGCGTCGCGCGCCTCGTCATAATCCCATTCGTCGAGTTCATCGAGCGCGTCCGCACGGTCCGCATCGCTGAGCTGTTCGATCATCTTCGCGCATCCTCATGGCTGGCGTGGGGTCCGCCTTCTCGCCTAAGGCATAGCCGATGGCCGCGCTTGATCAACCGCCTGCACACCTGGCCTTTCGCGACGTCACGTGCGTACGCGGCGGGCGTGCATTGTTCGCCGGGCTGACCTTCACGCTCGCAGCCGGCGAGGCGGCGCTGGTGACCGGCCCGAACGGTATCGGCAAATCGAGCCTGTTGCGGATCGCCGCCGGACTGCTCGCCCCCGCTTCGGGCGCGGTGGAGGCGGCGCGGTGCGCGCTGATGGCGGACGCCGCCGCACTCGATGGGGGTCTTCGACTGTCCGACGCGCTGGCGTTCTGGGCGGCGCTCGACGGCGTGCCCGACTCCGCGCGCCGCGTGACCGATGCGCTCGCCGCGACCGGGCTGGCGGCGCTTGCGGCGGTGCCGGTCCGGCTGCTCTCCACCGGGCAGCGCCGTCGCGCGGTGCTTGCGCGCGTCGTCGCCAGCGGCGCCCCGCTGTGGCTGCTGGACGAGCCGGCCAACGGCTTGGACAAAGCCAGCCTGGCTCTCCTGGAGAGCTTGATCGCCGCGCACCGCACGCGCGGCGGGGTCGCGGTCGTGGCGACACATACCGCGATCTCCGTGCCAGACGCCCGGACCATCGCACTTTGAGCGCGCTTGCTCGCCTGATCGCGCGCGATCTGCGGCTGGCGTGGGCGGGCGGCGGCATGGGCAATCCGATCGCGTTCTTCCTGCTCGTCGCGATTTTGTTTCCATTCGCGATCGGGCCGGATGCGGCGCTGCTCGCCCGTGTTGGCGGCGGCGTGATCTGGTCGGCTGCGCTGCTGGCGGCGCTGCTGCCGGTGGACCGTCTGATCGGCCCAGATGCGGAGGCGGGCATGTTCGATCAGTTGAGCGTGCGCGGTTTCTCGATGAGCTGGGTGGCCGCCGCCAAAATTATCGCGCACTGGCTCGCGTTCGCGCCGCCGCTGATGCTGGCGGCGTTAATCGCGGCCGGGCTGCTCGGCCTGTCGGGCGGGGCGCTTGGCCGGGTGGAGCTGGGGTTGTTGATCGGCACGCCGGGGCTGGCCGCGCTGGCGGTGACGGTGTCGGCGCTGATCGCCGGCTTGCGCGGTGCGGGTGCGCTCGCCGGGCTGCTGATGCTGCCGCTGGCGGTGCCGCTGCTGATCTTCGGTGCCGGCGCGCTCGATCCCGGCGGCGGCGCGGGCGCGTTCAAACTGCTTGGCGCGGTTAGCCTGGTGCTGGTCGCCGGTGCGCCGTTCGTAACGGGTGCTGCGATGCGGGTTGCGATGGAATAGGGCGGAGCGTCAGCCCCGCCCCTCCCCAAATCAGAAGCGGTAGCCGACGCCGCCGACCACCTGATGCCGATCCAGCGTTGTCCGCAACCGTGCATTGGCAAGCTCGATGCTGCCGATCTCGTAATGCGTGTAGACGTATTCGAGCTTGGTATAGAAATGCGGCGTCAGGCCGAGTTCGCCGCCGGCACCGACATGGAAGCCGTTCAGATCCTGCGATTCGACCAGATCCTGCGAGAAGACCGGGCTGCTTTCGCGGATCTTCAGGTTGCCGTTGGAATAGCCGCCCTTGATATACACCATCGATGCATGGGGCAGCACGAAGCCGACCCGCACGCCGGCGGTGATGTTGCGCCCGGCGCTGAGGCATTCATCGATGATGCCATCCGAAGCGCACGATTTGGTGGTCGACCCGGCGATCCCGGCATAGGCGCCGACAAAACCGCCGTTACCGAACACCGCGTCATAGCCTAGTTCGGTGCCGTAGGTGAAACCACTCTGGCCGCCGCTGATGCGCTGGCTACCGGTCTGGTCGGTGTAGGTCACGACCGGCGCGACATTGTCCCAGCCGCCGCGCAATTCGATCCGCGCACCGCCGGCCGGTGCCACTTCCTGTGCGACGGCAGGTGTGGCGGCAAGCAGGGCGGCGCCTGCGAACAGAAGCATCTTCATCATAGTCCCCCCGGTACAGTGTCTGGATGGGGACTAACGGAGATGGGTTGATTGACTGTTAATCACGCGCAACGTTCTATTGCGAATGCTTCCGGTGTTGGTGGGTTATTTGCTCCGAGCCCGCCGCGGCAAAGCCGCGTCGTCGGACGGCGCTGTAGCGCCGCCGGCCGGGCGATTGCGGGTGGCGCGTCGTCGGGCTCAGGCCCGGTCGGCGCTCCACCGCGCGAAAATCGCCGTCGGCAACAACAGCCCGCGCGCTTCCTCACGCACCGCCATCTCGCCAACCTCGATCGTGCCGCCAAGATCGCCGAGCGCCTGCCGCACCACCTCGCCGATCGCCAGCGCCGACATGCGGACCGCATAGACCGTCAGCACCAGGAACTTGCTGTCCTTGTCGAGCAGACGGCGGCAATCCGCGATCAGCCCGGGCAAGCCCTCCTCCAGCCGCCACACCTCGCCATCCGGGCCACGGCCGAACTTGGGGGGATCGAGGAAGATGCCGTCGTAGCGCTTCTCGCGACGCACCTCGCGCGCGGCGAACTTGGCGGCATCATCCACCATCCAGCGGATCGGGCGATCGGCGAGATCCGACAGGAAGGCGTTGGCCTTGCCCGCCTCGACCGATTTCTTTGATGCATCGACGTGCGTCACCGCCGCCCCCTTCGCCGCCA
This sequence comes from Sphingomonas sp. GC_Shp_3, assembly GCF_026540945.1. Taxonomy (NCBI): domain Bacteria; kingdom Pseudomonadati; phylum Pseudomonadota; class Alphaproteobacteria; order Sphingomonadales; family Sphingomonadaceae; genus Sphingomonas; species Sphingomonas sp. GC_Shp_3. The sequence continues at coordinate 46,749 of NZ_JALNUT010000007.1, forward strand.
GCGCAAGCGAGCCGACACCAGTATAGCCGAACAGGTTAAGCACCTGATCGCCCTCCGCCACCGCCCCGCGCATCCATGCCCATTGCGGCGCCATGTCCGGGAAGAACGCAAGATGGCGGAACGGCGTGTTCTGCGCCATGAACAGCAGTTCGTTCCAGCGCACGTGCCAGCCGCCACGCGGCACATCGCGCGACAGGTGCCAGCGACCGCCGCCCTCCTCGTCCGAAGCGCCGATGAAGTCGCCATCGGCTTCCCACGAATCGGAGGCGGGCGCCCACATCGCCTGCGGCTCAGGGCGGATGAAGCGGAAACGGCCGTAGCGTTCCAGCTTGCGGCCGTTGCCGGAGTCGAGCAGCCCGTAATCGGCCCACGGTTCCGCGATGAGGGTCTGCAACGGCGTCACGCGCATGGCACCGCGCGTTCGGCGATATACGCCGTCACCGCCTCGAACGTGCCGGGCAAGGTGGCGTAGCGTTCCTCACGCTCGAACAGGTCGCCCATGCGGGCCGGCAGGCTCGGGCGGATGCCGTTCGCACGCTCCACCGCATCGCCGAATTTTGCGGGGTGTGCGGTGGCGAGCGTCACCACCGGCACGTCCGCCGGCAACCCGGCGCGGCGTGCGGCGGCAAGAGCGATCGCGGTATGCGGGTCGATCACCTGCCCGGCATCCTCGCTCGCCCAGCGCATCGCCAGCGTCATGTCGTCTAGATCGACCGCATCGCTTGTGAACATGACCGACGCGCCTTCGGCCTGTGCGTTGGTGAGCCGCATCGCCTTGCTCGCTTCAAAGCCGTGCATCTGAGTGCGCATCGCCGTGCCGTCACGCCCGCCAAGATCGAACAACAGCCGCTCGAAATTACTCGAAACCTGGATGTCCATCGACGGGCTCGGCGTCGGCACCACCGTGCCTTGCGAATAATCACCCGCGCTGAGCGCACGGTGGAGGATGTCGTTGACATTGGTGGCGACAATCAGCTTCGCGACCGGCAGCCCCATCTTGGCGGCAACGTATCCTGCGAACACATCGCCGAAATTGCCGGTCGGCACCGAGAAGGCGACCGGCCGCTCCGGCGCGCCGAGCCGGAGCGCAGCGTAGAAATAATACACCACCTGCGCCATCAGCCGCGCCCAGTTGATCGAATTGACCGCCGACAGCGCGAACGTGCCGGAGAATTGGGGATCGTTGAACATCGCCTTCACCAGCGCCTGACAATCGTCGAAGCTGGCGTCTTCCAGCGCGATGTTGTGGACGTTGGGCGCGAACACCGTCGTCATCTGGCGGCGCTGCACGTCGGACACGCGCCCCTTGGGATGCAGCATGAAGATGTCGACGCCGGCGCGGCCCGCCAACGCGTCGATCGCTGCCGAGCCGGTATCGCCCGAGGTCGCGCCGACCACGGTGACATGGTGCTGCGAACCGGTGAGGAACCGTTCGAACAACAGCCCAAGCAGTTGCAACGCGACATCCTTGAACGCCAGCGTCGGGCCATGGAACAGCTCAAGCAGCCAGTGCTGATGGTCGAGCTGGACGAGCGGTGTGACGGCGACGTGGGCGAAGCGGCCATAGGCCTGCTCGCACAAGCTCCGCAGATCGTCGCGTGACAGCGTGCCTGCGACGAACGGCGCCATCACTGCGACGGCGGTATCGACGTACGACGCACCGCGTAGATCAGCGATCTCATCATGCGAGAGCGTCGGCCACGTTTCCGGCACATACAGGCCGCCGTCGCTGGCGAGGCCGGCGAGCGTGACCTGTTCGAAATCAAGAGCGGGCGCATCCCCGCGCGTGCTGATGTAGCGCATGGACGGCGGGGTTAGCGGCGCGCTGCCGACGGAACAAGCGGCGAAGTGCTTCACGCGCGGCAAGGCTGGGTTTACGCGAGCGGCCCCCGCTCTACTCCCGCGCCGCGCGCTTGCGCAACGCCAGCGCATAAATCACCGCCGCGATGAAGGCGAACACGAACCACTGCACCGCATAGGCGAGATGGTTGTTGGGCACCGAGGACAGATCGGCCGGCGGGTTCGGCGCCAGTCGCGCGAGCGGCGGATCGGCGACGAGCATCAGCGTCTTGGGCGCGCCCTTACCGAACAGTCCCGCGATCAGCGGCTGGTGATCCGGCGCACGCGCGATGTACCCCTGCACCACACCCCCCGCCCAATCCGACCTGGTGTTGGGCGCACCCGCGATACCGATCTGCACCGCGAACCCCGGCCCTTCCGCGCCGGTGCGGCACTGCGCGATCTGGCGCCAGCCGGGCTTGCCGCTTGCGTCGTGCCCGCCCTCGCTCTGCCAGCCGGTCGGCTGCAGGCAGTGCGCAACCGCGCGGCGAAACAGCAGGTCGTCGCCTATGGGCACGCGCGGAAACGCGATCGGCGGCAGGTCGCGATTGGCCGACAGTCGCGCGACCAGCGCATCCTTCTGGTGGCGGCGCTGCAACTGCCATACGCCCAGCGCGATCATCGCCGCCACCGCCAACGCGACGAGGATGCTGGCGACCACCGGCACACGTCGCGTCACGATGTGATCCGCCCTTCCCGCGCAGCATTGCGATATTCTAGCGCGAGCAAGGCGGCCTTGGTCACGCGCAGCGATCCGACGGTGCCGGCCAACGTGACCGGAACCCAGATCGCGGCTTGTAACCAGAACGGCGGCGCCAACGCGAGCTGCAGCCAGATCGCCAGCCCAACCACGATCGCGCCGAGGATCAGGATCAGGAACGCCGCGGGCCCGTCACCGACGTTGAAGGCGGCGAGATCCAGTCCGCAGGCACGGCACCGCCCGGCGAACGCAGTCCAACCGACGAACAGCGTGCGCGCCCCACAGCGCGGGCACAGACCGCCCATCGAAACCGCGACGACGCCTGGCTGCGACCCCGAGGGTAGATCGTCGGTCAAACGCGTGCCGGCATCGCCGTCAGCCCGCGTGAACCGGCGCGCCCCAGCCGCCCCACACGTAGATCGCGGCGAACAGGAACAGCCACACCACGTCGACGAAGTGCCAGTACCACGCCGCCGCCTCGAAGCCGAAATGCTGGCGCGGGGTGAAGTCGCCCCGGTACACGCGCACCAGATTCACGATCAGGAAGATCGTGCCGATCATCACGTGAAAGCCGTGGAACCCGGTCGCCATGAAGAACGACGAGGTGTAGTTGATCCCCTTGAACGGGAATGGCGCGTCGGAATATTCATACGCCTGGATCGAGCTGAAGGTGATGCCGAGCAGGATCGTCAGCCACAGCCCTTTCTTCACGCTGTCGCGATCACCGACGCCAATGAGGCCCCAAAGGCCTTTCAACGCGCCACCACGCTGGTTGTGGATCAGCGCGTGGTGCGACCAGGTAAGCGTCGTGCCCGACAGCAACAGGATCAGCGTGTTGAGCAACGGGAAGCGGAACGCGTCGATCACCTCCATGCCCTTGGGCGGCCATGCCGCATTCGCCGCCGCCGCATCAGTGGCGAGGCTGACGGTGTGGCTAACCGCGTCATAGATCAGCGGCTTGGGGAACAGCGAGAAGTCGAAGAACGCCCAGAACCATCCGACGAAGAACATCACCTCGGAGGCGATGAACAGCACCATGCCGTAGCGCAGATGCAGCTGAACGACGGGGGTATGATCGCCGGCATGTGCTTCGGTCAGAACCTTGCTCCACCACAGGAACATGGTGGCGATGACGAGCGCGACACCAAGGAAGAACACCGCGCCGCCGTAAGCCGCCGAGTGCATCCACATGATGCCTCCGACCGCCATCACGCCACCGGCCATTGCGCCCATGATGGGTGCGATGTCGGGGGGCAGGATATGATATGCGTGGTTCTTCGCGCCGGCCATCTCTCTCATCCCCCGTTTATCGGTTTGTGGTACCCTAGCTCTTCGGTTTGGCGGAATCCACCGGGTAAAACGTATAGCTTAAGGTGATCGTCTGGACGTCGTTCGCGTCCGGATCGGCGAGGATCTTCGGGTCGACGAAGAAGATCACCGGCATCCGCGCGGTCTCGCCGGGTTTGAGCGTCTGCTGGGTGAAGCAGAAGCACTGGATCTTGGTGAAATATTTGCCGACCTGATACGGCGTTACATTGAAGGTTGCGCTGCCGGTGATGGTGTGATCGGTGGTGTTAGTGGCGGTGAAGAACGCCATGTCGCGCGCGCCCACGTCGACTGTGTCGCTGGGCGACTCGGGTGCGAACTTCCACCCCATGTGGGGCGCGACGTTGGTGTCGAAGTCGATGCGGATCTTGTGATCGACCGCGCCCGGCGCGAGCTTGGCACGCTGGGTCGTGCCGTTCAGCCCGGTCGCCTGACAGAACATCCGGTAGAGCGGCACGCTCGCGCTGGCGAGGCCGGTCATGAACACCAGCGGGATCATCGCCAGCAGCGCGGTGCGGATCTTCGGGCTCAATGCGGCATCCCGCCTTTGATCTTGGCGATGGTGATCGCGAACACGAGGACGACGAACGCGCCGAGGATCAGCCCGAGCACCATCGCGCGTTGCCGCTGGCGGGCGCGGATCTCGTCGTCATGTTTGCCCATCAGGCGATCCACTTGTCGGCGACGACCGCGCCGAACACGATGAAGAGGTATAGGATCGACCACGCGAACAGGCGCTTTTCCGGCTTCATCGTGTCGGCTGCGCCCGTGGTGCGCATGGCTACGCGCGCGGCAAGCACGGCAAACACCGTCGTCGCGACGGCTGCGACGACGCCGTAGAACATCCCCGACACCCCAAGCGCCCAAGGCGCGAGCGCGGCGATCGCCATCGGGATCGTGTAGAGACCGATCTGCGTGCGGGTGGTGCGCTCGCCCGCGACCACCGGCAGCATCGGGACGCCGGCGGCGCCGTAATCGCTCTTCATGAACAGCGCGAGCGCCCAGAAATGCGGCGGCGTCCACAGGAACACCAAAGCGAACAGCAGCAGCGGCAACGGCGCGACGCTGCCGGTCGCCGCCGCCCAGCCGATCAGCGGCGGGAACGCACCGGCGGCCCCGCCGATGACGATGTTCTGCGGGGTGCGGCGCTTCAGCCAGACGGTGTAGATCAGCACGTAGAACAGGATCGACACGGTGAGAATCGCGGCGGCGGCGAGGTTGATCGCCAGCCCCATCAGGATCACCGAGAAGCTCGCCAGCCCGACACCAAACTGGAGCGCAGTCTCGCGGTCCATGCGGCCGGCGGGGAGCGGGCGGCGTTCGGTGCGGCGCATCTTGCCGTCGATATCGGACTCATACCATTGGTTGAGCGCCCCCGCCGCACCCGCGCCGAGCGCGATGCACAGGATCGCGGTGAAGCCAAGCACCGGATCGATATGGGTCGGCGCGGCGAGCATCCCGCACAGGCCGGTGAAGACGACGAGTGTCATCACGCGCGGTTTGGTGAGCGCGAGGAAGTCGCGCCAATGGGCGGGCAAGGCTGGCGAAGCGGTGGTTGCGGTGTTCATGATCGACCGGCGCTATACTCGCCTGCCTTGGAAGCGAAAAGGCCGCGACGTGAAACGATCGCGGCCTTTCCGGTCAGCTCAATGATGGCCATCACCGCCATCGATCACCGGCAGCGTCTCGAACTGATGGTACGGCGGGGGGCTCGACAGCGTCCATTCGAGCGTCGTCGCGCCTTCACCCCACGGGCTGTCGCCCGCCGGTTTGCCCGCGAACAACGACCAGATGATGTTGACGAAGAAGAAGATCATCGAGAACGCCATGATCATATAGCCGATCGAGGCGAAGTGGTTCCAATATTCCAGCCCATCGGTGTAATCCGGCACGCGGCGCTGCATGTTCTGCAGCCCGAGGAAATGCATCGGGAAGAACAACATGTTCACCCCGAGGAAGAAGATCCAGTAATGGATCTGACCAAGCACCTCGTTATACATGCGCCCCGACATCTTCGGGAACCAGTAATAGAAGCCGGCGAACAGCGAGAACACCGCGCCGAGCGACAGCACGTAGTGGAAGTGCGCCACCACGTAGTAACTGTCCTGCATGTAATCGTCGATGCCGCCGTTCGCCAGCACCACGCCGGTCACGCCGCCGACGGTGAACATGAAGATAAAGCCGATCGCCCACAGCATTGGCGTCTTGAACGACAGCGACCCGCCCCACATCGTCGCGATCCACGAGAAGATCTTGATGCCGGTCGGCACCGCGATCACCATCGTCGCGGCGGTGAAGTACATCTTGGTGTTCACGCTGAGCCCGGTGGTGAACATATGGTGCGCCCACACCACGAAGCCGACCACGCCGATCGCCACCATCGCATAGGCCATGCCGAGATAGCCGAAGATCGGCTTTTTCGAGAAGGTCGAGATGACGTGGCTGACGATGCCGAAGCCCGGCAGGATCATGATGTAGACTTCGGGGTGGCCGAAGAACCAGAACAGATGCTGGTACAGGATCGGATCGCCGCCGCCGGCGGGATCGAAGAAGGTCGTGCCGAAGTTGCGATCGGTCAGCAGCATCGTGATCGCGGCGGCGAGCACCGGCAGCGACAGCAGCAGCAGGAACGCGGTGACCAGCACCGACCATACGAACAGCGGCATCTTGTGCAGCGTCATGCCCGGCGCGCGCATGTTGAAGATGGTAGTGATGAAGTTGATCGCGCCAAGGATCGACGACGCGCCGGCAAGGTGGAGGGACAGGATCGCCATGTCGACACTCGGCCCTGGCTCGCCATAGGTGGAGAGCGGCGCGTACAGCGTCCAGCCGGTGCCGGCGCCGCCAAAGAACGGCGAGGCGAGCAGCAGCGTGAACGACGGGATCAGCAGCCAGAAGCTGATATTGTTCATGCGCGGGAACGCCATGTCGGGCGCACCGATCATGATCGGCACGAACCAGTTGCCGAACCCGCCGATCATCGCCGGCATCACCATGAAGAACACCATGATGAGGCCGTGCGCGGTGATGAGCACGTTCCACAGGTGGAGCGAATGGTCGAGCCCCTGCTCGCCGCCCGGCAGATAGGCCGCCCATGTCGTCAAATATTGGATGCCGGGATGCGCAAGCTCGGCGCGCATCAGCCCGGAAATGCCGCCGCCGATGATCCCCGCGCAGATCGCGAAGATCAGGTACAGCGTGCCGATATCCTTGTGGTTGGTCGACATGAACCAGCGCGCGAAGAAACCGGGCGTGTGGTGCGCGTCATGGTCGGCATGGCCGTGGCCGTGATCGCCATGCGCCTCGAAGGCGGACGGGTGGAGCGCGGTGTCGGTCATGCCTTATTGTCCCACATTGCCGGCGCCGGCGGGGTTGCCCGTCGCGCCTTGGGTAACGGTCGGTGCCTGCGCCGTCGCGTTCTCGACCGGCGCGGAGGAATTGCCCGCTTCGAACGCAGCGCCGGTTTCCGGGAGCGGCTGCGCGGCGGCGACGACGGCGGCGGGCTTGCCGGTCGGCATCGTGCCGCCCTTCGCCTTCACCCACTGCGCGAAGACGGCGGGCGACACCGCCTCGACGGTGATCGGCATGTAGCCGTGGCGCGCGCCGCACAGTTCCGAACACACGCCGTAATAGACGCCCGGCTTCTCGATAGTGAAGCTCGTCTCGTTGAGGCGCCCGGGCACCGCGTCGAGCTTGATCCAGAACGCGGGGATCGCCCAGCTATGGATCACGTCGTTTGAGGTGGTGATAAGCCGGATCGGCACGCCGTAGGGCAGCACCACGCGATTGTCGGTGGCGAGCAGGCGCGGACCGTCGGCATCGGTGCGGGCACGCTCGCCCTTGCCGACCTGATCCTTCTCTTTGAGCAGGTTGGACGTGATCTCGAACCCGCCGTTGTCAGGATATTGATACGACCAATACCATTGGTTGCCGATCGCCTTCAGCGTCACCGCATTGTCGGGCGCGGGCTTGAACTGGGCCTGCAGCAGGCCGATCGACGGCAACGCGATACAGGCGAGGATGAGCACCGGCAGCGCCGTCCACAACACCTCGATCACGGTATTGTGCGCGGTCTTGGAGGCGACCGGGTGGGCAGCGCGGCGATACCGGATCACCACCCACACCAGCAGCGCCAGCACAAACAGGCAAATGATGGTGATGAGCGGAAACAGGATGACATTGTGGAACCACAAGGCGCGACGCCCATTGGGCGTGACCTGCGGCTGGATCGTCACTTTGCCGTCGACCGGCATGCCGACGCCGGCGGTCGGCAGCATGAGCGGGGCACCGTCGAGCGCGAGCATCGGGTCGGCCTTGGTCGGCACGATCGCGGGTGCGGGGGTGGTTTGCGGCGCGGCGGGCGGGACGATCTGCGCCGAAACGGGGGCTGACCCCGCCACTGCGAGAAACGCCGCGAGCAAGATACTCTTCAAGCGCATGATCCGCATCCCGTATCCTCGCCCCTGTAGCTACGCCGAAATCCTGCTCCGACGTCGGGCGAGATTACGCCCAATTTTCTTGACCTATACGCGGGCGGCTCGCCGCCCTCAAGCACGAAGCCGGGGTTTATTTGACGCACACGTTGCCTAGCCGTGGCGCGGTGCCTAATCAGGCGCATTCTTAACCGGGCCTGCCGCGTATGACCGAAGACCAAGTCCTTGCCGAGTTCCGCGCTGCCGACGCGCTGCTGGAAGGGCATTTCATCCTGTCCTCGGGCCTGCGCAGCCCGCGCTACCTGCAATGCGCGCGCGTGTTGATGGACCCGCGGCGCGGCGCGCGGCTGGCCGAGGCGCTGGTCGCCAGCCTGCCCGACGCGGTGCGCGACAGCATCCAGGCGGTGGTATCGCCGGCGATGGGCGGGGTCATCGCGGGTCACGAGATGGGTCGTGCGCTGGGTGTCGAGGCGATGTTTCTGGAACGGCCCGACGGCGTGTTCGAACTGCGCCGCGGGTTTCGTCTTACCCCCGGCACGCGCGTGCTGATGATGGAGGATGTGGTGACGACCGGCCTCTCCTCGCGCGAGGCGATCGCCGCGATCGGCCGCGCGGGTGGCGAAACGGTGGCGGCGGCATCGCTGGTCGATCGCTCGGGCGGCACCGCCGATCTTGGCGTGCCGTTCTACCCATTGGTCCGGATCGACGTGCCAACCTACGCCGCCGATATGCTGCCGCCCGAACTGGCGGCGATCCCGGCGATCAAGCCCGGCAGCCGGGCGGCGGCATGAGCGACAGCCTCCGCCGCGCCGATGAAGGTCGCCTCCGGCTTGGGGTCAACATCGACCATGTCGCGACCGTGCGGAACGCGCGCGGCGCGGGTTACCCCGATCCGGTGCGCGCCGGTCTGATGGCCGCAGAGGCGGGTGCGGACGGCATCACCGCGCATCTGCGCGAGGACCGCCGCCACATCACCGACGACGATATCGCCCGGCTCGCGGCGGAGCTGACCATCCCGCTCAATTTCGAGATGGCCGCGACCGACGAGATGCGTGCCATTGCGCTGCGCCACCGCCCGCACGCCGCCTGCATCGTGCCCGAAAAACGCGAGGAGCGCACGACCGAAGGTGGGCTGGATGCGGCCGGACAGTTCACCGCGCTGGCCCCGCTGGTGGCGGATCTGCGCGATGCCGGCATCCGCGTATCGCTGTTCATCGAACCGTCCGCCCGGCAGATCGACGCGGCGATCCGTATGGGCGCGCCGGTGGTCGAACTGCACACCGGGCGCTATTGCGAACTGTTCGGCGCGGCGCAGGCGGACGAGCTGCGTCGCCTCACCGATGCTGCTGCGCTTGCCGCCAAGAATGGCATCGAGGTGCATGCCGGCCACGGCCTGACCTATGACAATGTCGCGCCGATCGCGGCGATCCGCCAGGTCCGCGAACTCAATATCGGTCATTTCCTGATCGGCGAGGCAATCTTCATCGGCATCGCGGAAAGCGTCCGGCGGATGCGCGACGCGATGGACGCGGCCCGGTGATCGGCGGGCGGTTCTGCCCGAAACGGGTAGGATTATCATGATTATCGGCCTCGGCTCAGACCTGTGCAATATCGAGCGCATCCAGAACTCGCTCGACCGGTTCGGCGAGCGGTTCGAGAGCCGCGTCTTCACCGATCTCGAACGCGCAAAAGCGGCGCGGCGCCCCTTTACCAAGGCGGGAACGCTCGCCAAGCGCTTCGCCGCCAAGGAGGCTTTTTCCAAGGCGGTCGGAACGGGATTCGGCGCTGGCGTGTTCATGAAAGATATCGGCGTCGTGAATGCGCCTTCGGGCGCGCCGACGCTGGCGCTGACCGGGGGCGCATGGGCGAGGCTTGACGCGATCACCCCCGACGGCCACGCGGCCTCGATACATCTGACGTTGACCGATGATCACCCTTGGGCACAGGCGTTCGTCATCATCGAGGCAGTACCGCTTACAGGAATGCGTGCATGAGTGAGGACGTAGCGTTGGACTCCGGACAGGACCCGGTCGAAACCCAAAACGGGGCCACGCCCAAGCGCCGGACCGACTGGTGGGCGGAAGTGCGTGGCATCTTCTGGCTGATCCTCGCCGTGCTCGGTTTCCACACCTTCATCGCCAAGCCGTTCTACATCCCGTCCGAATCCATGCTGCCCGGGCTCGAGATCGGCGATCAACTCGTGGTGAGCAAGTTCCCGTACGGCTGGTCGTTCATCTCGCCCACCTTCCATCTGCTGCCGTTCATCCACGGCCGGCTGTTCGGCCATATGCCCGAGCGTGGCGACGTCGTGATCGTCACGCCGCCGGGCACCGAGACCGATTACATCAAGCGACTGATCGGCCTGCCTGGCGAGACATTGCAGGTGAAGGGCGGCGTGGTGTTCATCAACGGCGTCGCCATTAAGCGCGGGCCGATCCACGACGTGCTGATCCCGGTCGACGCCAACACCAAGTGCAGCCCGGACGTCTATCCCGGCGCGCTGGAGACGGGTACGGACGGCAAGATGTACTGCCGCCTGCCGCTTGTCACCGAGACGTTGCCCAACGGCCGCCATTACGACACGGTCGAGCTGGGCTATAGCCGCGGCGACGATTACGGCCCGGTCAAGATCCCGGCCAATCACGTCTTCCTGATGGGCGACAACCGCGATCGCAGCTCGGACAGCCGCTTCCCGCTCGCAGCCCCGGATTTCGGCCTCGGCGGGCCGGTGCCGTGGGAATATCTCGGCGGACGCGCGGAGTTCATCACCTTCTCCAAGAGCGGTAACGGCACCTGGAATCCGCTGACCTGGGGCCAGTCGTTCCGCGGCGGCCGCGCCGGCACCTCCCTCCATCCCGCACGGAACCCGCAATGACCGATCACGCCGCCGACGTTCCGTTCGAGATTTCCTCCGAACCCGGCCCGAACGAAATGCGTGACCCGATGGTGCGCAAGGAGATGAAGAAGGCCGCCGTCTGGCTTGGCATGGCCGGCGCGATCGCGTTGGTCGTTCTGCTGATCCAGCCGTTGCTGATTATCTTTGGCGGGCTCGTGTTCGCGGCAATGCTCGACGGCGGGGTGCGGCTGCTCGGCAAGGTGCTGCCGATCCCGCGCATCTGGCGGCTGGTGATCGTGGTGCTGCTCGTCGTGGTGTTCGTGATCGGCACTGCGTATCTTACCGGCGTGCAGGTGGCGGCGCAGTTCGAGCAGTTGCGCGCGACCCTGATGGCGCAGGCGATGCGTCTGATGGCGTGGCTGTCGAGCCTTGGCGTGATGCCGGGACAGTCGGACATCAACAGCATGATCCAGCAGGCGCTGGGCTCGTTCGGCAAGATCACGTCCTACGTCGGAACCGCGCTCGGGGCGCTCACCAGCCTCGTGATGATCCTGGTGATCGGGCTGTTCATCGCGATGGAGCCGCGCCTGTACGAAGCCGGCCTGCAATGGATGTTGCCGACCGATTCACGCCGCGAATTCGCCATCACGATCGAGCGCATGTCCAAGACGCTGCGCAGCCTGCTCGCCGGGCGGTTGCTCGGCATGGCGCTGGAAGGCGTGATGACCGGCGTCGCGCTGATGTTCGCCGGCGTGCCGATGGCGCTGGTGCTCGGCATCATCACCGGCACGCTCGCCTTCATCCCCAACATCGGCGCGATCGTGTCCGGGCTGATGATGATCGCGGTCGGGTTCAGTGCTGGCGTTCACACCGGCGTGCTGGCGATCATCATCTACTGCGTGATCCAGACGTTCGACGGCTACGTCGTCATCCCGATGGTCGCGCGCAAGACGGTCGACCTGCCGCCGGCGCTCACGTTGTCGGCGCAGATCCTGACCGGCACGCTGTTCGGGGTGATGGGCCTTGCGCTCGCGGATCCGATGACGGCGATGATCAAGGTCGCGCTGGAACGCAACTCGGAGCGAGCCGCGAAGCGGGACGCGAGCGACGCGGCGCCTGCCGCCTGACGCGACGCGCCAGCACGACCTGATCGAACAGGTCGAGATACGCGGCGGCAGAGTCCGCGCCGGGCGGCGGCACCGGCGCCGGGCGTGGCTGCTGCGGGGCAAGCCAATGATCGAGCGCGGCAACGAGACCCGCACTATCGTCGGGCGCGACCACCGACCCTAACGCGGGCGATGCGACGATCTCGCGCACGGCCACGCTCGAATCGGTGGAAACGACCGGCGTGCCGACCGCCAGCGCCTCGCGCAGCACGCCCGGCACGCCCTCGAAGTCGGAGGTCAGCGCAAGAGCGGTGGCCCGCTCGATCGCGAACGTCGGATCGGCGACATGGCCGGGCATCGTCACCCGACCGCCGAGGCCGAGTGCCGCGACCTGCGCCTCTAACGCACCGCGTTCCGCACCCTCGCCAAGGATCATCAGGCTTGCGTCACGATCGGCCAGTCGCGCGAAGGATGCGATCAGGCGGTCCCACCGTTTCTGCGGCGCAAGCCGGCCGACGCCGAGCAGGAAACGCCCGGTCGGTAGCGGCAACGTCATTGCCGGCCCGTCCGCGCGGCGCACCGGCGGATTTGCGATCACGCTCATCTGCGACGGGTCGATACCGGTGGTGCGGATCGCTTCGTCTCGCATCGCCGGCGTCATCGCGACGAGATGATCGACGAAATGACGATGCCAGTTGAGCCACACCCGGTATGCCGGCGACAACAGCCAACCCTGATCGCGGCGGTCGAGCGCGTTTGAGACCTTGGCCACGATCGGCGGGCACGCCGCACCCAGCCGCAAGCGGATCCAGGCGGCGACGGCGGTGTAGTGATTGCCCGGACAGAAGATCAGATCGGGGGCGATCTGCTCGACGATCTCGGCGACGCAGACCATCCCGGTATATCGCGCGTCGCCCAGCACGATGACGTCGATGCCGCGCGGCAGCTCGTCCGCGAGCGGGCCGCTGATGTCGCCAACCACCAAGGTGACGCGCCGACCAAGCGCGATCCAGCCGCGCATCAGCCGCATCAACGCATGTTCGACCCCGCCACCGTTCAACGTCTGCGCATATGCCAGAATGTGTGCTGAAGGCGCGCGCGGGCTGAGCATAAGCTGATCCGTAACCAACGATTGTCGCAAAAGTTTCGCAGGCGAGATGGAAATCGTTGCACTGCGATATCGTTGGAACTAGACAGTAATGTGGCACGATGTGACGACTTCGTGTTCTCCGTTCCGGTTTGCCGAGCGCACAATATCCAGCTAAGCGCCGCCGGGTGCTCGACGCGATCGAGCGGTTACGGACGATCCCACGGTGGACAAATTTCGCTCCGGGGCAGCGGCATCGACACGTGCTGTCGATGCTCCGGCATCCCTCGCTCCCGATCTTGCCGGTCTCGAGCCGGTGCAGACCTTTAAACGGCGCTGGCCGTCCTATCTCGGTGCCGCGCTGACGATCGTTATGGTCGCGCTGCTCGCGCGGCAGTTGCTGTCCACCGGCCTTGCCGGCCTTGCTCATGCCTTTCCGACGAGCCCGTGGTTCTACGTGTTCTTCCTGCTGCTGTATTTCTCGCCGGTCACCGGCGACTATGTCATCTTCCGGAAACTGTGGAAAATCCCGCCGGAAGGTTTCATCGCGCTGGCGAAGAAGCGGATCGCCAACGACATGCTCAACTACTCCGGCGAGGCATATTTCTATGCTTGGGCGCGGCAACGCACGTCGCTGGTGGCGGCGCCGTTCGGGGCGGTGAAGGACGTCAGCATCCTCTCCGCGATCGCGGGCAATGCGGTGACGTTCGGCATCACCGTACTTGCGCTCTCCCTGTATCTCGGTCTGCTCACGCATCACCAGCAACAGATCGCGATCTGGTCCAGCGTCATCGTGTTCCTGATGTCGGTACCGTTCCTGATCTTCTCGAAACGGGTTTTCTCGCTTGATCGCCACACCTTGTGGTGGATCTTCGGCGTGCATCTGGTGCGGTTGATCGCGGGTTCGGTGCTGGTCGCGCTGACCTGGCATTTCGGGATGCCGACTCAGACGGTCGGCATGTGGCTGCTCCTCGCCGCGCTCCGGATGATCGTATCGCGGCTGCCGCTGGTGCCAAACAAAGACCTTTTTTTCGCCTTATCCACTCCTTTGATCGGTCAGAGTGATGATGTGAGAAACCTCATCGCCTTGACCGCGGGCCTCACGCTCGTCGTCCATGTGGTGCTGGTCGCGCTGTTCAGCCTGCATGGGCTGCTGAGGAAAAGAAATGCGGTTTCCTAGTCTCGCGGCGCTTGCCGCCACTCCCCTTGCGATCTTTGGCGTCGCGATCCTCGTCACGCCGGCGGTGGCGCAGGCCGGCGTGCTGGGCAGCGACAGCGCCGCCTGCATGAGCGGCGGCGGGCCGGCGATCCGCGTCAACGTCGATGGCCTGAAGGACCGGGCGGGCGAGCTGAAGCTTGAACTCTACCCCGCCAATGACGCCGATTTCCTGAAGGACGACCGCGACCTCATCAAGGAAGGCAAGTTCTTCCGCCGCGTGCGGGTGCCGACCCCGGCGACCGGTCCGATCTCGCTGTGCATCAAGGCGCCGACGCCCGGGCGCTACGCCTTGCTGTTCACGCACAACCGCGACGGCAAGAACAAGTTCAACTTCTGGTCCGACGGCGCGGGCTTCCCCAGCAACGAGCGGCTCGGCCGCTCGCGCCCCAAGCTCGAAATGGCGACGATCAACGTGCCCGAAGGGGTGGTCACCACCGACATTCACGCTCAGTATCTGCGCGGGCTGGGCGGCTTCGCACCGGCACCCAAGGGGAGCTGAGCCGCGATGCGAATCGTCGACGTCAACGAGTTCTACTCACCGACGGGCGGCGGCGTCCGCACCTATATCGACCGCAAGATGGGTGCGATGTCCGACCTCGGCCACGAACTGATCGTGATCGCGCCGGGCCGCGAAAATGCGATTGAGGAACGTCCCGGCGGGGGGCGGATCATCTACCTCAAGGCCGGGCGGCTGCCGTTCGACCACAATTACGGGCTGTTCTGGGATCCCGCGCCGATCACGCACGCGCTCGACCGGTTGCAGCCCGACCTGGTCGAGACATCCTCGCCGTGGCGGCCGCCGTGGGTGGTCGGCCAGTGGCAGAGTGACGCGGTCAAGACGTTCTTCATGCACAACGACAATGTCTCGGCCTACGCGCTGCGCTGGTTCGAGAACCTCGCGCCGACCGAGCGGATCGAGCGCGCGTTCCTGTGGTACAGCCGCTACATGGACAAGTTCCTCGGCGCGTTCGATGCGGTCGTCACCAATGGCCCGGCGCTCGAGAAACGGTTGACCGCACGTGGCGTGCGGATCGACGCGTCGATGCCGCTGGGGATCGAGCGTGGCCATTTCTCGCCCGATCTGCGTGACGAGCGGCTGCGTGTCGCTTTGCTGGCGCAGTGCGGATTGCCGCCGCACGGGCATCTGCTGCTCGGGCTCGGGCGGCATCACCCGGAGAAGCGCTGGCGGCTGGTGATCGACGCGGTCGAGCGTGCCGGTGCGGGGCTGCCGGTCGGGCTGATCCTGCTCGGCGCGGGCGTGGAGACGCAGAAGATCGAAAAGCGCGTCGCGGGCAGCCCGCACATCCGCATGTTCAGACCCGTCTACGACCGCGAGCGGCTGGCGCGGATCATGGCAAGCTGCGATGCGCTGATCCACGGGTCCGAAGCCGAGCCGTTCGGGCTGGTCGCATCGGAGGCGGTGGCGGCGGGCCTGCCGCTGATCGTGCCGGATACCGGCGGCTGCGCGGAGGTGGCCGATCCGCTGTCGTCCGAACTCTACACCGCGCGTGATGCCGGTGCGGCGGCGCTGGCGATCGCCCGGCTGTTCGCGCGTGACCAGCCGATGCTGCGGCGCGTGGCGCGGGTGGCAGCCGGCAAGGTACGCAGCGACCGCGAGCATACCGTCGACCTGATGAATTACTACGAGGGTCTGGTGCGCGCCAAGCGTGACGGCAAGCGGCTCAACGCGGCCTGACGTAAAGGCGGAAGCGACCACCGGGCACCGCTCGCGCACGGTAGCCGTGGCCCTGTGCCCACGCCTCCAGCGGGCGCTCCAGCGCCGGGTCGCCGCTCGTCCATTCGCCTTCCCCGCCCAGCAGGATCGCCGCCGGCGCGCCGAGTGTGACGAGGCGATCACCGGACACCGCGTGCAGCGCCGGCTCCTGCGCGGGCGTGAGCAGCGCGTGGCTGCGGAAGTAGAACGGCCCGGCGGCGAAACGCGGGTCCACCGCGCGGGCGGCGGCCGGCAGGAACTGCGGCGACAGTGTTACGACCGCCCCGGTGCTGCCGGCGTGATCGAGCGCCGCGCGAATCGCGAGCGACTGGCGCATCGCTTCGACCATCGGCACGCCGCGCACCAGCCCCGCCAGCGCGACGAGGCTCGGCGCGAGGCCGGCGATGACGAACACCGCCGCCAGCCGCTTCGCGGTCCGCCCCGGCGGGTGCACCTCCAGCGCCATCGCCGCCCGCACGAACACCACCGGCAGCACCGGTGCGAGATATTGCCGCCAAGTCGGCGCGGGCATCAGCGCACCGACGAAGGCGGCGACCACCAACAGGTCGAGCAGCACCCGTACGGGATCACGCCGCCGGTCGCGCAGCACCGTGACGATCGCCAGCAGCGCCGGGCCGAGCGCGAGGAACTTGAGCGTGTCGAGCAGCTTGGCGAACCACCCCAGCTTCCACGCACGCGCGCCGCCGAGATAATATTCCACCGGCGCGCGGGTCGGAAAGCCGAGCACACCGAACAGGAACGCAGGCGGATCGGCGACGTAGAACCCGGCGACCAGCGCCGCCACGGGCGCCGCACCCGCCGCCACCAGCGCTGGCCGGTGCCGCCGGTCGACCAGCGCGAGCGCGCCATAGCCCAGCGCAGGCACCGCATAGGACACTTTCGCCGCCGCCGCCGCCGCGAGCAGAAACCCGGCGAGCAGCGCCGACCCGGTGGTCGTGCGCCCCAGGCTTCCGCGCACCAGCGCCGGCAGCGCCAGAGCGAACAGCGCGAGCGGCAGCGCGTCGTTGCGGGCGGTGCCGATGCTGAACAGCAGGATGTCACAGCACGCGAACAGCCCCGTTGCGCTGGCGGCGGCACGCTCCCCCGCCCCTGCGGCGCGGGCTGCGCGGTACACGCCGGCGAGCGCGAGGACGCCGAGCAGCGCGTTGACGAGACGCAGCGCCGGCCATGCCCACATGCCCGCCGCCCAGGCCAGCGGTGCGAACAGCAGCGGCTGAAGCGGCGCCTGTAGATAGAGGTAATCGAGATACGGCAGGTGGCCGCGCGCGGTCAGCGTGGCGGCGGCGACATACTGGCTCTCGTCATGATCGAGCGGGCGCAGCAGCGCGAGCGCGCAGAACAGGACGGCCAGCCCGAACCACACCGGGGCACCACGCAGGGAGAGCTTCATCACAGATCCGGCCTTACCCCGTGACCGCGGCGAAACAACGGCGATGGCACGGGAGATCGCGACATGCCTCCCGGCGCTGCCGCGCGCCTGATCGGGGTGCGACAGGAGGTGGGCAGATGAAAGGCCGCGACTGCGTGAACACGCGTCGCACCGGCCCAGCCGCCGCAGCGATCACCCGCACTTACGCGGCGTTCGCCTGATCCGCCTCGAACGCGGAAAAAATGGTGCTGCCGGTGAGGATTGAACTCACGACCTCAGCCTTACCAAGGATGCGCTCTACCACTGAGCTACGGCAGCATTTCCGGTTATCGCGGAAGCGGCGTAAGAGACGAGGCGGACCGGATTGTCAAGGCTGTAAGCGAATGAACGACAAGGAAACACGCGAGGAGCGGCTGGCGGCGGCGCTGCGCGAGAACCTGCGGCGCAGGAAGGCGCGGGCGCGGGGCGAGGCTGATGCGGCAAGCACGGCGCAAGCCGCCTCCACGTCGCCCGACACACAAGGGGTGCCGGATTGAGGGCGCCGCCCGCGATTGGTCCGTGTCGTGCGCAGTCGCGGCGCATGCTACCAGCACTGCGCCCGCGATCTCGACCGCGATCGACACCAACGAACAGGCGCTACGCCCTCGCTACGCGATCGGCGCGCACTTTGCGGCGAGCCACATCCGCTCCGCATCGTCCATCTGCGGTCCGAGCAGCCCGAGCACCTGCGCATGATAGGCGTCGAGCCACGCCCGCTCGGGCGGGGTGAGCATGTCCGCGACGATCAGCGAGCGTTCGATCGGCACGAAGGTCAACGTCTCGAAGCCGAGCATCGCCTGCTCGGCGCCGGCGATCCCGCGCGACTCGACCAGGATGAGGTTCTCGATGCGGATGCCGTATTCGCCGGCTTTGTAATAGCCGGGTTCGTTGGACAGGATCATGCCTGTACGCAGCGGCTCGGACGGGCCGCCGCCGGGATAGAACGGCTGAGCGATGCGCTGCGGCCCTTCATGCACCGACAGATACGCGCCGACGCCGTGGCCGGTGCCATGCCCATAGTCCAGCCCAGCCTCCCACAACGGGCGCCTCGCGAAGCCATCGAGCTGGCCGCCGGTGGTCCCGGTCGGGAAGACCGCCGTCGCCAATGCGATGTGGCCGCGCAGTACGCGGGTGAAGCGGTCGCGCATCTCCTCGCTCGGCGTGCCGACCGGGATAACGCGGGTCACATCGGTGGTGCCGTCGCGGTACTGGCCCCCGGAATCGACGAGGTAGAGCTGGCCCGGCAGGATCGCGGCGTTCGACTCCTCGGTCACCTTGTAATGTGGACTGGCGCCATGGGCGCCGGTGGCGGAAATGGTGTCGAAGGAACTGTCGAGCCATACACCGGTCGCTTCGCGGAACGCCTGTAGCTTGGCGGCGGCGGAGAGTTCGGTCTCGCCGCCAGCCGGCAGCGTGGTCTCCGCCCAGCGCAGGAAGCGCGCGAGCGCGGCGCCGTCACGCGCGGAGGCGGCACGGTGGCCGGCGATCTCGGCGGGGTTCTTGATCGCCTTGGCAAGGACGGTGGGATCGCGCAGCGGCAACACGCTTGCCCCGCCGCCTTCGAGCACGTCGAAGATCGCGGCGACCGCGCGTTCGGGATCGGCGGCGACGCGCTTGCCGGAGAAACTGCCGAGCGCGGCAGCGAACTCCGCGCGGTCGCGCACCCGCACCGCATTGCCGAGATGTTGGCGGACGGCATCGTCGACCTTCTCAGGCGCGACGAACAGCTCGGCAGTGCCGTCGGCATCGATGATCGCGTAAGCCAGCGCGACGGGCGTATGCGCGACATCGGTGCCGCGCACGTTGAGGACCCAGGCGATCGAATCGAGCGCGGTCAGCACCACCGCGTCGGCCTTGCGCGTCGTCAGCCAGTCGGCGACCGCCCCACGTTTTTCCGCCGAGGAGGCACCGGCGGTGGTATCGTCCTGCACGGCCAGCCGCGCGCGTGAGGGGGCGGGTCGATCGGACCACACCGCGTCGATCGGATTGGTGTCAACCGGCACCAGAGTCGCGCCGCGCTCGGCGAGTGCACGCGACGCTTCGGCCACCCATGCGCGGGTGTGCAGCCACGGATCATAGCCGATCCGCCCGCCCTGCCCCGCGTTGGCACCCAGCCACGCCGACACACTGGTGGCGGGCACGGCGACATACTGCCAGTCGTCGGCCGAAACCTGTTCGCGCACCTGGAGCGTATAGCGGCCATCGGTGAAGACCGCCGCCACTTCCGGCAGCACCACCGCCGTGCCGGCCGAGCCCTGGAAGCCGGTCAGCCAGGCGAGGCGCTGCGCGTACGCGCCGACATATTCGCTCATATGCTCGTCGGTGAGCGGCACGACGAAGCCGTCGAGCGGCACGCCGGCGAGGTGTTCGCGAAGCGCGGCGAGACGGGCGGAGTAGGTCGACATGCGGGATCCTTGGCGGGCGATCGGAGAAGGTCGGCCACTGTATCGGCGCTGGCACGCGCACGCGAGGGGTTTCGCCCGGGCATTGCCGCCGCCGTCGACGCACCCTAGGTCTGCGGACATGACCGATATTGCACCGCCGATTGCCGAACGCCGCCCGCACAGCTTCACGCGCCACGGCATCACCGTTGAGGATCCCTATGCCTGGCTGAAGGACCCGAACTACCCAGACGTGACCGACCCGGACGTGCTGGCGTACCTCGAAGCCGAGAACAGCTATTTCGAGGCGTTGATGGCGCCGCGCAAAGCCCTGGTCGACCGGCTGTATGCGGAGATGAAGGGCCGCATCAAGGAAGACGAATCGTCGGTGCCGCAGAAGGATGGCGACTGGCTGTACTGGACTGCGTTCGAAACCGGCGGCGAATATCGCCAATGGTGGCGCAAGCCGGTGGCGGGCGGGGAGGACCAGTTGATGCTGGACGAGCCGGCGCTGGCGGCGGGCAAGGAATATTTCCGGCTCGGTACGCTGTCGGTGAGCAACGATGGCAAACTGCTCGCCTATGCGATCGACGATAACGGCTCGGAGCGGTTCGAGCTGCGCGTCAAGAACCTCGAAACCGGCGAGCATCTCGCGGATGTGATCCCCGGCACGCTGTCCGAGATCGTGTGGACGGCGGACGACAAAGGCTTCCTCTACGGCCTCGCCAACGAACAGTGGCGCACCGACAACGCCCGGCTGCACTGGCTGGGCAGCGACCCCAAGGACGATGTGGAGCTGTTCCGCGAGGCGGACGAGGGCTACCGCGTCGGCATTTCAGAGACGAGCGCGCGCAACTGGATCATCATCGCTACCGGCGATCATGTCACCAGCGAAGTGTATCTGCTGCCCGCGAACGATCCGCTCGCCAAGCCGCTGCTGGTGTCGGCGCGGCAGCCGGGCCGCGAGTATTACGTGGACGAGCATGACGGTACTTTGTTCATCCACACCAACGACATCGATCCGATGTGGCGGCTGTGCACCGCGCAGACCAACGCGCCGGGCGAGTGGTCCGAGCGGATCGCACCCTCCGCGCATTTCTACATGACCGGCGTGTCGTGCTTCCGCGACTTCTTCATCGTCGACGGGCGTGAGGACGGGTTGGATCAGGTCGAGATCCACCGCTACGAGGGTGGCGCTCCCCAGCGCATCAAGTTCCCGGAGGCGAGCTATGACGCGGGCCTCGGCGACAATCCCGAATATGCGATGGACGTGCTCCGCTTGGGGTACGAATCGATGGTCACGCCGGGCACCGCCTATGACTATGACGTCGCCACCGGTGAAATGACCGTGCTGAAGGTGCAGGAGATCCCGTCCGGCTATGACGCGGATGGCTATCGCACCGAACGGCTCAAGATTACCGCGCGCGACGGCACAGAGGTGCCGGTGTCGATCGTCTACCCCAAGGATTTCGTGAAGGACGGCTCCGCGCCGCTCTACCTCTACTCCTACGGCGCCTATGGCCACGCCATTCCGCCGGGCTTCTCGACAGGGCGGCTATCGCTGCTCGATCGCGGCTTCGCCTATGCGATCGCGCATATTCGCGGCGGCGACGATCTCGGCCAGCAATGGTATCACGACGGCAAGCTCGAAAAGCGTACCAACACGTTCAACGATTTCGTCGACGTGGCGAAGGGGCTGATCGCGGGGGGGTGGACCAGCGCGGGCAGAATCGCGATCGCGGGCCGCTCGGCGGGTGGCGAGCTGATGGGCGCGGTGGTCAACTCCGATCCCGACTTATGGGGCGCGGTGATCGCCGACGTGCCGTTCGTCGACGTGCTCAACACCATGCTCGACGCCGAGTTGCCGCTGACGCCGGGCGAATGGCCGGAGTGGGGCAACCCGATCGAGGACAAGGCGGCGTTCGAGCTGATCCGGTCGTACTCGCCCTACGATCAGGTGAAGGCGCAGGCCTATCCGCCGTTGTTCATCAGCGGCGGCCTCAACGATCCGCGCGTGACCTATTGGGAGCCGGCGAAATGGGCGGCCAAGCTGCGCGCCACCAAGACCGACGACAATGTTCTGTTCCTCAAGACCAACATGGGCGCGGGGCATGGCGGCAAGTCCGGCCGGTTCGAATCGCTGCGTGAGGCGGCGGAGGAACATGCCTTTGTGTTGTGGCAGTTGGGGATCGAGGAATAGACCAGTCTCGCCCTTCCGCTGCGGATCGCACCAGGAAAGGTGGATAAAGTCTCGCCTAGCAAGACGTAGGGACTTGCACCGAATCGCGCCTCGTGCGTTGGGGCGCGCATGGCAAAGTCCGCAACCGACCTGATGCAGGATATCCTCGTCGCCGCGACGCTCGATGCGTTCATGGCGCTCAAGAAATCGTCGGGCGGGCTGCCCAACGCGCTGGTGCGCGATCTCAACGCGGTGCACGCCAACACCACCCTCGCCGATCTGCCGGCCGAGGTGCAGTCGGCGATCACCGCGAGCGTGCGCGATGCGTTCTCGCGGTTGTTGAAGGAGGGCTACACCGTCGCGCCGAGTCGCGGCACCACGCCGCCGCCTGCGCCGCGCAGCCCGACGCCGCCGCCGCGCCCGCGCTCGAAATCCGGGCCGCCCACCGTCGAGACGCGCCGGCCGCGCGCGCCGATCAAGCCGAAAGCGCGCTGAACCTCAATTGCCCATCGCGTTGGCGAGCGTGGCGAGATCGACACTGTTGACCGGCATGCCGTTCGCATCGGCTTGTGTGCTGGGGTCGCTCGCGTTCGAGGCGGCGACCGCATCGTGGCGCGGCGCGACACCGACGAAATCCACCGCCGTCCACAGGATGCCGCCCGCCCAGAGCAACGCCGCCCAGCGGCTGCGGAAGAGTTTGGCATATGGCATGCCGCCGGGATTAGCGCCGGTCGGTCAAGCAAGGATTGGCGGAACTGGTTAACGCCGCAGCGCGCTTTCGCCAGCTCACCGTCCGCTGCGTTACCCAAAAACCACATGCCGCTGGCGTGTCGCGCTTAAGCCTTTGTGTCGCCCGCCACGCTGGGCTATCCCGCGCGCACAATGCCACATCTCTATCTTGTCGACGGCTCGGGATACATCTTCCGCGCCTATCACCGGCTTCCGCCGCTCACCAACAAGCATGGCGAGCCGGTCGGCGCGGTCTATGGCTATACCACCATGTTGTGGCGGCTGGTCGACGAACTCAACACCGCCGATGGCCCGACGCACATGGCGGTGATCCTCGACAAGTCCTCCAAGACGTTCCGCAACGACCTGTACGATCAGTACAAGGCGCATCGCCCGCCCCCGCCCGAGGATCTCAAGCCCCAATTCCCGATGATCCGCGACGCTACCCGCGCCTTCTCGCTGCCGTGCATCGAGGAAGAGGGGCTGGAGGCGGACGATATCATCGCCTGCTACACCCAGGCCGCGCTGGCGCAGGGCTGGTCGGTGACGATCGTGTCCTCGGACAAGGATCTCATGCAGCTGATGACCGATCCGTCGGTCGACATGTACGATACGATGAACAACCGCCGATTGGGCGCGGATCATGTCGTCGAGAAGTTCGGCGTTGGCCCGGAGCGGCTCGGCGATGTGCTCGCGTTGATGGGCGACAGCGTCGACAACGTGCCCGGCGTCACCGGGGTCGGCCCCAAGACCGCCGCCAAGCTGATCCTCGAACATGGCGATCTCGAAGGCGTGCTCGCCGCTGCCGAGGGGATGAAGAAGGGCAAGCTGCGCGATAATCTGATCGAGCAGGCCGACAATGCCCGGCTATCCAAGGTGCTGGTCACGCTGAAGTGCGACGGCACCCTGCCCGAACCGCTCGACGATCTTGCGCTGCAGGGCATCCCCGATGCGCCGCTGCGCGCGTTCCTCGAACATCACGGCTTCAAGTCGCTGCTGACCAAATTGTCGGCGGTGGCGGATGCGCCGGTCGAAACGCCCAAGAGCGTACTGACGCCGGACGAAGAACCGGCGTGCGATCACGACGGCTACGAGACGGTGGTGGATGAGGCCGCGCTCGATACGTGGATTGCGGCCGCGCGGCACCAGGGTTGGGTAGCGGTCGATACCGAAACCACCGGCATCGACGCGACGCGCGCCGAACTGGTCGGCATCAGCATGGCGCTGCAACCCAATCGCGCATGCTACATTCCGCTCAGCCACGGCGGCACCGGCCTGTTTGCGGAGCGGCCCGTACAGATCGACACGGCGTTGGCGCTCGACAAGTTGAAGGCGCTGTTCGAGGACGCCTCCGTCCTAAAGATCGGTCATAACCTCAAATACGACATGATCGTGCTCGGGCGTTTGGGCATCGCCGTGGCGCCATTCGACGACACCATACTGATGAGCTTCGATCTCGACGCCGGCCTGCACGGGCACGGCATGGACGAGCTTGCCGCGACGCACCTGTCGCACAGTTGCATCGCCTTCAAGGACGTGGTCGGCGTCGGCAAGACGCAGCGCCAGTTCAACGAGGTCGATCTCGTCGCCGCGACCCGTTACGCCGCCGAGGATGCCGACGTGACGCTGCGGCTGTGGCGCCGTTTCAAACCGCGTCTCGCCGCCGAGGCTGCGACGCGCGTGTACGAAATGGTCGACCGCCCGCTCGCCCCCGTGATCGCGCGGATGGAACGGCAGGGCATCAAGGTCGATCGCGAGAAGCTGGCCGGCCTGTCGGGCGAATTCTCGACGCAAATCGCCGCGCTGGAAATCGAAATCCACGAGATCGCCGGCGGCCCGTTCACGATCGGCAGTCCCAAGCAGTTGGGCGACGTGCTGTTCGAGCGGATGGGCATCAAGGGCGGGCGCAAGGGCAAGTCCGGCGTCTATTCCACCGACGTCAACGAACTGGAACGGATTGCCGCCGATAAGGACTCGGTCGGCTCCGGCATCGCCGCCAAGGTGCTCGAATGGCGGCAGCTTACCAAGCTGAAGAACACCTATACCGATGCGTTACAGGCGCAGATCAACCCGGCGACCGGCCGCGTCCACACCAGCTATAGCCTGACCGGCGCGCAGACCGGGCGGCTGTCCTCGACCGATCCCAACCTCCAGAACATCCCGATCCGCACCGAGATCGGCCGCCAGATCCGCGACGCGTTCGTGGCGGAGGACGGCAACGTCATCCTCGCGGCGGATTATTCGCAGATCGAACTTCGCCTCGCCGCGCACATGGCCGACGTGCCGCAACTGCGCGAGGCGTTCGCGAGCGGCGCGGACATCCACAGCCTCACCGCGCAGGAACTGTTCGGCGAGGTCAACCGCGACACGCGCGGACGCGCCAAGACGATCAACTTCGCGATCCTCTACGGCATCTCGCGCTGGGGGCTGGCGGGCCGTCTCGACGTCACCGCTGACGAGGCGCAGGCGATGATCGACCGCTATTTCGAGCGCTTCCCCGGCATCCGCAACTACATCGCCGCGACCACCGAGTTCGTCCGCGAGCGCGGCTTCACCGAGACGTTGTTCGGGCGGAAAACCCACTTCCCGCGCATCAAGTCCAAGGTCCAACACGAGCGGCAGGGTGCGGAACGCGCCGCGATCAACGCGCCGATCCAGGGCACCTGCGCCGACATCATCAAGCGCGCGATGGTGCGGATGGAGCCGGCGCTGGCGGAGGCTGGTCTCGGCCACGTCCGCATGCTGCTGCAGGTACACGACGAACTGGTGTTCGAACTGCCCGCAGGCGACGTCGACGCCGCACGCCCGGTGATCGAGCGCGTAATGGCAGCCGCCGCCGAGCCCGCCATTACGCTGTCGGTGCCGCTCGGCGTCGAAATCGGCGTGGGGCTGAGCTGGGGCGCGGCGCATTGACCAACGCCGCTGGGTCGGCGGGGGCGCCAGACGACATCGACGCGCTCGCCAAGGGTGGGCGCACCAACATCTTCGGCTTTCTGCTGCGGCTCGCCGCGCGGATTCCGTTCCTGTTCATCGCCGGTCGCAGCTATGGCCCGGATCTGGTCGGGCGGTTCGCGCTGGCGGTGGTGGTGGTGGAATTCGCCGCGCAGCTCTGCACGCTCGGGCTGAAGCGCGGACTTGCGCAGGCGTTCGCCAAGTCGGGAGAGCGGTCGCACACGCATGTCGCGTGGGACGCGCTGGCGGTGGCGTTCGTCGCCTCGGCGATCGCCAGCGTGGTGCTGTTCGCGTTGCCCGAAATCATGTTCCCCAGCGGGCTGTCCGGCGGGTTCGAACGGTATCTGCCGGTCGTCATCGTGGCATGGGCGTGGACCGAGATCAGCCTCGCCGCGCTTGCCTACCGCCGCAACGTCGGTGCATCGGTCACCGCCCGTGCGATCGTCGAGCCGTGGACGATCAGCATCGCCGCGCTGGTCTTCTCGTTCATCGCGAAACCGGACGGGCTGGTCCTGTCGTACATGCTGTCGATGGTCGGGGCGCTGCTGGCGGCGTTCGTTCCGTTCCTGAAAAGCTACGGCCTGCCCTATGGCTGGCGCCCGGAGCCCGGGCGGCTGGTCGCGCTCGCGCGGCACAACGTGCCGCTGGCGGGCGCCGACGCGATCGAATGGGGATCGCGCAATGTCGATCGCGCGATCCTAGGCTATATGTTCGAGCCGAAGATCGTCGGCATCTATTACATGGCGGTGCAGATCGCCACGCTGCCGGGCAAGTTGAAAACCAGCTTCGATCCGATCCTCAGCCCGGTCATAACCTCCAGCCTCGCGCAGAACGACCGCAAGGCGGTGGCGCAGCAGGTCCGACAGGTCGGGTTCTGGATCATGTCGGCACAGCTGGGCCTTGCGCTGATGGGGTCGATCCCCGGCAAGGCGGTGATGGGCGTCGTCGGCCCGCAGTTCGTCGCCGGCACGGCGGCGATGGCGTTCCTGCTCTGCGCGGAGGTGGCGGCGTCGACCGGCGCGGTGTGCGAAAGCGCGCTGGTCTATATTGCACGGCACCTCAACCTGATGCTGTCGATCGGCGCGCTGACCTTGCAGGTGGCGCTGAGTTTCGGATTGATTTTCGCGATGCGATGGATCGGCTGGCCGGAAAATTATCAGGCAGCCGGGCCGGCTGTGGCGCTGCTCCTCGCGATGGGCGCGTCATCGCTGGTGAAGTCGAGCGTTCTCGCGAAGATGCTGGGTGCGCCGGTGCGCGGCTGGCGCTGGCAGATGCTGGGCGCGGCGGCGGCGGCGATCGCGGTGGGGACGATCTTCACCTCGCTGCCGCACCGCTACGAATGGGCGGAACTGGTGTTCGGCGAACCGGCAATTGCCGCGAGCTACCTGTTCGTGCTGTGGAAGTTCGCCACCGGCCCGGAGGATCGCGCGCTGTTGCGTAAGACGCCTGCGGCGGCGACGGCCTGAACGGTCGCGGCGCACGTCGGCTTCCGGCCGAGGCGGCTTAGGTAAACGTCGCAGGTGCTCACGGCCGGTCATGGGCGAAGCCAGTGACAGGTCGGTCATGCCCACGGCATGACCTGCAGGATGCGGGGCATCCTGCACCTGTCACTCGTCGGACGGCACTTTAGTGCCGCCGGCCTGGTCGATCGCGGAGACCCGCGCCGGAGCTTTGCTCCGGCTTGGAGCGATCGGCCTCAGTGCCGGAAATGCCTCACGCCCGTGAACACCATCGCCAGGTTGGCGGCGTCTGCGGCGGCGATCACCTCGTCGTCGCGGATCGAGCCGCCCGGCTGGATAACCGCCGTAGCACCCGCCTCGACCGCTGCCAGCAGGCCGTCGGCAAACGGGAAGAACGCATCCGACGCCACGGCCGAGCCGATCGTGCGCGGCTGTGCCCAGCCCGCCTTGTCCGCCGCGTCCTTAGCCTTCCACGCGGCGATGCGCGCCGATTCGAGCCGGTTCATCTGACCCGCGCCGATGCCGGCGGTGGCGCCGTCCTTGGCATAGACGATCGCGTTCGACTTGACGTGCTTGGCCACCGTCCACGCAAAGCGACAATCGGCCAGTTCGGCCTTGGTCGGTGCACGCTTGGTGACGACCTTCATCTCCGGCACCGAGGCGTTGTCGCGGCCCTGCACCAGCCAGCCGCCGGTGATCGCCTTGGCCAGCAACCCGCCGCGTGCGGGATCGGGCAGATCGCCGGTGAGCAGCAGGCGCAGGTTCTTCTTGGCGGCGAACAGCGCAAGCGCCTCGTCATCGGCGTCGGGCGCGATCACCACTTCGGTGAAGATGCCGGTGATCGCCCGCGCGGTCGCCGCGTCGAGCTTGCGGTTAAGCGCGATGATGCCCCCAAACGCCGACACTGTGTCGCAGGCGAACGCGTCGGCATAGGCCTGCTCGATCGTCTTGGCGGTGGCAACGCCGCAGGGGTTGGCGTGCTTGACGATCACCACGCTCGGGTCGGCATCGCGGAACTCGCTGATGAGGTCGAGTGCGGCGTCGGCATCGTTGAAATTGTTGTACGACAATTCCTTGCCCTGGACCTGCCGCGCCTGGCCGACGCCGTTCGCGGACGGTTTGTGCGTCGCGTAGAACGCCGCCTGCTGATGCGGGTTCTCGCCATAGCGCAGCGCCGAACCGAGCGTCAGCGTAACGGGCAGCACCTGCGGGAACGACTCGCGCTGGTCGACGAACGCGAACCACTGCGCAATCGCGCCATCATAGGCGGCGGTGGCGGCATAGGCTTTCGCGGCGAGGCGCTTGCGGTCTTCCAGCGTGGTGCTGCCGCCCGCGACGAGCGCGTAATCGGCGGGATCGGTGACGATGGCGACATAGGCGTGGTTCTTCGCGGCGGAGCGCACCATCGACGGGCCGCCGATGTCGATATTCTCGATCACCTCGTCACGCTCGGCACCGCGCGCGACGGTTTCCTCGAACGGGTAGAGGTTGACCACCACCAAATCGATCGCGCCGATCTCGTGTTCCGCCATCGAGGCGGCATGGGCTTTATCGTCGCGCACTGCGAGCAGACCGCCGTGCACCTTGGGGTGGAGCGTCTTGACACGACCGTCCATCATTTCCGGGAAACCGGTGAGATCGGAGATGTCGCGCACGGTGAGGCCGGCGTCCCGCAATGCCTTGGCGGTGCCGCCCGTCGAGACCAGTTCGACGTTCAATTTGGCAAGCGCCTTGCCGAGATCGACGATGCCGGTCTTGTCAGACACTGACAGGAGGGCGCGGCGGATGGGGATGGCGGTCATACGAGGATCCTAGCAGCGTTCGTCGTAAGCTGACGCAGGACGAACCGGGAATGTGCGGTCGCGCGCTCCCTGCCCGCTTAGCCTGCGCGCTTCAAGACCCAGCCGACATTGGTACCGCCAGCCGGCGTCTCGCCGGTGACGACGAGCTGGAAGGTCGATTGCGGTCGTCCCGCGCCGTCGACCCACAGGCTCGGCTCGACCGTAAGCGCGCCGCCCTTGCAACGGAATTGCCAGAGCGTGCCGCCGGGCAGCCGCAGCAGCGCCGCCATGCCGTCGGCCGTGGGCGAGACTTCGACGCCGTCACCAAGGTGGAAACGCAGCACGAAGCCGGTCGCGACCACGCGCCCGCGCTTGCTCGCGGGCAGCAGCATGTCGTCGCCGCGCAGTTCGCGACCATCGCCGGTAAGGATCAACTGACGGCGGTGGACGAAGCCAAAGCGGCGCGCGTAGCCGTCATGACTCGCCTCGACACGGCTGGCGTTTTCACTCTCCTGCCGGGCGAGTTCGACCGCACCGACGCCGCGCCCAAGCGTGCCGTCGGGCTGAACCGCGGTGGAATTGCTGTCGCCGACCACCAACGTCGAATGCGCGGCGGTGGTGCGCAGCCCCTCGACCAGCGCGCCCGGCAGTTGCGCGATGCCGGCCCGAGCGCCGCCGCAGTTGACGACGATGCGGTGTGGCCCGTCCGAAAACTCGAACGCCAGCGTCGAGGCGCAGCCGCCCTTCACCACCCGCGCGACCGGAGGCGGTGCGGCATCGAACACCACCACCGCCTGTGCGGCGGAAAGCCGTTGATACCCCCATTCGCGTGCCTGCCGCAGCGGGCGGGTGCGCACGCCGGTAGCGGCGACGATCTCCGCGACGGTTTCGCCCGGCACTGGGCCGCCGCCCTGCCAGCTCGACAGTCCGCCATCGCCGAGACACACGCCGAGCAGCGCCGGCACGAGTCGACCGAGCGTGTCCGCGATCAGCGCAGGCGGCTCGATTCGGCGCGCCTCATACACCTCGCGCAGTGCGGTGAGCAGCATGATGACGTCGAGCTGCGTCGCCGGGCTGCGCGAGACGACCCCGCCGTCCTCGAACACCGACACCGCCAGCGCGCGGGTCAGCGCGGCCTCGTTGGCGAGCCGGCGCGGATCGCCGCCGGGCAGCAGCATTCCGCCGGCCACCACGCCGCAGGCGGTGGCGACGCGCGCCGCGCCGGGCGCGATCTTGTCGGCACCGCGGTCGAGATGGCGCGCACCGCGTGCGAAGGTGTTGAGCACCTTGCTGCGATAGACAAGATCGGTCGAGGACAGGATCAGCGGCGCATGTGCCGACCATGCAAGGATACGCCGCCCGCACAGATCCGCGCGCCACGCCGGCTCGCTGATCGTGTCGGCATGCGCGACGAGCCATTGCCGCATGATCGCCTCGGCAACGGGTACGCCCTGCACGCGTGTCGCTACGCTCGACAGATCGCGCAGCCACGCAGCGCTGTGCAAATACTCGGCGAAGTCTGCCGAGAAATCGGGCTTGGCGAGGTTGAGCGACTCGATCGCGCGGGTTTCGCCACGGAACATCATCTGCCCGCCAAGCAGCGCCTGCCCGCGCTTGAAGTCGCCAAGGAAGGGATCGTCCGGCACCGCCAGCAGCTTGAGCGGGTAGCGACCCTTCAGCCGCATGCCGTGGAGCGGCGTGCGCCAGGTCAGGCGGTGGAACTGTTCGGCCAGTCGCTCCGCCAGCGACAGTCCCTTGTCGCCGCCGGCACGGACCAGCCACTTGCCCTCGACCGGCTCAAGCGCGCCCAGTTCGAGCAGGTCGTCGGCGGGCAAGCGGTCGCTCACGCGCCCCTCAGCGCCCGGATGTTGGCGGCATACTGGTCGGGTCCGCCGCGGAAGGTGGCGGTGCCGGCGACGAGCGCGTCGGCACCCGCTTCGATCGCGTCGCGTGCGGTCTCCACGTCGATGCCGCCGTCGACCTCGAGATCGACGCGGTAGCCGCCCTTGTCGATCATCGACCTGACCGCCGCGATCTTGCGCAGCGCGCTCGGGATGAAGCTCTGCCCGCCGAAGCCCGGGTTAACGCTCATGATGAGGACGAGATCGACCGAGTCGATAAGGTATTCCAGCGCCTTCGCGGGCGTCTGCGGGGTCAGTACCACACCGGCGCGCTTACCGAGGTTACGGATGTGCTGGAGGCTGCGGTGCGTGTGCGGCCCGGCCTCCAGGTGGATGCTGATCGTGTCGGCACCGGCCTCCGCAAACGCGTCGAGGAACGCGTCAACCGGCTGGATCATCAGGTGGACGTCGAATGGTTTGGGCGTATGCGGGCGCAGCGCCTTCACCACTTGCGGGCCGATCGTGATGTTGGGGACGAAATGCCCGTCCATCACATCGATGTGAATCCAGTCGGCGCCGGCGGCGTCGATCGCGCGGACCTCCTCGCCCAAGCGTGCGAAATCGGACGAGAGGATCGACGGGGCGATGCGGACGTGGTTCGGCATGCCGGAATCTGTAGGCATGGCCGGGAGTAGCCGCAAGCTACGTATCAATCGCGACGGTTAAGCGCGCCGTAACCGTGCGATGAAAAAGCCATCGTTACCACCCGGCGTCACCTGCCCCGGCAGCAACCGCAACCAGCCGCGTTCGTGCGGCATAACGCCAGCGGGAAGCTCGTCCGCACGGACCGGGTCGAGCGTGAAGTCGCCCTGTTCCGCAAGGAACGCCTCGATCCGGCTTTCACCTTCCTCACGTTCGAGTGAACACGTGGCGTAGACGAGCGTACCGCCCGGCTTCACCCAGGCGGCGGCGCGGGTGAGCAATCTGGCCTGCGTCACCGCCATCTGCGCGATCACCAAGGGGCGCGTGCGATACAAAACATCCGGGTGGCGGCGGAAGATGCCGGTCGCGCTGCACGGCGCATCGAGCAGCACGGCATCGACCGGCTCTTGCGGGGACCAGTGCAGCACGTCGCCGGTGATGACGCGCGCCTTCGTCTCGGTGCGCGCGATGTTGGCGCGCAGCCGGGTGAGGCGTGCCTCGGAAGCATCGACCGCGATCACCGACCAGCCGGCGTGGGCGAGCTGCATCGTCTTGCCACCAGGCGCCGCGCACAGGTCGAGCGCAGTCCCCTCACCGCGTCCGATAAGGCGCGCGGGCAGCGAAGCGGCGATGTCCTGCACCCACCATGCGCCCTCCTCGAAACCGGGCAACTCGGGAACGTGCGCGGATTCAAGCCGGACGTGGCCGGGCAGCAGCGACGTGCCGCCGAGTCGCTCGACCCAAGCCGCCGTGGTGGCAGGGTCGGCGAGCGTGAGATCGAGCGGCGGCGGGGCCGAGATCGCCTGTTCGGCCGCCTCGATCATGTCGTCACCCCAGGCGGCATGCCAGCGGATCGCCACCGGGTCCGGCAAGGCGGGGATCTCGGGCAGCGTGTCACCCCGGCGGGAGAGCGCACCGAACACGCCGTGGACGAGCTTCTTGGGGCCACCATCAACCAGCGGCAGCACCGTCGCGATCGCGGCATGCGCGGGTGTGCCGAGCGACAGCGTCTGCACCAGCGCGATGCGCAGCACGAAGCGCGCCTTGGCATCCTCCGGCAGCGCGCGCGGCGTCGCCGAGTCGATCAGCGCGTCGAGATCGGGCAGGCGGCGCAACACCTCGGCCGCGATGGCGTGGGCGAGCGCACGGTCGTCGGCGCGTTCGATTCCGGCGGTGGCGCGACCGAGCGCCGCCTCCAGCGGCAGGCCCTGACGCAGCACCGCGTCGAGCAGTTTCAGCGCGGCACGGCGGGCCGGAACGCCGGGGGGATCATTGGGTTTGGTCGCGGATGGGGTCTTCAAGGCTTGAACTCGCAAAGCAGGCGGGCAATCTGTGTCATATCGTCACGGACGCCGTCTAAAGGAACCTCCATGAGCCGCCGACCGCCGCATGTGAAGCCACCCGCCTATCTTTCCCCCAATCCGCCGGTTCCTGCACCGGAGCCGCAGCACAAGACCAAAGACCCGCTCGACCTTGATCCGACCCGCTATGGCGACTGGACGCTGAAGGGCATTGCGATCGACTTCTGACGCGCTCAACCGTGTTCGCGCGTCAGCGGACGGGCGAGCAAGGTGCCGATCTCCGCGCCGACCTCGGCGCCATCGAGCAGCGCCGCCACCGCACGCGCGACCGGCATGTCGACGCCGGCGCTCTCCGCCGCCGCGCACAGCACCGGCGCGGTGAACGCACCCTCCGCAACGGTACGACGATCCGCCATCAGCTCCGCCGCCGAACGGCCCTGCCCCAGCCCCAGACCGAGCGAGAAATTGCGGCTGCTGGTGGAGGAACAGGTCAGCACCAGATCGCCCAGCCCAGACAGCCCGGCGAGCGTCTCGGCCCGGCTGCCCCGCGCCAGGCCGAAGCGCGTCATCTCGGCGAAACCGCGCGCGATCAGCGCCGCGCGGGCGTTCTGGCCAAGGCCGGCCCCTTCCACCACGCCGCATGCGATCGCCAGCACGTTCTTGACCGCGCCGCCAATCTCCGCGCCGATCACGTCGTCCGACGCATAGGTGCGGAACGTCGGCAGCGCGAGCGCTTCGGCCATCCGCTCGGCGTCTCGCGCGTGCTCCATCGCGATCGTCACGGCGGTGGGCAGGCCGCGTGCGACCTCGCCCGCAAAGGTCGGGCCGGACAGCACGCCGATCGCCGAGTCCGGGTGCGCCTCTGCCGCGACCTCGCTGAGCAGTTTGTGGCTGCCCGCCTCGATCCCCTTGGAACACAGCAGCAGCGGCCGGCCGGTCTGCGCCAACCCGCTCAGCACCGCGCGGGCGTGCTGCGCGGGCGTGACGACCAGCGTGAGATCGGCGTGCGCCAATAACGCGATGTCGCCGGTCGCGTGGATCTCGGGCGAGAGCGGCACCCCGGCGAGGAACAGCGGGTTTTCGTGGGCATCGTTGATCGCATCGACCACCTCCGCCTCGCGCGCCCACAGCGTCACGCCGTGACCGCCGGCCGCCATCACCTGCGCGAGCGCGGTGCCCCACGCGCCGCCACCCAGAACCCCGATCTTCATGCCTTTACCCCTGCGCCGCGTACCGTTTCAGCCGACGGGTCGAGCGGCCAGCGCGGGCGCGCCGGCATGTCGAGCGGGTCGGTGAGGCCAGCGACGAAGCGTTCCGCGCCGGCCCAGCCGATCATCGCGGCATTATCGGTACACAGCCACAGCGGCGGCGCGACGAAGCGCAGCGCGTTGGCGCTCGCCAGATCCTGCAAGCTCGCGCGCACCGCCTGATTGGCGGCGACCCCGCCAGCAACCACAAGCGCGGTCGCATCCTCGGCGCGGTGCAGCGCGCGCGTGGTGCGGTCGATCAGGCACTCGACAACCGCCGCCTGAAACGAGGCGGCGATGTCCTCGGGCGAATAGCGTCCCGAATCATGCGCGCGCACCACCGCGCTTTTCAGCCCGGCGAACGAGAAATGCGGTTCCGCCGACCCCTTCAGCGGACGCGGCAGCGGCACCGCCTTCGGGTTGCCGAGCGCGGCGGCACGCTCCACCGCCGGGCCGCCGGGGAAGCCCAGGCCGAGGATCTTGGCGGTCTTGTCGAACGCCTCGCCCGCCGCATCGTCGATCGTGGTGGCGAGCCTGCGGTAGCGGCCGACACCCTCGACCAGCAGCACCTGGCAATGCCCGCCCGACACGAGCAGCAGCAGATAGGGGAAATCCAGATCGGGATCGCTCAATCGCGGCGACAGCGCATGGCCTTCAAGATGATTGACCGCCACCAGCGGCTTGCCACCCGCATGGGCCAGCGCCTTGCCGGTGACGAGGCCGACCATCACCCCGCCGATCAACCCCGGCCCCGCCGTCGCGGCGACCGCATCGACATCAGCGAGCGTCAGGCCGGCATCGGCGAACACCCCCTCGACCAGCGGGATCAGCGCCTCGACATGCGCGCGTGCGGCGATTTCGGGGACGACACCGCCGAACGGGCGATGCGCCGCCTCCTGCCCGAGCACGCGGTGCGCGAGCACGCGCCGGTCGGAGGTGACGAGCGCGGCGGCCGTCTCGTCGCAACTGGATTCTAGGCCGAGGATAAGCTTGGCAGTCATGGTGTCGCCCTATCGCATCACCCGCCGCTTGTCGAAGGGCGGCGCTTGGGCTTAGGGCGCGGGCATGACGTTTCGTATCGGTACGCGCGGTTCGCCGCTGGCGCTTGTTCAGGCCGGGCTGGTCCGTGACGCCCTGTGCGCGGCGCACGGCTGGACGGCGGAACAGGTCTCGATCATGCCGATCCGCACCACCGGCGACCGCGTGCAGGATCGCGCGCTCGCCGAAATCGGCGGCAAAGCGCTGTGGACCAAGGAACTCGACCGCGCGCTGCTCGATCGCGAGATCGACTGCGCGGTGCATTCGATGAAGGATGTCGAGACGATCCGCCCGGAGGCGATCCGCATCGCCGCGATGCTGCCGCGCGCCGACGTGCGCGACCGGCTGGTCGGCGCGGACAGCATCGCCGCCTTGAAGCCGGGCGCGGTACTCGGCACCAGTTCGCCGCGCCGCGCGGCGCAGGTGAAGCGGTTGCGGCCTGATGTGACGACGATCCTGTTTCGCGGCAACGTCGCGACGCGGCTGGCCAAACTGGCGGCGGGCGAGGCGGATGCGACGCTGCTGGCGGCGGCGGGGCTGGAGCGGCTCGGACGCGCCGATGTCGGCGTGGCGATCGATCCCGCTGTGATGTTGCCCGCACCCGCGCAAGGCGCGGTCGGCATCGAGGTGCGCGCGGAGGACGATGCTGCCGGGCTGGCGGTGGAGGCGATCGGCGACGGTGTGACACAGGCGTGCGTGGGGGCGGAACGTGCGCTGCTCGCGCGGCTGGCGGCGGACTGCCACTCGCCGGTGGCGGCGCTCGCGACGATCGAGGGCGGGGTGATGCACATCGTCGCGGAACTGCTCGCCGGCGACGGCAGCGCGCACGTCGGCGGTGAAGTGCGCGGAGAGCCGGGCGCCGCGCTCGCCGAGGCGCTGGCACGCGATCTGCTCGCGCGGGCGCCTGACGACGTGCGGCGGCTGTTCGGCGGGTGAGCGGCCTGCTCGCGGTGCTGCGGCCCGAACCGGGCAACGCCGCCACCGCCGCGCGCGCCGAAGCCGCCGGTTACGCGGTGCTGCGGCTACCGTTGTTCACGGTCGTGCCGGTGGCGTGGGCCCCGCCCGATCCGCGCAACCACGACGGGCTGGTGCTGACCAGCGCCAACACGGTGCGACATGCCGGTACCCCGATCAACCAGTTTGGCGCGCTGCCGGTTATCGCGGTCGGCGAGCAGACCGCCACCGCCGCTCGGAGTGCGGGGCTTGAGGTGGCGGCGGTCGGGACGAGCGATGCGGGTGCGCTGGCGACGCTGCTTGCCGAACGCGGCATCGCCCGGGCGCTGCATCTGGGCGGCCGGGACCACGCGGCGGTAGCGGGCGTGTCACGCGCGGTGGCGGTGTACGCAAGCGAGCCGGTCGAAGTGGCGCCCGGCGCTCTCGCGCGGATCGCCGGGCAGACCGCCCTGCTGCACTCGGCCCGCGCGGCGCGGCGGCTGGCGACGTTGCTCGATACGGCGGCGATTGCGCGCGACGGGATCAGGATCGCGGCGTTCAGCCCGGCAATCGCCGCTGCCGCCGGGACTGGCTGGCAGGCGTTGGCGATCGCGCCCACCCCGAGCGATGCCGCGCTGTTCGCGGCGATCGATGCGCTTGGGCGTTGACCGTTTCGCGTTCGGCGCGGATAAGACCGGCATGGATCAAATGCCGCCGATGCCGATGGTTCCCGCACGCCGAGCGGGCTGGCGGACGATCACCCTCGTCGCGATCCTGTTGCTGCTGGCGGGTGCCGGCGGCGCGTTCCTGCTGTTTCGTGCCTTCGGCCTCGGCCCAGCGCCGAAGACGGCCACGCTGACGCTGCCGGTCGGCAACGATGCGTCCGGTACGCCACAGGCGCCGGTGGTGATCGTGCCGGCCAAAGGGAATGCGCAAGGGTCCACGATCGATCTCGACGCCTTGTCCGCGCGCGAGGCCGCATTGTCCGCGCAACTGGATACGCTGGAGGAGCGCACCGCCGGCGTCGGTGCGGATGCGCAGGCGGCCGCTGGCAATGCGGCGCGTGCGGAGGGCATGCTGGTCGCGTTCGCCGCGCGGCGCGCGCTGGATCGTGGGGTTGGCCTCGGCTATCTCGAGGAACGGCTGCGCTACCGGTTCGGCGCGAGCCAGCCGGGTGCGGTTTCGATGATTGTTCAGGCCGCGCGTGAACCGGTGACGCTGGACGATCTGCGCGGCGGGCTCGATACCATCGGTCCGGATTTGGTGACGGGCGGATTGCAGGACGGCATCGTCGCCAGTTTCCGGCGCGAGCTGGCCAACCTCGTTGCGCTGCACCGCGCCGGATCGCCCTCGCCGCTGCCGGCAGACCGGCTGGCGCGCGCGCGTCGACTGGTGGAGAGCGGCCGGATCGAAGCCGCGCTGGGCGAGGTCGCGCGGTTACCGGGTGCGGCCGACGCGGGCCGCTGGACCGAGGCGGCGCGACGCTACGTCGATTCGCGACATGCGCTCGACATCCTCGAATGGGCAGCGCTGGCGGGACAAGCGGCGGGGAGCGTCGCGCCGCCGGCAGTGCGCCCGGATGTTCCGGCAACAGCGCCGACACCAACCCCGACACCGACTGCGGCTGCCGACGCGCGGTAACGCCTGGGCGCTATCCGCCCGCGCACCCGATCAGCGCCATCGCCCCCTGTGGCGCACGGACCTTGGTACCGTTGATGGTGTCGGGCACACGAGCACACATGCATATCGGGCTGGCCAAGTGAGCGTCGGCCTGCCGGGTGAGAATGAACATCTTGAATAGTGGAAGGCGGAACGCCCGCTTAGAGACTGAGCACGGCTAAACCAGAAGCTCTTTACCCTCACCGCTCACAATGAAGCCGCACGGATCGCGCAAATTAACCCGTCGAGATCGCTAACAGAAACACACCAGCGGTGATCGAGTTTAGCCGAACCTCCAAGCCGTATAGGAAGAACAATGGCGACTGTGACCGCAGTTATGAATGCGGCAACGGCAAACCAGCCCTCTCGGCTCGCGACAGAATATCCTCGCCCCTCATCAGGCCGCCGCCATCGAAACCAATGCCTATTCATAGGTGCCTCGTCGGCTGTAATCGGGAGCGTTTGTGAGCCGTAAACTTAAGAGGCTTGCACGTCCGCTATGGGCGACAGCAGACGAACCAGCCTCAAGTCCGAAGGCGCTCGATCAACGCCATCGCGCCGTGCGGCGCGCGGACCTTGGCACCGTTGATGAAGAACACGAACGTGTCGCGCGGTCGTTTGGCGGGCGCTTCGGTCGAGGCATACGGTAGGCCATCCGGCTGCTCGCCCTTCGCCCACGCCCGTGCCGTTTCCGCCCAGTCGTCCAGCGCGGCCGAGGCGTATCCCGTTGCCTCCGCCTCCACCGCATTCTCCAGCCGTGCGTAGACAAAATCCCCGGTTACGTCGGCGATCGCGGGGTAGTCCGCCGAATCGGCATATACCAGCGCGACACCTGCCGCGCGCGCCATCGCGACGAACTCGGGCACCGCGAAGCTCTCGTGCCGCACCTGCACGGCATGGCGCAGCGCGACGCCGTCCTGCTGCGCGGGCAACAGCGCGAGGAAGGCGCGGAAATCGTCGGGGTCAAATTGTTTGGTCGCCATGAACTGCCACAGGATCGGGCCGAGCCGATCGCCTAGTTCGACGATGCCCTGACCGACGAACCGGGCGATCGATTCGCCGGCTTCGGCCAGCACCTTGCGGTTGGTGCAATAGCGGGACGCTTTCAGTGTAAAGACGAAGCCGTCCGGCACCGCCTTTGCCCAACTCGCGAAGGTCGCCGGTTTCTGACTGCCGTAATAAGTGCCATTGACCTCGATCGCGGTGAGCTGGCCGGCGGCATATTCCAGTTCGCGCTTGTGCGGCCATTTCTCCGGGAAGAAGCTCCCGCGCCACGGTTCGTAGGTCCAGCCGCCGATGCCGACGCGGATCGCAGGGGTTTCGCTCATGCCGTCACTCCAAAGCGTCGAGCGCGAGCGCGACTGCACCCAATGGCCCGGCATCGGCGCCGAGACCGGGCGCCACCACCAACCGGTCGATCGCGCCCGCATCGCTGCCCGGACCATAGCCCGCCAGCCGTTCCGTCGCGCGCGCGCGAACCTTGCCGAGCAGGTCGCCCGGCGCGCCGCCGACACCGCCGCCGATCACGATACGCTGCGGCGGTACGGTCAGCACCAGCGTCATCACCAGCTCGGCGATCTCCCCGGCGATACGGTCCCACAACGGGTCGTCGCCGGGGAGCTGCTCGGCAGGCATCCCAGCGCGTTTGGCGATGGCAGGGCCGGCGACCAGCCCCTCCAGACAGTCGCCGTGGAACGGGCAGGCACCCGCGAAAGTATCGCCAGGGTCGCGCCGCACGCGGATATGACCAACTTCGGGATGTGCCGCCCCGTGGAGCGGTTTGCCGTCAACGACGATGCCGGCGCCGACTCCGGTGCCGATCGTGACATAGACGTGGGTTGCACAGCCTTGCGACGCGCCCCACCGCCCTTCCGCGAGCGCGGCGCCGGCGACATCGGTATCGAAGCCGATCGGCATGTCGAACCGCGCCGCCACGGACCCGCGCAAATCAAAGCCGGTCCAGTGCGGTTTCGGCGTCGAGCCGATCCGCCCATAGTTCGCATGGCGCGGATCGACAACCAGCGGCCCGAACCCGG
Source organism: Sphingomonas sp. GC_Shp_3 (assembly GCF_026540945.1). Classification (NCBI taxonomy): domain Bacteria; kingdom Pseudomonadati; phylum Pseudomonadota; class Alphaproteobacteria; order Sphingomonadales; family Sphingomonadaceae; genus Sphingomonas; species Sphingomonas sp. GC_Shp_3. The sequence continues at coordinate 86,677 of NZ_JALNUT010000007.1, forward strand.
CGATGCCGATCGCGGCGAGCGGGCCACCGGGGGCGTCGGCGATCCAGTCGAGCATCGCCGGCAGCGTCTCCTCGGGCGCACGCGTGGACCAGCGTTCGCGGGCGATGATCTCGCGTCCACGCGCGATCGCCGCGATGCATTTGGTGCCGCCCAGCTCGATCGCCGCGACGCGGGGCTGCTCGTTCAGCGGCACCGGACCTGACTGTTGTTCTGGTCGATCGCCTTGCCCGCCAGCGCGCCGGCCGCGCCGCCGATCAGCGTGCCGACAATCCGCGAATGACCGCCGTCGATCACGTTGCCGAGGATGCCGCCGCCCGCCGCACCGATGATGAGGCCGGTCGTCCCGTCGCTCCGCTTGCAGTAATAGCGCCCGTCATCGCCACGATAGACGCGGTCGTTGCTGCCAAGCGTGCGTTCCTGATAGTTCGCTCCGTCGCGGTAGTAGCGCGCCGGGTCGTAATTGCCTTCGTCCCGGTCGTCGGCATAGGGCTGCGCATTGGGCGGCGGCGGCGCGTTTCTCGGGCCGGCATAATAGCCCTGATCGCGATAGCCGCGCGCGCGCGCCGCCTGATAGCGGTCGAACTCCTGCCGGAAGATGTTGAGTTCGTCATCGAACCGCTGCTGCGCCGCCTGGAAGCGGGCATCGTCATCGCGGGTCTGCGCAACAGCGGGTGCCGAAAGCGCAAACGAGACGGTCGCCGCCAACGCGAACCAGCGTGGAGTCGCACGGGAAATTCTCATCACGGCATCCATCCTTTCGTTATGGCCGGGTAACGAGATTTGGTCGGATTGGTTGCATTCGTCTTCTGAACCACGAGCGAGTGGCCTAGCCAGCTATCGCCGCAAGCGTGTCCGCCCATGCTTGGGTTTCCGCATCGTAGCGGTCGGTGATGACGAGGTCGCGCGCCGCTGCCTGTTCGACATCCACCACAACCGTGCCAGCCCATTGGAACGTCGCATTGCCGGACAACCGCACCATGCCGTCCGCTTCGGCCTGCGCGCGCACCAGCCCGCCACGATTGAACACAGTAACTTCGCGGCCAAACGTGAGCCGGCCGGTCAGGCAGGCGGCATAGGTGGACGCTGCCATCGCGCTGCCGCAACTGTTGGTGAGACCAATGCCGCGTTCGAACGTCCGGACGAACAGCCCGGTATCGCGGATCTCGACAAAACTGACGTTCGCGCGGTTCGGAAGCCATGTCGGCGCAGCCTCGCAGACCGTGCCGATCGCGACCAGTTCCGCCTCATCCACGGTATCGACGAAGCTGACGAGATGCGGATTGGGCATGGCGATCGCGGTGAAGGCCCGGTCGGTGGGGAGCATGGAAATCGGCGCGTCGGTGATCTCGGCGCCCGCACCGATAAGCGGCCACGTCGCGACGTCCCGCGTCGCTGGTCCTGCCACCTCGCGGATCGTCACCACGCCCGGTGCGAGATCAGGATCGCGCGCGACGCTCGCGGCCGAGGTCTTGAGCGCCACGCGTGCATGGTCCAGCCCAAGCCTCTCGAACCCGGCACGCGCGACGCAACGCAAACCGTTGAGGCAGGTTTCCGCCTCGCTGCCATCACTGTTGAACATCCGCATCCCGAACGCGTGGCCGGCCTGGCCCGCGGTCAGCAACAGCACGCCGTCGCCACCGACCGGCCCGGCCCGATCCGCGAGCGCACGGGCGATCGCAGGCCATGTCTGCTCCGCCACCGTTCCATCCCGCGCGTCGATCAGCGGGAAATCATTGCCCGAACCATGGCATTTGATGAAGTCGATCTGCATGCCAAGGGACATAGCCCAAGCCGATCCGCGCCGATAGCGTGCGCGGCGCGTTCGGTATGCTATGGTACGCGGGGGTTTAAGCCGGAGTGACGATGACGGGAGTGTTGCTGATCGCCGTCGTCACGCTCGGCGTGCTGGTGCGGACGCTGTTCCGCCGCCTGCGCACGCTTGAGGCGCAGGTCCGAGATTTGCGGCTGGAGCGGACGCTACCGGAGGTGGCGCCGACCACGACGACCACGACGACCACACCGCTGGCGGTACCGGCCGAGAACGTGTCGACGATAACACCGGAGGACATAGCACCTCCGGTCACGCCGGTCGTGCCGTCACGTCCCGAACCCACAGCCTCGGAACCGAAGCCAGCACCACCTCCACGCAGCCCCAAGCCGCGCATGACGTTCGAAACGATCGTGGGTGGCAAGCTGCCGATCTGGATCGGCGCGGCCGCACTGGTGCTGTCGGGCTTTTTCCTGGTGCGCTACTCGATCGATAGCGGGCTGCTTGGGCCGTTCGCGCGGACGCTGCTCGCCGGGCTGTTCGCTCTGGTGCTGATCGCCGGCAGCGAATTGGCGCGGCGGATTCCGGCGACGCGGGATGATGCGCGTGTCGGGCAGGCGCTTGCCGGCGCAGGCACCGCCAGCCTCTACGGGACGCTGTATGTCGGGGCGGCGCTATACCATCTTATTGGCGTGAGCATCGCGTTTTCGTTGATGGTCGTGGTGACGCTGGCGGCACTCGGACTTGCGTTGCGGCACGGTTCGCCGACCGCGATCTTGGCGCTGATCGGCGGGTTCGTCGCGCCGCTGCTGGCGGGGTTCGGCGAAAGCGGGGTCGGCCCGTTGCTGGTGTATCTGGCGCTTCTGATCGCAGCCTTGTTCGGCCTCTCGATCCGGCGCGGCTGGGCGTGGCTTGCATTGGCGGCGTGTGGCGGGGGGTTCGCCTGGGCCAATCTGCTGATCGTGATGCTGCCGGGCGGCGGGCTGGCGGGCGTCGGTGGATTCGTGCTGCTGCTTGCGATCGGCGCGACGCTGGCGCTGCCAGGCACCGGCCGCACCGCAGCGCGGCCGTGGTTGCGGCTGGTGCCGTTGATCGCCGGCTTGGTGCAGTTGCTGATCCTGGCCCCGGCGCTCGATTTTTCGGCATTGTCATGGGGCCTGTATCTGCTGCTGAGCGCGGCGACCGTATGGCTGGGCTGGCGTGACGCAAAGCTGGCTGCGGGCGCTGGCGCGGCGCTTGCTCTGGTGTTGGTGCTGCTGGCGGCCGCATTGCTTCAACCGTTGCATCCCGCTGCACCGGCGGCAGCCATCGTCATCACGGTGCTATTCGCTGGTGCCGGCCAGGCACTGCTGCGCCGTGGGCCGCTGTGGGCCGCGCTCGCGGTCGGCGGCAGCGCCGGCCCGGTGCTGGTCAGCATCGCTACCGATTCCGCGCTGCTCACGCCTTCTGCGTGGACGATGCTGTTGCTGGCGCTGTCCGCCGCCTGTGCGCTGGTCAGTTGGCGCACACGTGACATGGCAAACGCCGCGGTGCGTTTGGGTCCCGGCGTTGTCGGTGGTGCGGCGGCGGCGGCGCTGCTTGCCGGCGTGGCGGCGGCGCAGGCGCTGCCGGAACCGTGGCGCTGGAGCGCGTGGCTTGCGATTGGCGTCGCGATCGCCGGCTGGTCCCGCCGCACCGGCGACGCCGCGCTGGACCGGCTCGCGCTGGTCCCGCTGGTGGTGACCACGCTCGCCATCGCCGCGAATTTCGGACTGACGCATGGCTATATGCTGAGTGTCCTCACCGACCACGCGGCGCCGCCGCTCGCCGATCTGATCGCGATCGGACTGTTCCCCGCCGCGCTGATCGCCGCGACCGGCTGGCTGCTGACCAGCTCGACCAGTCGCCGCGTGCTCGGCTGGATTGCCTTGGCCGTCGCGCTGTCGCTGGTCCCGGCGGTGTTGCCCGCGCCGTGGCACGCGGCCGGACTTGGACTGGCAGCCGCACTTGTGATCGCCGGGCGCGTGCCATTGCCCGGCGCAGGCGCGGCGGCGGCACTGGTGACACTCGCGTTCGCATGGCACCCGATCGGTGATCTGCTGTATCTCGCCGGCCGCGCGATCCTTGGCGATCGTCTGCCTTGGCGGCTGCTCCCGCCGATCGCCGACGTACTGCGTACGCTGACCCTGCCCGCCGCGCTGATCGCAGCCGCGCTCGCGCTTCGCGCGTCGCTTGCGCCGGCATGGCGACAGCGCGCGAACTTGGCAGTGGCAGCGATCGGCATCGTTACGCTCTACGCGGTCGCCAAGCAGCCGCTCGCGATTGGGGACGTGACGCGCTTCACCGCGCTCGGCATGGCGGAACGCGTTGCCATCACACAGGCGCTGCTCGCCGGCGGCTGGGCGCTCCGTGCGCGGCAGCCGGGTCTTGGCCGCGCATTGACGGTCATCGGCATGGCGCGCTTTGTCTGGTTCGATCTCGTCATTCTAGATCCGGTGATCGTGCCGCAGGCGGTCGGGCCGCTCCCGCTGCTGAATGCGGCGACACTCGACGCGGCTCTGGTGGCGGCGTGGCTTTGGCGCTGGCGGGGTGCACGGATCGGACGCTTCGCGGTCCTCGCCGCGGTCACCCTGAGCGTTGCGGCCAGCATTCGGCAGGTTACGCACGGCACCATCCTCACCGGTGCGATCGGCCGTACCGAGAACTGGCTGTACTCCGCGGCGTTGTTGGCGCTCGCGATCCTGTGCCTGGGAACCGGGCTGCGCAATCGCACCGCCGAGCTGCGCGTCGCCGGGCTAGGCCTGCTGACGGCGGTGACGCTCAAGGTGTTTCTGATCGATGCCGCGGCGCTGGCAGGTGTGCTGCGCATCCTGTCGTTCATGGGGCTTGGCTTCGCCCTGATCGGCATCGGCTGGGCCTATCGCCGCCTGATCGTCACCGAACCGGCGGTGGCGGATCCCGTCACGTCGTAACGCGTCGCCGGCTGGCATCGACGAACGCCCGCAGCTGTACCGCAGGTTCTGATAGCGGTTGCCACGGCGAGCCTTCTGTACGACAGGCCAGAACCGATCTGGTTAGGAAACGTGCATGATTACAGCCATCCGCGAGGTTCGCCGTGCCAAGGGGATGACGCTCAACGACGTGGCGCGCGCCTGCCTGCCTCCCACCACCGCACAGACGATCGGGCGGCTCGAGACCGGCACGCGCACCGTTTCGGTCGCCTGGCTGAACCGCATCGCTGCCGCGCTCGGCGTGGTAGCGGCGGATTTGGTGCAATTGCCGGAGCGTACCGACATATCGGTGGCGGCGGTGCTTGAATCCGGCGGCGCCGTCGCGCCCCGCCGACCCGCCACGGTGGTGCCGCCAGCACCCACGCCAGGTCTGATCGCGGTGATGGTCGGGGTCGGCGTCGGCGATTACCGCGCGGGCGATGAGATCTGGTGCGAGCGGCTGATGCCGGAGTGTTTTGCCTCCGCGCTCAATCGCGACGTGTTGGTGCCGCTTGCCGCCGGGCGCTTTTCGTTCGGCCGGTTGATCGGCCAAGAGACGACCGGAGAGACAAGCCGGTTACAGATCCTGTCGTTGGAACACGGTGCACGCCAACAGACCGTCATCAGTCCGCCGTGGATCGCACAGGCGGTCCGCCTCTCGCGCGGGTTGTAGCGCCGCTGCTCAGACTGAAAAGGAGCGGCCTGTGATTACCTCCGCTCCATACGGAACCGGCGGACCTCCGTAGAGCCCCGCCGGTCTGTAGCTTAGGCGCCTTGCGGCAGCGGGTTCCCGAACGGTCCCGGCCCCTTGGGCCGCCGCGTCTTGGGGATCGAGGTGCCACTGCTCGGCAGCACCGCAGTGGTGGCGCTCGTGTCAGGACGGTCGATATCCTCGCCCGCGATCAACCGCTTGATCTCCTCACCGGTCAGTGTCTCGAGTTCGAGCAGCGCATTGGCGATGAGGTGAAGCTGGTCGACGTGATCGGTCAGGATCTGGCGCGCACGCTCCAAGCCCTGTTCGACGAAGCGCTTCACTTCGCTATCGATCATCCGGGCGGTCTCGTCCGACATCGCCTTACCGCGCTGCATCGAATAGCCGGTCGGGCTATCCTCGCTCTCGCTGAAGTCGAGCGGACCAAGCCGATCGGACAGGCCCCACTTGGTCACCATCGCGCGGGCGAGACGGGTCGCCTGCATGATGTCGTTCGACGCACCCGAACTCACCTTGTCGAAACCGAACACCAGTTCCTCGGCGATGCGGCCACCGAAAGCCACCGCAATATCGGCGTGCATCTTGTCGCGGTGGTAGCTGTAAGTGTCCCGCTCCGGCAGCGGCTGCACCATGCCGAGCGCGAAGCCGCGCGGGATGATCGTCGCCTTGTGGATCGGGTCTGCGGTCGGTTCGTGCGCGAAGACCAGCGCGTGGCCGGCTTCGTGATAGGCGGTCATCCGCTTCTCGTCGTCGGTCATCACCATCGAGCGACGCTCGGCACCCATCATCACCTTGTCGCGCGCATCGTCGAACTCGGCAGCCGCGACCAGCCGCTTGCTGCGTCGCGCGGCGAGCAACGCCGCCTCGTTGACGAGGTTGGCGAGATCCGCACCCGAGAAGCCCGGCGTGCCGCGCGCGATGGTGCGCGGATCGACATCGAGCGCGAGCGGCACCTTCTTCATGTGGACCTGCAGGATCTTCACGCGACCCTCGATGTCCGGGCGCGGCACCTGCACCTGCCGATCGAAACGACCCGGACGCAGCAGCGCGGGATCGAGCACGTCGGGGCGGTTCGTCGCCGCGATGATGATGATGCCTTCGTTCGCCTCGAAACCGTCCATCTCGACGAGCAACTGGTTGAGCGTCTGCTCACGCTCGTCATTGCCATTGCCGAGGCCCGCACCACGATGGCGGCCAACCGCGTCGATCTCGTCGATGAAGACGATGCACGGAGCGGACTTCTTGGCCTGTTCGAACATGTCGCGCACGCGGCTCGCGCCGACGCCGACGAACATTTCCACAAAGTCGGAGCCCGAGATGGTGAAGAACGGCACGCCCGCCTCCCCCGCGATCGCGCGGGCGAGCAGCGTCTTGCCGGTACCGGGCGACCCGACCAGCAGCGCGCCCTTGGGGATCTTGCCGCCCAGGCGGGCGAACTTCGTCGGATCCTTGAGGAACTCGACGATCTCCTCCAACTCCTCGCGCGCCTCGTCGATGCCGGCAACGTCGTCGAACGTCACCTTGCCCTCGCGCTGCGTCAGCATCTTCGCGCGGCTCTTGCCAAAGCCCATCGCGCCTGAGCCGGAACCCTTCTGCATCTGGCGCAGAACGAAATACGCAATGCCGAGGAAAAGCAGGAACGGCAGCGACTGAACGAGCAGATACTGCCAGATCGGCGCGCCTTCTTCCGGCTTCGCGTTGATCTCGACGCCAGCCTTGCGCAGGCGGTCGGTCAATTGCGGATCCTGCATCGCATAGGTGCGGAACTTGGTGCCATCGGTCTGCGTACCGGTGATGACTTCACCCGCGACGTTCACATCCTTGACGCCATGCGCCTCGACCTTGTCGAGGAACTGCGAATAGGCGATCGTGTTGTTGCCGGTCGCGACATCGCGCGTATCGAGCATCATCACGAACAGCGCCAACGCCACCAGAATGCCGACCCAGATCAGCAGGCTCTTCATCCAGGGGTTGCCACCGCCATTATCGGGAGCCGGCCGCTTCTCGTTGTCGTTCATGGATTACGTTACCTTTCGAACCTACAAGATAAGCAGCCCGAGGTTAATGGCAATGGAACAGGAACACTACTTACGCCGATGAGTGTGATCGGCGAGCCGGCGCCTCGCGAAAGTGCCAAATGTCGCCGGCGGCAGACGCCATGACACCGGCTTGTGTAGCCGATCTGCCCCCCGCACCGAGCGCGTCGAGCAACGACTCGACGTTGGACGCTGCCGTCCACGGACCGCCAAGTCCCTGCGCCGTGCGCACCGATTCGATCGCGATCCTGACAAGCCGGCGTCGGATTTCGCGCGGCAGGCCGGCCATATCGATCCGGACCTCGCCCGGTTCCGCCGGGCGGGCGCGGTCCGACCAGAACCACCCGCTGATGGTGGCAAGGTCTGCCTCCGCCTCGGCGACATAGCCGGCAGCGCGCGCGATATTGAGCGGGTCGATCCAGTCCGCATCCTCGACCCACCGTCGGAAGCGCGCCCGATCGAACCGCTCGGCGGTGTTGCTGGGATCATCAACGAACGGCAGCCCCGCAGCGACCGCGACTCCCCGCAACGCCCCGCGCCGCCAGCCGAGCAGCGGGCGCAACAGCAGGAGGGGGGCGTCTTCGACAGAGGTGCCGACGTCGACCGCCGTGCCGTCGTGCTGGTCCTCACGAGGCACGGCGATCTCGCGCCGCGCCCGCACCGCCGCCAACCCGGCCACACCGGAGCCCCGCGCCGCGCGCATCAGGAAGGTCTCGGCCTGATCGTCGGCGTGGTGCGCGGTGGCGAGGCAACCGGCGCTTTCGGCGACACACCAGCGATACAGCAGGCGGTAGCGTTGCTGTCGCGCCCAGCTATGCAGATTTCCCGTCGTACCGGGCGCCACGGTGACCGGCAGGGTAGCGTGCGATACGCCCAGCGCCGCACAACAGCGCGCGACCATCGCCGCCTCGGCCGCGCTGTCCGCGCGCAGGCCATGATCCACCGTCGCCGCGACCACCTGACCCGGAAATGCCGCCGTTGCCAGCGCGAGCATCGCCATGCTGTCCGGCCCGCCCGATACCGCCAGGGCGATTCGCTGCTCACGCGGCGCGGCGCCGAACAACCGCGCGCAATCGTCCCGAAACCGCGCGATCAGCGCTGGCTCAGGTGTCACATCAAGCGCATTTCGACTGCGTCTTGGCGCGCGCGACATCGGCCTTCATCGTCTCGCTCAGTTTCGTGCCGTACACGTCCTCTAGCTCGCGGTAGACCTTGCACACGTCGGCACTGGGCTTGCCGAGCTTCACCAGAGACTGGCCGAGATAATAGAGGCTGTCGGGCGCGCGTTCGCCATCCGGCCATTTCTTGTAATTGTCGTAGAAAGCGAGGCTAGCGAGCGAAGGCTTGCCGTCTTCCAGATACGAGCGGCCGAGCAGGTTCTGCGCATAGCTGGCGCGTTTGTGCTTGGGGTACGTCGTGGTGACGAGCTTCAGTTGCGCCTCGGCTTCCGGATACAGTTTCGCCTGCCACAGCCGGTAACCGTAAAGATAGGCGTCCTCCGCCTTGTCGCCAGACGGCGGCCGCTGAAGTGCCGCGATGCGCGCTTGACGATCCGTATCGCCACCCGAAGACGTCGCGTCATCGCCATTCGCGCCGGAGCGCGCGGGCTGCTTCACCGCCCCGCTTCCCGAGCGGGATGGCGGTGCCGAGCCGTCGTCGCCCATGGTCGGCGCAGGCGCGCCGCTGCCGCCGTTGGAACCGCCGCCGGTGGACGACGCAGTATCCTCCAAAGCCTTCAACCGCGCGTCGGTGCTGCGCTTATAGGCGTTGAACGCGTCCTCGAGCACCTGCACACGGTGCTGCGTCGTCTCGATCGAGCCGGTGACGTTGCTGAGCTGGTTTTCCAGCGCGTTTACGCGCGTACTGAGGTCCGCGACGGGGCTGTTCGCCGGAGTGCCCGGAATTACATTAGGATCGGTCGGCTTGATGTCCGGTTCGATGTACTGGCCCGCTCCACCGGGGAAAACCTTGCGCTGCACCGCGCGCATCTCACTCTCCAGCCGGCTGACGCGACCTTCCACGCCCGACTGGGCAACCGCCGGTACCGCCCCCATCGCGCTGCTCGCCAGCAGGACCAACGCCACCATGTGCTTCCGCATCGTCACTTCCCCGCAAACCTTTTCAAGCCGGTATAGCTAAGCCGCGCCGCCTGTCTCCAGCGTTAAGGCGCCGGCGTCGCAGCCGGCGCCGGCACGTTCGACGTGGCGGGCGCGGCGATGTTGAGCGTGGCGGCACCAGCGTCCGTACTCTCACGGCGATGCGACGGTGCGCGCGTCGCCTGCCGCGCGGCATGCGGCGCGGCTACCGACGGGGTGGCCGTGGCTGCGGGCGTTCCGCGCGCCAGCAATGCGGCGGCGGTGATCGGCACGTCCTTGATTGCGACATGGCCATCGCCGAGCGCCGGCACCGCACTCCCGTTGATCGTCACCTTCAGCTTGTCGGGGCGCCCGATGTTGATCATCAGGTTCGGCTTGTCCTGCGGCACCGAATAGGTATCGCCGGACTTCATGGTGTGCTCGTACACCGTGCCACTGGCATCATAGATCCGTAGCCACACGTCGTCGGTGGCGGTCAATACGACCTGTCCGCCAGCAGCCGGCGCCGGTGCGACGGGCGCAGTGGGCACCGCGTCCTGCGCTGCCGTGACCGCCGGTGCGGCGGCTGAACTGCCCCCCTCGCCGCGAAACCAGGTCGTGCCGAACCACAAACCGGCCGCGACCAGCAACAGCAGCGCGACCGCCACGCCAATCACCGCGACTAGGCCGCTTGGGTCACGCCGTGGTTCATCGGGTTCGTACGCGACGTATTCGGTCCGCCGGACTGCCGGTTGTAGGCTGTTCTGGCTGCGAACGTCGCGTGCGATCGCGACCTCGTCTATCCCCACCGCACGCGCATATGCTTTCGCAAAGCCAATCGAATAGGTGATCGACGGGAGCGCCGCGTAATTGCTCTCCTCGATCGCTTCGAGCTGGCGCAACGGGACGCGCGTGCGCGCCGCGATCTCGTCAAGCGAGAGGCCTTGCGCCTCGCGTGCCTCTCGCAGGCGCGCTCCGGGCGTCGTCGGGATCGGCTTGGCCGGTTCGACCGTAGGATCGGTGTCGGTCATTCACATCCTCCGGCGCAGGCGGTTGCGGCTGATGGTCAACCTGCGCGTAACGATCTGCCTGTTGCACCAGCACACGCGCCAGCGCAACGCCCCCGCCTGTCGCCAGATCACGCAATTACGCCAGTTCGACGCCGCTCACACTCGCCCAATCGAGCAAGGCCGCGCGCATGTCACGTGGCGGCGCCGCCAGCAGCTCGGCCATTTTCTCCGTCAGCGCGCCGTGATCGAGCGACCGCACCATCGCCTTGACCGGGCCGACCGCCGCCGGCGTGATCGACAGCCGGTCGATCCCCAGGCCGATCAGCGCCATCGCCTCCAGCGTGCGGCCGCCCATTTCGCCGCACACGCCAAGTTGCACGCCTGCCGCCCGGCACGGTGCGACCAGCCGGCTGAGGAAGCGCAGGATCGCCGCGCTCAGCCAGTCGTAGCGTTCGGCAAGCTTCGGGTTGGCGCGATCGGCGGCGAACAGGAATTGCGTCAGGTCGTTGGTGCCGACCGAAAGGAAGTCCACATTGGGAAGCAACAGATCGAGCTGCTCGGCCAGCGCCGGCACCTCCAGCATCGCGCCATAGCGGATCGTGGTCGGCAGCATCTTGCCGCGTCCCGCCAGCCATGCGCGCTGCTGCTCGAACAACGCACGCGCCTCGTCGAACTCCCACGGTTCGGACACCATCGGGAACATCACGTTGAGCGTGCGCCCGGCGGTCGCCTCGAGCAGCGCGCGCGCTTGCGCCTTCATCAGCCCGGGCCGTTCCAGCGCGAGCCGAAGCGCGCGCCAGCCCATCGCCGGATTCTCCTCGTCCTCGTCCTCGGCGAGATACGGCAGCGCCTTGTCGCCGCCGATATCGACCGTACGAAAGATCACCGGGCGCTCGCCCGCCGCGTCCAGCACGTCGCGGTACAGCCGTTGCTGCCGCTCCCGCGCGGGCAGCGTCGAGGAGATCAGGAACTGGAATTCCGTGCGGAACAAGCCGATGCCGTCTGCCCCGGTGACGTCCAGCGCCGCCACGTCGTCACGTAGCCCTGCGTTCACCATCACCGTCACACGGTGTCCGTCTTTCGTCACCGGCAACTCGTTCTTCAACGAGGCGAACGCGGCGCGGCGCTTCTGACGCGCCTGCAGTTTGGCCTCGAACGCCTCTTCCATCGAACTCGACGGCCGCGCGAACACATGCCCTGCCGTCACGTCGAGCAGCAGCGCATCGCCTTCGCTGATGAGCCGCCGCACGCTTTTCACCCGGCCCAATACCGGCACGCCCATCGCCCGTGCGACGATGGTGACGTGCGCGGTCAGCGAGCCTTCCTCCAGCACCACACCCTTCAGGCGCCGCCGGTCGTATTCGAGCAGCTCGGCCGGGCCGAGATTGCGCGCGATCAAAATCGTGTCTTGCCGCAACCCCATCTGCGCGGCGGTGCCAAGCTGGCCCGAAACGATCCGCAGCAGCCGGTTCGACAGATCCTCGAGATCGTGCATGCGGTCGGCCAGCAGCGGATCGTCGATCTGGCGCATCCGCATCCGCGTGCGTTGCTGCACACGCTCGATCGCAGCCTCGGCGGTGAGGCCGCTGTCGATCGCCTCGTTGATGCGTCGTGCCCAGCCCTCGTCATAGGCGAACATCTTATAGGTGGCGAGCACCTCCTCATGCTCGCCGCCGACACCGAACTCGGCCTCGCGCGCGATGCGGTCGATCTGCTCGCGCATCTTGTCGAACGCGGCGTAGACGCGGTGGCGTTCAGCCTCGACATCCTCGGCGACGGTGTGTTCGACGGTGATGCGCGGCTGGTGATAAACCGCAAAGCCAATCGCCATGCCGTCGACCAGTTTAAGTCCGTCGATGCGGATCGGCGCGGTCGATTGCACCTTCGCCGCTGCGGTACCTGCGCCATCGACCAGATCGGCGTTGGCGATCAGCTCGGACAACACCATCGCCACCGTCTGCAACGCCTCGATCTCGACATCGTCATAGCGGTGCGGATCGGCATGTTGGACGCACAGCACGCCGACCGCGCGCTCGCGCCGGATGATCGGCACGCCGGCAAAGCTGTGATATTTGTCCTCGCCAGTCTCCGGCCGGTATGCGAAATCGGGATGCGACGCTGCCTCGTCGAGGTTGAGCGTCTCGACATTGTTGGCGATCGTGCCGACCAGCCCCTCGCCCGGCGCCAGCTTGGTGACATGCACCGCCTCCTGCGCGAGACCGCGTGTCGCGAACAGTTCAAGCACCCCGTCGCGCAGCAGATAGATCGAACACACCTCGCTCGCCATTGCCTCACCGACGATCTGGACGACCGAATTGAGTTTGGCCTGTGCGGGGTTGCGCGACGCCATCACATCGTGAAGGCGAACCAGGATTTCGCGGGCGGAGGCGACGGCCGTGAGCATGGGCGACTCGCTATCAGAAGGGCGGGGTGCGATCCATCTTGCGGCGCACCATTTCGGTAAAAGAACGCTTGTCTCAGTCGAACAGCCCGTCCTGGCTGCCGGCGGGCGGATTGAGGCCAAGATGTTTCCAGCCGCCCGCGTTGAGGCATCGTCCGCGCGCGGTGCGGGCGACGAGACCAAGCTGGATCAGATAGGGCTCGATCACTTCCTCGATCGTGTCGCGCGGCTCGCTTAGGCCCGCCGCAAGCGTCTCGACGCCGACCGGGCCGCCGCGATAGATGTCGGCGATCATCATCAGGTAACGCCGGTCCATCGCGTCGAGCCCAAGCGAGTCGACCTCCAGCCGGTTGAGCGCACCGTCCGCCGAACGTGCGTCGACCGTGTCGTGCCCAGCGGCATGCGCGAAGTCGCGTACCCGGCGCAGCAGCCGCCCGGCGATGCGCGGCGTCCCGCGCGAGCGCCGCGCGACCTCGCGCGCGCCATCGGGCGACACCGGCAGGCCGAGCAGCGCCGCCGCCCGCGTCACGACCCGCTCCAGTTCGTCCACCGTATAGAAGGTCAGCCGGACCGGAATGCCGAAGCGATCGCGCAGCGGCTGGGTCAGCAAGCCCTGGCGCGTGGTCGCGCCGACCAGCGTGAAGCGCGGCAGGTCGATTCGCACCGATCGCGCGGACGGCCCCTCGCCGATCATCAGGTCGAGCGCGCGGTCCTCCATCGCCGGGTACAGCACCTCCTCGACGGCGGGCTGAAGGCGGTGGATTTCGTCGATGAACAGGACATCGCCGTCTTCGAGGTTGGTGAGCAACGCGGCGAGGTCGCCCGACTTGGCGATCACCGGACCGGAGGTGGCGCGGAAGCCCACCCCCATCTCGCGCGCGATGATCTGCGCGAGAGTGGTCTTGCCGAGACCCGGCGGACCAAAGAAAAGCACATGGTCGAGCGCATCGCCGCGCGCCCGCGCCGCCGCGATGAACACGCGCAGATTCTCACGCGCCGCCCTCTGCCCGACGAAGTCGTCGAGCGACTTCGGGCGGAGCGCAGCGTCGACATCCTCGGGGCGTCGGGTGGGCGCAAGCAGGCGGTCGGGATCGTCCATCCGCCGTTCCCTACCTGTTCACCCCTATCGCTGTCGAGCCGGCAACGTAGCGTCGGCGCAATCAGGCGTCGGCCGACATCGAGCCGATCGCGGCCATGTGATCCTGCGCGCGAGCGTGCGGATCAGCGCGGTGCCACGGCGAATGCACGACGCGCGCAGATCGACTCGATCGTCCGGACGCGGCGGTGATCGCGCCGAGCGATATTCACCTGCGGTTGCTGCAACGCGGTGACGGCGAACGACGCGTTAACACGGGTTTACGCGGCTTTGGCGCGAAACCTCACGCACTTGCCCCCAAATGGGCCGAAGGCGTACAGCGGCCGCTCCAGTTCCATGGAACAGTTGCGGACCCCCGCGCCGCGGGCTGGCGGCTGACATGGGGGCGAGGGCGCGCTTAAAACGGCGCGATCCGGACCGTCCTTCGGCACTGGCATAGCAGGCGGCGCGCAGGAGACCAGAACAATGGCAGGCAAGTTCGGGGCGACGATCGCCCGTTCAGCCCTTTTCACCGGCGCGATCATCGGCGCAGCGGCGCTCACCACGCCCGCATTCGCCGACCCTATCGACGTGTTGACCACCGTGCGCGTCGGCAACCTCGCCCAGCCGACCACTCCGCAGGAACAGGCGGTGGTGCGGTTCAAGATCGCCAACGCGGCCGAGGCCGCCTGCGGCTCCGACCAGCGCAGCCTGTCCGAATATCGCCAGGCGGTGCGGCGGTCGCAATGCTTCCGCGATAGCTATGCGACCGCGATGGAGCAGCTCAGCAGCCGTTGGGGCAGCGGCGCCGGGCAATAACTGATCCGCTTTGCCCGCTGCCTATCCCGGCGGCGGGCGACCGGTTATTTCGCCGCCTTGCGTAATGCGAGACGCACCAGCGCGTCGAGCGTCGCGCCTGCACCCAACTCTTCCTCCGCCGCCCCGACGGCGCTTGCCGCTTCGGCCGGGCGGAAGCCGAGGTTGAGCAGTGCCGACACCGCGTCCGCGCCGGTACCCTTAGGCGCCGCCATCGTCGCCACGCCTGCCGCCAGCGGGATGCCGCCGAAGCGATCCTTCAACTCCCGCACGATCCGCTCGGCCAGCTTCGGGCCGACGCCGTTGGCGCGCGCCACGGCGGCCTTGTCCTGCGACGCGATCGCGCGGGCCAGTTCGCCGGGATCGAGCGTCGACAGGATCGCCAGCGCGACGCGCGCGCCGACACCCTGCACACCGGTCAGCAGTCTGAAGGCGTCCCGCTCGGCACCGGTCGCGAAGCCGACGAGCCGGATGAAGTCTTCCCCCACCAGCATCTCGGTATGAAGCATGACGGCCTCGCCGACCGGACCGATCGCCGACAGAGTGCGAGCCGATGCACCGACCAGATAGCCGACTCCGCCGACGTCGATGACGGCGGAATCGATACCGGTGTCCACCAGCCTGCCTTTGAGATGCGCGATCATCGCGCGGCGTTAGGCGATTTGCCGCCGCGCGTCACGCCTGCGCGCGGATCCGGCGCGCGAGCCCGGCCGCGCTCGCCATGTGGTGCGCGTGCGTGATCGCCACGGCGAGCGCATCGGCCGCATCGGCGCCGGCAAGTTTCGCACCGGGCAGCAGGTGCGCCATCATCGCCTGGATCTGGCGCTTCTCCGCGCCGCCGGTGCCGACCACCGCCTTTTTTACGACGCTGGGATGATATTCGCCGATCACCAGCCCGGTCCCCGCCGCGGCGAGCAACACCACGCCGCGCGCTTGCCCGAGCTTCAGCGTCGACTGCGCGTTGGTATTGCCGAGCACCTCTTCCACCGCCGCGCTGTCGGGCCGCTCCGCCCGGATCACGTCCAATAGCGCGGCGTGAAGGTTGGTCAGCCGGCGCGGCAGCGGCATCGACGGATCGGTACGAACCTGCCCGTTGGCGATGTGGCTCAAGCGGTTGCCTTCAGCCCGGATCACGCCCCAGCCCGTCGTGCCCAGACCGGGATCGAGGCCGAGGATAATCAGGCGAGCTTTTCCATCACGGCGTCGGACACTTCGTAATTGCCCCACACGGTCTGCACGTCGTCATCGTCGTCGAGCGTGTCGATCAGCTTGAACAGCAACGCGGCGTCCTCTTCGCCGACCTCGACCATGGTCTGCGGCTTCCACGCGAGCTTGGCGCCTTCCGGCTCGCCCAGCACGGGGGTGATCGCCTTGACGACCTCGTGCAGGTCGCCCTGCGCGGTCCAGATCTCGTGGCCGTCCTCGCTCGACGAAACGTCCTCGGCGCCGGCCTCGAGCGCCGCCTCGAACACCTTTTCCGCATCACCCACTTCCGCCGGATAGGTGATGAGGCCGACCCGGTCGAACGCATGGCTGACCGACCCAGATGCGCCGAGGTTGCCGCCGTTGCGCGACACCGCGACGCGGACGTTGGTGGCGGTACGGTTGCGATTGTCCGACAGCGCCTCGATGATCAGCGACACGCCACCCGGGCCGAACCCTTCGTAGCGGATTTCCTCGTAGGTCTCGGCATCGCTGCGCGACGCCTTGTCGATCGCGCGCTGGATGTTGTCCTTGGGCACCGACTGCGCCTTGGCGGCGTTGACGGCGGCGCGCAGGCGCGGGTTCATGTCCGGATCGGGCAGGCCCATCTTCGCCGCGACGGTAATTTCGCGGCTGAGCTTCGAGAACATGCCCGAACGCTTCTTATCCTGCGCACCCTTGCGGTGCATGATGTTCTTGAACTTGGAATGGCCTGCCATGGGTCGCGTCCGCTGCTTGTTCGGTTCGTGTTCGGGCCGGGGATAGGGAAAGCGCCCGGCTTACGCCAGCCCGAGCGCCTGCTTGTACGTCTCCAGCAGCATCTCCGCCTCGTCGCGGTGGTGCTTCTCCATCTTGCGCAGGCGGACGATGGTGCGAATCGTCTTAACGTCGAAGCCGGTCGACTTGGCCTCGCCGTAGACGTCCTTTATGTCGTCGGCGATGCCCTTCTTTTCTTCCTCGAGACGCTCGATACGCTCGATGAGAAGGCGAAGCTGGTCGGCGGCGATGGACTCGCTCATGGTGTTTCCCCGGGGGTATGAATGGCTGAAAGCGAGCGCCTTTAGGCGACCAGCCCCGCGCCGTCACCCCCCGAGATCATGGTCGTGCGATCAGCCGTTCTTCGCAACGCTTTCGTTCATGCGCGCGATCTGTTCGGGCGTGGCCGGGGCCTGATGCTCGGCCTTCCACTGGCTGTAAGGCATGCCGTACACGACCGCGCGGCCGGCATCCTTGTCGAGCGTGCCGTTGCTTGCCTCCGCCACCCAATCGCCGAGGCAGTTGCGGCAAAAGCCGGCCAGCCCCATCAGATCGACGTTCTGCGCATCCTTGCGGTACTGCAAATGATGCACCAAGCGGCGGAACGCGGCGGCGGCAATCTGGTCGTCAAGTTGGTCGATCGTGTTCATCCGTGTCTTTCCGAGGTTGATCGAGGATAGATAGGGTTTAGAGCGGCCCGCGCAAACCGACGGGATATGCCATGACCAAGACCATCCTTCCGCGCTCGCGCAAGGTCCGCATCCTTGCCACGCTCGGCCCGGCGAGCAGCACGCCGGAGAAGATCGCCGCACTGTACGAAGCGGGCGCCGACGCGTTCCGCATCAACATGAGCCACGGTGACCAGCAATCCAAGGTCGCGGTGATCGCCGCGATTCGCGCGATGGAGAAGACCTATCGTCGGCCCACCACGATCCTCGCCGATCTGCAGGGGCCGAAGCTGCGTGTCGGCAAGTTCGCCGACGGCAAGGTCGAGCTGGTGACGGGATCGACCTTCATCCTCGATCGATCGTCCGAGCCGGGCGACGCCACCCGCGCCGAACTGCCGCACCGCGAGATCTTCGCGGCGATCGAGGTCGGCGCGCGGCTGCTGCTGGACGACGGCAAGCTCGTGCTGAAGGTCACCGAACATGATGCCGACCGCATCGTCACGCAAGTGATCGTCGGCGGGATGCTGTCGAACAACAAGGGCCTCAACGTCCCCGACGTGGTGATCCCGATGGCGGCGCTGACCGAGAAAGACCGCAGCGATCTCGCCTTTGCGTGCGATCAGGGTGTCGACTGGATCGCGCTGTCGTTCGTGCAACGCCCCGAGGATCTCGCCGAAGCGCGCAAGCTGATCGAGGGGCGTGCCGCGCTGCTCGCCAAGATCGAGAAGCCGAGCGCGATCGAGCGGCTCGAGGAGATCGTCGAGATGTGCGACGGCGTGATGGTCGCGCGCGGCGATCTCGGCGTCGAACTGCCGCCGGAAACGGTGCCGCCACTCCAGAAGCGCATCATCGAGGTGTCGCGCCGGCTTGGCCGCCCGGTTGTGGTGGCGACGCAGATGCTCGAATCGATGATCACCTCGCCCTCGCCGACTCGCGCCGAAGTGTCCGACGTGGCGACCGCGATCTATGACGGCGCGGATGCGATCATGCTGTCGGCGGAAAGCGCCTCGGGCATGTGGCCGATCGAATCGGTCGCGATGATGGACGCGATCGGCACTTCGGTGGAGCGCGATCCAACCCATGGCGACCGCATCCACTTCACGGTGACGCGGCCCGACCCGACCACCGCCGATGCGCTGGCCGAGGCGGCGAAGAACATCGCCCAGACGACCGGCGCTTCTGCGATCATCTGCTTCACCTCGTCCGGATCGACCGCGCGCCGGGTCGCGCGCGAGCGGCCGGGCGTGCCGCTGATGGTGTTGACCCCGAAGCCCGAGACGGCACGCCGCTCCGGCCTGTTGTGGGGTGCCTACGCGGTCCACACCAAGGATGTCGGCTCGTTCGAGGAGATGGTGTCCAAGTCAAAGCGGATGGCGCTGCGGCACGGCCTCGCGGTCGCCGGCGACCGGGTCATCATCATGGCGGGCGTGCCGTTCGGGACGCCGGGCTCGACCAACGTGCTGCATGTCGTGCGGATCGTCGGCGACGAGTTGAAGGGTTACGCGAGCTAGCGCAAGCGAGCGGCAAAGCCGCGTTCGCGCCAGCGACGCGCAGCGCCGGCCGGCGCGGCAAAGCCGCGTCCGACGCCACGGGCTTGCCCGTGGCGGGCATCTCGCTCCGGCCTAAACTCCGCCGATCTCGCCGCGTGCCGTCTCGACGCGCTCGCGGCGCGCAGGCGCGAGCAGATGCCACGCGAGCAGCACCGGCTCGATCACCGCCATGCCCACCAGAGTCCCCACCAGCCGCTCCAGCCCGGGCGCGATGGCAGCGCTCACGTAGCTGTCCGGCACCAGCGTCACCAGCACCGCGAGCGTGAATTGCGTACCGGCATAGCGGTAGGCATGATCGCCGTTCTCGACCCGCCGGCCGAGCGCGACACCGATCATCGTTCCGAAAATCAGTATCGGCGCGTTGCCGTGCGCAGCGAACAGGAATGCGGCGGCGAACCCTGCCCCGGCCAGCCCACCGACGAAGCGGTAGAACAGCCGCCAGCTCACCGGCACGAACCCGCTCGCGCCGAGCCCCGCGATCGGCACCAGCATCACCGCCATGATCGTGATCGCGCCGCCGGACAGCGCGGGCACGTCGAGCCATGCCGAGATCGCCACCAGCAGCACCAGCGCCACGCCACCCTGCACGGCGTGGCGCGCCGCAGGACGACTCCATCCGTCGATGCCGGTGGCGGCGTTGCGCACGCCCGGCCACAGCCGACGCAACGTCACCGCCGACATCAGGCTTACGCCCACGCAGGCGAGCGTACCGGCGCTGGTTTCGAGGATGCGAGTCTGCACGAAGGTACCAAGCGGGATCTCGGGATCGTGCAGCTTGTCGAACAGCACCATCGCGAAGGTGAGGCCGACGAACAGCCACGCATAGGCGCGGCGCGCGGTGATCGCTTGGTAGAGCGTCACCGTACCGACCGCGAAGATGCCAAGCGCGGCGAGCGGCCAGTGCGGCGCGATCAGCGGAATCGCGGCGAGCGCCATCACACCACCGACGAGCGTGCCGACGATGCGCAGCAAACCGCGCTGCACCGTTTCGCCGACATGGCCGCGCATCACCATGTAGCCGGAGAACGCCGCCCAGGACACGTTGGTCGCGCCGAGCAGATGCGCAACGAGGATGGCGAGCAGCACCGAGGCGACGCATTCGACAGCATCGATGGTGCGCGCGGTGATGTGCCCGCGAAGGGTGGTGGCGAACGCTTTCACAGCACGCCTCCCCACCTTCTATCTCCCCCGGCGGACGCCGGAGGGAGGAAGCAAGAAGCCGGCGGGCGCGTCATACGACCACATATAGCGCCCGCCCGGCGCTCACCCCAGCTTTTGCGTGGTTAGCGCCTTCAGGTCGGTCTGCGCGCGCGCGCCGTAATGCGAGATGATCTCCGCCGCGCACAGCGCGCCGAGCCGTAGCGAGCGCTCCAGCCCCATGCCCTGCGCCTGTCCGTGCAGGAAGCCGGCTGCGAACAGATCGCCCGCGCCGGTGGTGTCGACCACGCGCGCGATCGGCTCCGCGCCGACGCTGACGCGCTGCCCGGCCGACACTGCAATCGCACCGTCCGCGCCGCGCGTGACGACCAGGGTCGGCACCTGCGCCGAGGCGGCCGATACCGCTGCCTCGAAATCCTGCGTGTCCATCAGCGCGAGCAGTTCGGCCTCGTTGGCGAACATGATGTCGATCAGGCCCTTCGCCATCAGATCGCGGAAATCGCCACCGTGGCGGCCGATGCAGAACGTGTCCGATAGTGTGAAGGCGACCTTGCGGCCCGCTTTGCGCGCGATCTCGATGGCGGCACGCATCGCGGCGCGCGGCTCCTCCGGGTCCCACAGATACCCTTCGAGGTACAGGATCGCACCGGCGGCGATCATCTCGCGGTCGAGCGCGGTTTCGGGCAGGAACTGCGATGCGCCGAGGAAGGTGTTCATCGTGCGCTGGCCATCCGGCGTCACGAAGATCAGGCAACGCGCCGTGGTCGGCTCGCCATCGCGCGCGGCGGTGGTGAAGTCGATCCCGACCGAGCGGATATCGTGCGCAAAGATCTGGCCGAGTTCGTCATTCGCGACCTGACCGATAAAGCCGCACTTGCCGCCGAGCGCGGCAATGCCGGCGACGGTATTCGCCGCCGAACCGCCGCTCGCCTCGATCCCCGGGCCCATCTTGGCGTAGAGCGCGTCGGCCTCCTCGGGTGAGAACACCAGCGCCATCGAGCCCTTGTTCATGCCGGCCTCGGTGATGAAGGCGTCGGTGGACTGGGCCAGCACGTCGACGATGGCATTGCCGATCGCGACGACGTCGTAGGTTGGGGCGCTCAAGGGTTCTCTCCATGCGGAAACTGAAAGTTCGGCGGGTACGGTGCCGCGCGACGTGACGCAACCGCGTTGACGTGGCCGCCGTCACGCCGCAACGGTTGCGCGATGCTACGCGCCTTCTTCCTGTCGATCGGCCAGTTCGGCGATCGCGCCTTCCTGATCGTGTTCGCAAAGTCGCTGGCGATCACCTTTGCGCTGTTCATCCTGCTCGGCGGCGGTGCGTGGTGGTGGGCGCAGGGGCTGGCGGCGACGCAAGGGGCGGACGGGTGGCTGTCGGCACTCGCCGGGTTCGCCGCGCTGGTGGCGGTGTTCGCGGCCGGGTGGCTGCTGTTTCGCGCGATCGCGGTCGGCGTGCTGATGCTGTTCGTCGAGGAGATCGTCGTCGCGGTCGAGCGCAAGCATTACCCGCAGGCGCTGGCGGAGGCGCGACATGTCGGCATGGGACGGGCGGCGCTGATGGGGCTCGCGTCGGCAGCGCGCGCGATCCTCGTCAACGTGGTGGTCCTGCCGCTCTACATCATGCTGCTGGTGACCGGGGTGGGCACAGTCGCGCTGTTCGTCGTCGTCAACGGCTGGCTGCTCGGGCGCGATCTCGCCGAGATGGTGGCGGCGCGGCACCTGCCCGCTGCGGCGATGCGTGGCTGGCGCAAGGCGACCGCGTGGCAGCGCTTCACGCTGGGGGTTGCGGGCACCGGGCTGTTCATGGTTCCGATCCTCAACCTTGCAGCACCCGTGCTGGGCGCGGCAATGGCGACGCATCTGTTCCACGGGAGGAAAGCATGAAACGGACCGCCCCAAAACTTACGACTCTGCTGGGGCTGGCGACGCTGGGCGGCTGCGCCGCCACGGGAGCGCCGACCGCCCGACCGGCAAGCTTCGTACCGGTGCCACGTGGCGGGCCGATGCTGGAGCGGGTGATGGGGCAGACCGGGCCGACGCTGACGCAGATGTTCGGCGCGCCGATCGCCGATGTGCGCGAAGGCACCGCGCAGAAGCTGCAATATGGCAATGCGACGTGCGTGCTGGATGCCTATCTCTACCCCAACGGCAAAGGCCAGCCGGTCGTCAGTTATGTCGACGCGCGGCAGGCCGATGGCAGTCCGATCGATCGGGCAAGTTGCGTCGGCGCGCTTCAGATCGGCAAACGCAAATAACAGGGCCGGTCGTGTGACCGGCCCTGCGCATCTGGATCAGCAACCGTTGCGGTAGTTCTGCGAACGATCGTGGTTCTGGTCGAGGTTCTTGCCGAGCAGGCCACCGCCGACCGCGCCAAGGATCGTGCCAAGCGTACCGCCGCCGAGCACCGAGCCGAGCACCGCCCCGCCCGCGCCGCCGGCGATCAGGCCGGTGGTGCCGCTGGAACGGCGGCAATCCTGATAATAGCGGCGATCGTTGCCACGGTAGCTGCGGCTGTAGTCACCGCGGTAGCCGCGGTTATAATTGCTGTACCCGCGCCCGTCGTCATAGCTGCGCTGATACTGAGCGCGATTATCATAACCATAGCGCTGGGCCTGTGCCGGTGCCGCGACGGCCATCGGCATGATCGCTGCGGCGGCGAGGGCAGCGGCGGCGAACTTTTGCTTCAACATCGTACGTCTCCTTCCAGGTGATGAAGACGGTTTACCGATTCGCGTCCGAACCGGTCCTGAACCGGTCGTGCAACGTTCGTTCAGCTTGAGTGGCGTGCTCAGTTCGCGCGGAACTGTCGGATGTCGACGACATTGCCGGCCTGCGCGATCGCCTCGATACGGCGCACGTCGGCCTCCAGCACGCCGAACAACGTCACGCTGCCGAGCACGCTTTCGCCCGTATCGATCCGGACGCCCTCCACCGACGTGCTGAGCGACAGCGGGGCAACCAGACGACGCGCGTCGACGCGGATACCCTGTCTACGCAGCACCGCGATCGTGCCGTTGCCCGCGACCACCGCCGCACCGCCATCGCCGCTCACCAGCCCGGCGCGGCCGATGAAGCCGGCAAGCCGCTCCTCCGCCTGCTCGCGCGCCTTGTCGATGCTGGTGATCTTGCTGTCGTCGCGCCGCAGCTTGCGCGCGAACAGGCCGATCCCGACCAGCGCGATCACGCCCGCGATCAGCTGATACCAGCGCAGATCGAGCGGCAAGTGCATCATGCCCGACCGGACAGTGCCTCAAGCAGCGGACGCAACCCGTTCAGGTCGTACCCCGCCTCGCGTCCCTTGGCGATCAGCACGTCGGGATCGCGGCCCTGCTTGGCCTGCGCCAGTGCCCACAGGTTGCAGGACCGCGTACCCGAACGACAATAGGCCAGCACCGGCCCGCCCGCGCCTTCGAGTGCCGTCACCATCGCGTCGATCTGCGGGTGCGAAAAGCCTGCCTGCGTGACCGGGATCTCGGTGTAGCTCAGGCCCGCCGCCTCCGCCGCCGCGCGAATCGCGGCACCTTCGGGCTGACCGGCATCCTCGCCATCGGGGCGGTTGTTGACGATGCCGACGAAGCCGGCGGCGGCGATTTCCGCGACTTGCTCCGGCGTGATCTGCGGGGCGACCGAGATCGAGTCGTCAATTTTGCGTAGCATGGCAGTCCTCTCGTTCATCCGCGTAACACCTCCAGAAAGGCGTCGCCATAGGTCTCCAGCTTGCGCGCGCCGATGCCGGTGATGTGGGCGAGCGCGGCGCGGCTGGTCGGTTTCAGCGTCGCCATCTCGCGCAGCACCGAATCGTGGAAGATGACATAGGGCGGCACGCTTGCCGCCGCCGCCAGCTCGCGCCGTCTCGTGCGCAGCGCCTCGAACAGCGGATCGCCCGCCGGGTTCTCGGCCGCGCCGCCACGCCGCCGGCGTTCGCGCTTGGGTGGAACCAGCAACGAGACGGAAGTCTCGCCCTTCAGGATACCGCGCGCGCCAGGGCCGAACTCCAGCCCGCCGAAATCGTTGGCGCGGAGCGCATCGCGCAGCAGCAGCGCGCGGCTCACCGGCTTGATGAGCGCGACCTCCTCCGGGGTGGAAGCGATACCGAAGACGCCGAGTGCTTCGTGCCCGTTCATCAGGCTGCGCTCGGTCGACTGGCCGATCAGAATGCTTTCGATATAACCGACGCCAAAGCTTTGCCCCGTGCGAAACACCGCGGAGAGGAATTTCCTCGCCACCTCCGTCGCATCGATCGCACCCGGCGGGCTGAGGCAATTGTCGCAGTTACCGCAATTGTCCGGCGCGGGATCGCCGAAATGGCGCAGCAGGATCTGGCGGCGGCAGGTCGGCGTTTCGACCAGTGCACCCAGAGCCGTAAGGCGGGCACGCTCGCCGGGCTGGCGGTGCGGCTCGACCTCGGCGATGCGCTGGCGCGCTTTGACGAAGTCCTCCGCCCCCCAGAACAGATGCGCGATCGACGGATCACCGTCGCGCCCGGCGCGGCCGGTCTCCTGGTAATATCCCTCGATCGACTTGGGCAGGCCGGCGTGGGCAACGAAGCGCACGTCGGGCTTGTCGATGCCCATGCCGAACGCAACGGTGGCGACGATCACCATGTCCTCGCTCGCCACGAAATCGGCCTGGTTACGCGCTCGCACATGCGGATCGAGCCCGGCGTGATAGGGCCGCACCTTGCGCCCGGTCGCCGCCAGCCGCTCGGCGAGCTGTTCCACGCCCTTGCGGGTTTGCGCGTAGACGATGCCCGGCCCCGGCTGTTCGGCGACGATGTCGGCGATCTGGCGGGTGATATTGTCCTTCGGGCTGATCCGGTACTGGATGTTGGGCCGGTCGAACCCCGCCACGATCATCCCGTCGTGCGGAATACCGAGCTGTTCGAGGATGTCGGCGCGGGTGTGCGCGTCGGCGGTCGCGGTCAGCGCGAGGCGCGGCACGTGCGGGAACGCATCAAGCATCGTGCGCAGCAGCCGGTAGTCGGGCCGGAAATCATGCCCCCATTCCGACACGCAATGCGCCTCGTCGATCGCGAACAGGGCAAGCGGCGACTGGCCGATCAGGTTGCGGAACGACTCGTTGGAGGCGCGCTCGGGCGCGACGTACAGCAGATCGAGCTCGCCGCGCCGGAAGCGGGCGATCGTCTCCATCTGATCGGTATCGACCGAGGTGAGCGTGGCGGCGCGGATGCCAATCGCGGTGGCCGCACGCAACTGGTCGTGCATCAGCGCGATCAGCGGTGAGACGACGATACACGTCCCCTCCAGCGCGACGGCGGGAAGCTGGTAGCACAACGACTTGCCCGCGCCGGTCGGCATCACTGCCAGCGTATTTTCGGCGGCGAGCACGCGGCTCACCACCTGTTTCTGCACGCCGCGGAAACCGGGGAAGCCGAACGTATCCTGCAATATCGGAAGCGGGTCGATCACGAGGCCCGGTTACGCGGATTACCCCGCCGCTGTCGAGCCTTGCGCGGCCATGCCGTCGACCAACAGGTCGAGCGCCGCGTCGACCGCGCTCGGCGGCAGCGTGCCGACCCGCGTATCCAGCAACAGGGTGGCGAGGCCGTGCACCAGCCCCCATGCCGCGAGCGTGGCAACCTCGGCGCGTCGGGGCGCGATCCCGGCAACGCGGCGGGCAAGCACAGTGTAGGCGGTTTCGCCCTCCGGCATGCCGCCGGTCTTCTCGCCCGAGAACATCAGCCGGAACAACGCCGGATGCGCGCGCGCGAAATCGACATAGGCGCGGCCCTGCGCGATCAACGCCGCGCGCGCATTTTCTGCGGCATCGGCGACGAGCAGCACCTCCCGCAGTTGCGCGAAGCCGCGTTCCGCAACCGCCCGCAGCAGCGCGCCGCGATCGGCGAAATGCCGGTACGGTGCCATCGCCGACACGCCTGCCGCACGGGCGACTTCGCGCAGGCTTGGCGCGGTGTCGCCGCCGTCGAGCAGCCCCAGCGCGGCCGTGACCAGCGCCTCGCGCAGCGCGCCATGATGATACGTCTCTGCCATGTTTACATCGTACACTTTCTATCTTATGTTTACGGCATACACATCGGAGCCACACCATGCAAAAGCCGGTCAAACGCGAATCGATCGATCTGTCCGCCACGCCGGATCTGGTGGTGGTGATGCTGGGGTTCCGCATCCGGCGCTGGCGCGGGGTGCTGTCGATGCTGCGGATCGGGCGTGGTCTCGGTGAGATCCAGCGTGATCGGCCAGACGGGTTGCTTCACCACGAGCAGTTCTTCTTCTCGCTCACCCACGTCGGGATGCGGCAATATTGGCGCGATTACGACAGCCTCGAACGCTTCACCCGTAGCGAGCCGCACGCGACCTGGTGGCGCGACTTCCTGCGCGACAGTGGCGGCGCCGGTTTCTGGCACGAGGCATACCGGATGCGCGGCGGGATGGAGGGCGTGTATGTCGACATGCCCGGCGCGGTCGGCTTCGGCCACTTCGCGGCACCGCGCGATCCGCGGGGGCCGTTCCTGTCGGCACGCGCGCGGATCGAAGCCAAAGCCGCCGCTGCCTGACGCGGCATCTTGTCGGTCGAGGCACGTTTGTGCGACACGCCGGCCATGCCAGACGTTACCGACAATCGCGCCGAATATGAATTCGAACTGGTCGTTGGCGGCCACCGCGCCGTCGCCGCCTATCAGATGGAGGGCGACACGATCGTGTTCACCCACACCGTCGTTCCTCCCGCGATCGAGGGGCGCGGCGTCGGATCGAAGCTCATCAAGGCCGCGCTCGATTCAGCGCGCGACCGCGGGCTGAAGGTGGTGCCGCAATGCCCCTTCGTACGCGCCTATATCGAACGGCACCCGGAGTATCGCAGCCTAGTCGCCTGACGACTCATTCCGCCGCGAGGGATTCCTCCGCGCGCTCCTGCGCCTGTCGGTTCCACATTTCCGCATACAGACCGTCCTGCCGAAGCAGTTCGGCGTGGGTGCCGCGTTCCTTCACCTCGCCCGCTTCCAGCACGACGATCTCGTCGGCGTGGACAACGGTCGACAGGCGGTGCGCGATGACGATGGTGGTGCGGCCCTGCTCGATCGCCTGCAGCGTGCCAAGGATCTCGCCCTCGGTCCGGCTGTCGAGCGCGGACGTCGCTTCGTCGAGGATCAGGATCGGCGGGTTCTTGAGCAGCGTGCGGGCGATCGCGACGCGCTGCTTCTCGCCACCCGACAGTTTCAGTCCGCGTTCGCCGACTCGCGTATCATAGCCCTGCGGCTGGCGTTCGATGAAGCCGGCGATCGCCGCGCCCCGCGCCGCCGCATGGATCTCGGCCTCGTCCGCGCCCTCGCGGCCATAAGCGATATTATAGCCGATCGTGTCGTTGAACAGCACGGTATCCTGCGGCACGATCCCGATCGCGGAGCGTAGGCTTGCCTGCGAAACGCCGGCGATATCCTGCCCATCGATGGTGATGCGGCCGCCGGTCAGATCGTAGAACCGGTACATCAGCCGCGCGAGCGTGGACTTGCCCGCACCCGACGGGCCAACCACCGCCAGCGTCGCGCCCGCCGGGATATCGAGATCTACGCCTTTCAGGATCGGCTGACCGTCATCATACCCGAAACGCACGTCCTCGAAACGGATATGTCCACGCGCGACGGCAAGCGGCCGTGCGCCGGGCGCGTCGGTCACTTCGGATGCGGTATCGACCAGATCGAACATTGCGCCCATGTCGATCACGCCTTGCCGGATCGTGCGGTACACCATGCCGAGGAGATCGAGCGGGCGGAACAACTGGCTAAGCAGGGTGGACACCAGCACAACGTTGCCGGCGGTAAAGCGCCCCTGACTCCAGCCGATCACGACGAGCAGCATGCCGCCCGCCATCATCAGGTTGGTGATCGCCGACTGGCCGATGTTGAGCCACGCCAGCGAGTTTTCCGACGACACCGCCGCATTGGCATAGAGCGTCATTGCCCGATCGTAGCGCCTGGCCTCGCGCTCCTCCGCACCGAAATACTTCACCGTTTCGAAGTTGAGCAGCGAATCGACCGCGTGCGCGACCGCCCCGGTATCGAGATCGTTCATCCGCGTGCGCAGCGCCGATCGCCAATCGGTGACGACCCGCGTGAACCAGATGTAAACGCCGACCATCACCACCGTGCCGACCACCAGCCACACGCCGAACTTCACCCAAAAAATGCCGAGCACCAACGCGAGCTCGAACACCGTCGGCGCGATGTTGAACAACAGGAAGTAGAGCATGGTATCGATGCTCTTGGTGCCACGCTCGACCACCTTGGTGACGGCACCGGTGCGGCGTTCGAGATGAAACCGCAGCGAAAGCTGGTGCAGGTGACGGAACACCGTCGCCGCCAGCCGCCGCGTCGCGTCCTGTCCGACGCGTTCAAACACCGCATTGCGCAGATTGTCGAACACCACCGATCCGAATCGTGCGGCGGCGTAGCCGATCACCATCAGCCCCACGAGCTGCGTCAGGTCCGGCGCGGGCGCGTGCCCGGCCATCCCGTCGATCGCGCCCTGCAACGCAAACGGCGCGCCATAGACCTGTACCAGCTTCGAGACGATCACCAGCAGCATCGCACCGACGATCCGCATCCGCAGCGCCGGCGCATCGGCGGGCCAGAGATACGGGAGGAAGCGCCGCAGCGTCGGCAGCAACGCCCGCTCGGGCGTGTCGGAGCTGAAAGTTTCGGGTGGCATCGAGAGCGGATGTAGGGACAGTCAAGCGGAATCGGAAGCGTTCATGGAACTAGTGCACCGGCTCATCGATTTTACCTGGCATACCGGACCAGCGTGTCCGACCCCGAGGCTAAGACGGAAACGATCATGGAACCGCTCTTTTACGTCATGGCGATCATGGGTTGCGGCGATGGCAGTGCGCAGTGCGCACAGGCACGGCTCGAAACCGCGCAATATCGTTCGATTGAACAGTGTCAGGCAGCGATGCCCGCCGCGCTCGCCCGCAACAGCGATCTCGATTTCCCGGTCGTCTCCGCAAGTTGCCAGGCGAAAGGCGCGCGCCTCGCGCAAAACCGCAGCACCCACGCACGCGGCTGATCGGATACTATAACGCCGCGTCATCGGGACGCGGCGGAGATCACATGCGCACCTTGTTGGGGATCGTATTCGGCGTGCTCGCGGCGCTGCTGATCATCGACGCCGTCGAACAGGTAACGTCTGCGCTCTACCCGCTCCCGATCCTAGATTCTGCCGATGCAGCAACGTTGTCCGATGTCGTCCACGACATGCCCCTCGCTGCCAAGCTGCTTACCGTGTTCGGCTGGCTTGCCGGGGCGTTTGGTGGCGCATGGTTCGGCCTGCGGGTCTGCGATAGGCGCCGGGTCGGATGGGCGGTGGTGATTGCCGTGGTCGCTTCGGCTGTCGTAAGCGTAGCCACGCTGCCGCACCCGGTATGGATGAAAGTGTGTGCGATCGTGCTGCCGATGCTTGGCGGCGCGCTCGCCAAACGGATGCACCGCAAGCCTTACCCGGGTGAGGCTTTGCTGGGGTGACCCGTCAGCCGCGGCTGACCAGCAACTTGTCGATGCGCCGGCCGTCGAGATCGACCACTTCGAACTTCCAACCCTGTTCGAGGAAATGTTCGCCCTCGCCAGGCAGATGGCGGAACTTGGCGAGCGCCAGACCGGCGACCGTAGCATAGTCGCGATCTTCGGGCAGGTCGATGCACAACCGCTCGGCCAGCGCGTCCGCCGCCATGTTGCCAGCCACCAGCAGCGAGCCATCGTCGCGCTCCACGACCGAAGGCGCATCGTCGGGGTCGGCATCCGAAGCGAACTCGCCGGCAATCGCGGCGAGCAGATCGGCGGGCGTGACGATCCCCTCGAAATGCCCATATTCGTCGTGGATCAGCGCCATCGGCACTTCGGCCTGGCGGAGTGCATCGAGCGCGTCCATCGCGTCGATCTGGTCGAGCACCACGGGTGCCGCCCGCATCAGCGCACGCAGATCGAGCGGTTCACCGCGAAACAGCGCGATTGCCACGTCGCGCGCCTGCACCACGCCGATTACCTTGTCGACCGAACCCTCCGCCACCGGCAGCCGGCTGTGCGAGGCGACCATCAGCGCGGTCCGAACGCCCGCCTCGTCCAGCGTCGCGTCGATCCACTCGACATCGGTGCGCGGCGTCATCACCTCGCGCACCGGCCGGTCGGCGAGGCGGACGACGCCCGAGATGATCGAACGCTCATGCTCCTCGATCACGCCCGACTTGCTCGCCTCCGCCACGATCAGGTGGAGTTCCTCGGCGGTGACATGCTCCTCGGTCTTGCGGTCGAGCCGCATCAGCCGGAACAGCAGCGCCGAAGACGAATCGAGCAGCCACACCACCGGCGCACATGCCCAGGCGAGCACCAGCACCGGCCGCGCCGCCACCGCCGCGATCCGCTCGGGCGCGCGCAGCGCGATCTGCTTTGGCACCAGTTCGCCGATCACCAGCGAGGCGTAGGTGGTGATGCCGATCACCAGCGCAAAGCCGAACGACTCGGTGGTCTGCGCGGGCAGCCCCAGCCAGCGCAGCCGCGCCGCGACCGGCGCGCCGAGGCTCGCGCCCGAATAGGCGCCGGCGAGGATACCGATCAGCGTGATGCCGATCTGCGTGGTCGACAGGATCTTGCCGGGATCGGCGGCGAGCGCGATCGCGGTATCGGCGCCGCGCACCTTGGCGCGCACCATCGCCTCCAGCCGCGCACGGCGCGCGGACACGATCGCCAGTTCCGACATGGCGAACAGGCCGTTGAGGAAGATCAGCGCGACGATGATCGCGACGTCGATCCAGGGAAAGGGAGAGAGCGGGTGCATGGCGCCGCCAACGCTTTGGCGCACATTGCGATGCTTAACAACAACGATCCGCATGCCGATTCGGTTCGGAGGTGGAACAGCTTCGCGCCCGAGCGGGTTTGATGGCGAGAGTTATTTAGAAAAAGGGAAAGATCATGCGCGCATTCCGCAAGCTCACGGGTGCTGCCACGCTGGCCGCGCTGCTCGCCACGACGGCGTGCGTCACCGATCCGGACACCGGCCGGCGGCATCTGTCGAACACCGCGATCGGCGGCATCGGCGGGGCGCTCGGCGGCTATCTGCTCGGCGATCTGGTTGGCGGCCGGCATGATCGCACCGCCAAGATCGCCGGCGCGGGCATCGGCGGCCTCGCCGGGGCTGCGATCGGATCGTACATGGACAAGCAGGAGCGCGACCTGCGCGACCGCACCGCCGGCACCGAGGTTCGCGTGGTTCGGCAGGGCGACGATCTGATCCTGTCGATCCCATCAGGCATCAACTTCGCCTATAACAGCGACACCGTCGCGCCGGCATTCCAGCATACGCTTGACGACGTGGCGCGCGTGCTCGGGCAGTATGACCGTACCTATATCGACGTGTACGGCCATACCGACTCGGTCGGATCGGACCAGTACAACCAGGCACTGTCGGAACGGCGCGCGGTCGCCGTGGCGGACTACCTCGTCTCGCGCGGGGTGCAGGGCGCGCGCATCGCCACGCGCGGTTACGGCAAGACGCAACCGATCGCCGCCAACGATACCGAAGCGGGCCGCGCGGCGAATCGGCGGGTGGAGATCAAGATCGTACCGATTCCCGAGAGCGATCTGCGCTGAGAACGACGTGCGCTTGGCGTAGCAATCCGCCAAACCGGCGGGCTGCTACGTCGCCGCTACCGGCGGGATGCGAAAAAGGTGCGCAACAGGGCTGCCGATTCGCCTTCCGCAATGCCGGGATAGATTTCGGGGCGATGGTGGATCGTCGTTTGTGTGAACAAGCGTGGGCCGTGTTCGATCGCCCCGCCCTTGGGGTCGCCAGCACCGTAATACAGCCGCCCGATCCGCGCATGGGCGATCGCACCCGCACACATCGCGCATGGCTCCAGCGTGACCCACAGGTCGCAGTCGGTCAGACGATCGTCACCGATCACCCCAGCGGCCGCGCGGATCGCCAGCATCTCGGCATGGGCGGTAGGGTCGTGGCGACCGCGGGGCGCGTTGGCCGACGTCGCGATAATCTCGCCCCGGCGGACGATCACCGCACCGACCGGCACCTCCTCGCGCGCGGCGGCAGCGGCTGCGGCGTCGAGCGCGACCCGCATCGGCAGGGGGATCGGAAACATACCGACCCCAAAGCCGTGGCTGGCTGCGCTGTCCAGCGGCTTATTGCGCGTTGGCGTTGCTCGCCTGGTCGGCCGGCTTGTTCATGCGTAGCGTCGGTACGGCGATCGTCTTTTGCGTGGTGCCGACGGTGGGCACGTCGACCACCTTGTTCTCCGTGCCGACCGAGAGTGTCGCGACATCGGCCTTAACACTGGGCGCAGTGCCAGCATCGACATGCACGCTCGGCAGCGTACCGGGGCGAGTCTGGAACGACAGCAGCCCAAGCGAGATCATCGCGATCACGATCACGGCGGCAATGCCGACCAAAGCTAACAGGAACCGCATACAGTCTCTCCCCACAGAGCGAAATCGAATCGTTACCGAAACCAACGCAAAGGGTCCGTGATCGTTGCATTGCCGCGCCAATGGCGTGAATCGGTTGACCTTCGCCGGCATCCCCGTTATGCGCCCACGCCTTCACGGGATCACCCCAGCTTTCAGGATTATAGCATGTCGCGCATTTGCGAACTGACCGGCAAGGGCCGGATGGTGGGGAACAATGTCTCCCACGCCAACAACAAGACCAAGCGTACCTTCCTGCCGAACCTCCAGAACGTCACGTTGATGTCGGAAGCGCTCGGCACCAGCGTGAAGCTGCGCGTCTCGACGCACGGCATCCGCTCGGTCGAGCATGTCGGCGGCCTCGACAATTGGCTCGTCAAGACCAGCGACGACAAGCTGTCGCTGCGCGCGCGTCGCCTCAAGCGTGACGTGTCGAAGAAGCTCAGCACGCAGGTCGCGGCCTGAGAGCAGTCAGGGCCGGGCAACGCCTTTGGGTGCGCCCGGCTCGTCTAGCCTGAACTTCAGCAGCAGACTGCGCTGAAGAATCGACTGGTTGTCGTCCGACACCAGCCAGATGATCGTCCGACCGCCTTCGCGCGTCGCGGCAATCCCCTCGAAATTCTCATGGATCAGCGGCGGCGCCAACGTGGCGATCTCGCGGCCATGCACCACCGCGCCCGGGCGAATCGCCGCGCGGTCGATCACCACCAGCTTGCTCGAAAACGTGAACGGCAGCTCGAAGCGCCGGGTCAGCACGATCAGCCGACCATCCGGCAAGATCGTCGCGTCGCTCGGATCATAATGCGGTGGCGGCACGAAGCTGAAGCGAAAGCCGCGATTCGGCTGCGTTACCGGATTGCCGGTGAAGCGAATCGCCGCACGGCCCTTACCCTTCGGCCACGGGTCCTGCTCGCCGATCGTGATCGCGCCACCACCCCACCGCGCGAGAGGCAGAAACGTGAAGCTCTCCGCGCCTTCGTTCGCCGGCCACGCCGCCATCGCACGCGGCGCGACCGACCCAAGCGCGTGACGCAGATCGGGCGTGTAGCGCCACAGCATGTTGCTGGTCTCGAACCCCGCCACGACGCTGCCGTCCTTGGGATCCACGCTCATGGACTCGCTGTCACGATCGACTTTGGACCACCCCGTCCCTGGTCCAGCCGGCAGATCGCCAAACGCTATGTGCCGTGGCCGCCAATCGTCGCCAAGCGTGAACTGCACGATATTGCCGCCATCGCTCAGCAGCGTAATGCGACGACCGGAGGCGACGTGTAGCGATGAGAAACCGCCGAACGCCGCGTCCGGGCTGGTCAACCGCACCCCGCCAAGCCATTCCAGCGCACCGACGCGGTTCCGCTCGGGATGTTGCGCGTCGAGCGACACCGGCGCGGCGTGGATGACGGCATCGCGCCCCATCAGCGGCAAACGTGGCTCTCCAACCCAGTCCGGGGTAAAGAAAAGCGCCAGCAGACAGGCAGCAAACACACGCATCGACGCTGCCGTGAGCCATGACGCGGCAGCGCGCAATGCTTTGAAGCACAGGATTGTGATGAACGGGGGATAACGGGCCCGTTCAGTCTGCGCTCAACGCGCTTCGCCCATAACACCACCAACAGATGTTGCGCCGTCGACTCTTCGGAACCTAGTCGCTTCCGAATAGTCGCAAGCAACGTTTGGACGAGTTTACGGGAGACGCCACGATGATCAACAAAGCCTCGCTCGCCGCTGCCGCTCTCGTGTTGTCGGCGGGCGGCATCGCCGCGGCTCCGGCATCGGCGCAATATTCCGACGGTGCTCGCTACGATCATGCGGATCGCGACGGGTATCGTGGACGCGGGTACGACCGTGGCTATGATCGGCGTGGGTACGCCCGACGTGGCTATGAGGATCGCGGCTACGATCGTCGTCGGTATCGCCCCAATCGGTGCAGCAGCGCGACCGGGACCATCCTTGGTGCCATAGCCGGCGGTTTGCTCGGCAATTCGGTGGCCGGGCGTGGTGATCGCGGCGTCGGTACGGTGCTGGGCGCGGGTGCAGGCGCCTTGACCGGACGCGCGATCGATCGGTCGGACAATCCGCGTTCCTGCCGCTGACTTTCGATCTGGCACGCGGAAGAAATTCTCCCGCAAAACGGTCTAGCATCTTCCCCCGTGTGGCGTATCGGGGCGAAGCGGAGGGTTGGTGTCGAAAGACACCAACCCTCTTGTCGTTGATCGAAGCCGCGACAGCAGACCCGTTGGCAGCCATTATTGCGAGCTGCGTCGGGTAGCGCGTGCGCCTTGGCTAGCATGGCGATGCCGAGCTGCGGGCCGCGCAGGCCAACTCGCTCAGAGCGCGCGGCACGGCGGCTGGCCGCCGTGCCTTCGATCGTCAGTACATGTGTTGTCCACCGTTGATACTCAGCGTCGAACCGGTCACGAAGCCACCGTCTTCTGAACACAGGAACACCACGCCGCGCGCGATCTCGTGCGCCTGACCAAGACGACCGACCGGGATCTTGGCGACGATCTTCTCCAGCACGTCGGCCGGTACCGCCGCCACCATGTCGGTGTCGATATAGCCTGGTGCGATCGCGTTGACGGTCACGCCGGCGCGCGCGCCTTCCTGCGACAGCGCCTTGGTGAAGCCGTGGATGCCCGACTTGGCGGCAGCGTAGTTGACCTGACCATATTGGCCGGCCTGCCCGTTGATCGAGCCGATGTTGACAATCCGTCCCCACTTGCGTTCGCGCATGCCGGGGAAGGTCGCCTTGGCCATGTTGAAACACCCGCCGAGGTTGGTGTCCATCACCTCTTTCCACATCTCGTAGGTCATCTTGAGCATGGTGCCGTCGCGGGTGATGCCGGCGTTGTTGACGACGATATCGATCGGGCCAAGCTCCTCCGCCACCTTGGCACACCCGTCGAGACAGGCCTGATGATCCGCCACGTCCCACTTGTACGCCTTGATACCGGTCCGCTCGGTGAACTCGCGCGCGCGCTCGTCATTGCCGGCATAGGTGGCGGCGACGGTGACGCCAGCGTCCTTCAACGCGAGGCTGATCGCCTCGCCGATACCGCGCGTTCCACCCGTGACGATTGCTACTCGTGCCAATGCATCTCTCCTACGTTTCTAGGCCGACGCTAAGCCGGGCGCGGCCAGCCTTCAAGTTCTTGTCCGAGTATTTCGCGCAACATTTCAATGCCCGCAGCCGAATCGTTGAGGCACGGCAGGTAGGCGAAGTCGGTACCGCCGGCCGCAAGGAACTGCTCGCGCCCGCGAATCGACAATTCCTCGAGCGTTTCGAGGCAATCCGCCGAGAAGCCCGGCGCGACGATCGCCACGCGCTTCATGCCCTGCCCCGGCAGCGCGGCGAGCGTGAGGTCGGTGGCAGGCTCCAGCCATTTGGCGGGGCCGAAGCGCGACTGGAAGGTGATCGTCAGCGGGCGGTCGAGCGCCTCGGCCAGCAGCCGCGCGGTCTTCTGGCAGTGGCAATGATAGGGATCGCCGAGTTGCAGCGTCCGCTTGGGCATGCCGTGGAAACTGGCGAGGATCACGTCCGGCGTGAAATCGAGCGCCGCCAGCCCCGCCTCGACCGTGGTCTTCAGCGCCGCGATATACCGCGCGTCGTCGTGATAGGGCGGCAGCGTGCGGATCGCCGGCTGCCAGCGCATCCCGGCGAGCGCGAGGAACACCTTGTCGTTGGCGGTGGCGGTCGTCGCGCCGCTATATTGCGGGTACAGCGGCGCAAACAGGATGCGTTCGCAGCCCGCCGCCTTCATCGTCGCCAGCCGCTCGGCGATCGACGGATTGCCGTAGCGCATCGCCCAATCCACCGTCACGCCCGGACCGAACGCGCCATGCAGCGCGCGCGATTGCGCGGCGGTGATCGCGGCGAGCGGCGAGCCGTCCTCGCGCCAGACCTGACCGTAGGCGTGCGCGGATTTCTTCGGCCGGGTGTTGAGGATGATCCCGCGCAGGATCGGCTGCCACAGCAGCGGCGGCAGTTCGACGACGCGGCGATCGGACAGGAACTCACGCAGATACCGCTTCACCGCGCGCGCGTCGGCGGCGTCGGGCGTGCCGAGGTTGATGAGCAGCACGCCGATGCGCGGCGGCGCGATGGGGGGATGGTTGGCAGGCAACATCATGCGATTCCTGTGATGAGCGGCAGCGTGCGGCGGCGGGTGCCGGTCGCGGCTTGCAGCGCGTTGGCGATGGCGGGGGCGATCGCGGGGACGGCGAGTTCGCTCACCCCGCCCGGATCGGCCTCGCTGGGGATCAGTTCGACGGTGATGTCGGGGGTGTCGGCAAGGCGCGGCAGATCGAGATCCCCGAGCGTGCGCGCGGTGGCGAGATTGTCGCTGAACCCGGTCGACGCGCCGATCGCCGCCGCCATGCCGAAGATCAGCCCGCCCTCGATCTGCTGACGGACGAGATCAGGGTTGATCTGCCGCCCGCAATCCACCGCCGCGACGATGCGGTCGACCGCGACCGAACCGTCGTTGTCGAGATGTGCCTCCGCCAGCACCGCGATGTGGCTGCCGCGAAAGCTGTGGCAGGCGATGCCCTGCCCGCTGCCTTGAACGCCACCCTCCCATCCGCCCAGCGAGGCGGCGGTGGACAGGCAGCGCGCCAGCCGCGCGTCGCCGCCCAACATGCCGATGCGGAACGACAGCGCCTCGGTACCGGCGACATGCGCGAGTTCGTCGATGAAACACTCGTTGAAGAACGCGGTGTAGCTGTGCGCGCCCGAACGCCAGTGGCCGGTCGGCACGCCGATATCGGCGGGATGATGATCGATCGCATAGGCCGGCATGCGATAGACCGGTCGCGCGCCCGCCACCGCATAGGTATCGCCCGCTGCCGATATCGCCAACGCCGCGCGCGCAGCCCGGTCTGTGGCGAGCAGCCGGCCCGCGAGTTCGCGGCCGGTCGAGGGCGCGGCGATCTTGGCCTGCCAGCCGAGGATCTGGCCATTGCCGCCGAGTCGCGCGGTCATCCTCGCCAGTGCGGGCGGGCGGTAGCGATCATGCAGCAGATCCTCACCGTGCGACCAGGTGAGCTGCACCGGCCGCTTGAGATCGCGCGCCAGCACCGCCACCTGCGTGGCGGCGAGATGTTCGAGATTGGCGCCGAACGATCCGCCGATCAGCATCGGATAGACGACCACCGCGCCCTCCGAAATGCCGAGCGCTGCCGCCGCCGCCGCCCGCGCGAGGCCTGGTGCCTGCGTCGGCAGCCACAATTCGAGCTTGCCGTCGGTCAGCCGCGCGGTCGCTGTCATCGTCTCGATCGCGGCGTGGACGGCGAGCCCGGCGCGGTAGGTGGCGGTGACAAGTTTCGCGCCCTTGAAGGCGGTGGCGAGATCCCCCGTCGACCAGATCCGCGTGCCATCGCCCTTCAGCGCGGCGGCGAGGACCGCATCGATACTGTCGTTGTTGACGATTGGCCCGGTGGTCGAGAATTTCGGCGCAAGCGCATCGAGCGCGCGGTTCGCCGCCCACCAGTTGCTCGCCACCGCCGCCACCCAATCGTCGTTGGTGACCACCGACAGCATCCCGCGCACGTGCGCGGCGGCATCGCGATCGACCGAGAGCAGCTTCGCGTCACCGACTGGCGCCTGCCGAATCGCGGCGAACACCATGTCGGGCAGGCGGATGTCGCCGGCGAAATTGGCGGAGCCGTCGACCTTGGCGGGCGCATCGAGCCGGGGCAGCGACTGGCCTGACAGGCGCGTGCCCCCCTCCCCGCGCAACGGCACCGGATCGGGCAATGTGCCGCCCGCCGCAGCCGCCGCCAGTTCGCCGAAGCGCAGCCGGTCCTTGCCATGCGTAGCGAAGCCGCCTTCGGTCGCGCACGCCTGCCAGCCGACGTTCCAGCGTTTCGCGGCGGCCTTGCACAGCAGCACCCGCGCCGCCGCGCCCGCTTGCCGCAGCGGCGCCTCGAACGCACGCACCGAGGTCGACCCGGCGGTGAGCAACAGCGCGCTGCGCCGGGCGTGGCCTTCGCGTAAAGGCAGCGGCAGCGCGTCGAACAGCCCCTCGAATAGCGTGTCGACACCGAGTGGATTGGCATAGAGTGGGTTGAGCTGCGCGGGCTGCACCGCCACCGTGCGCCAGTCCGCGCCGAGTTCGTCGGCGAGAATCTGCGGGAGCGCGGTATACACGCCCTGGCCATGTTCGGCCTGCGGCACCGCGACGGTGACGACACCATCCTCGCCGATCTTCAGGTACGCGTTGAACAGGGACTCGCCGTGCGCGAGCGGCAGGTTGGGCGCGTAACTGCGCGGCCAAACCGCCCACGCGACGATCAGCCCGACCCCAACGCCGCCACCGATCAACAGACCGCGCCGACCGACTGTGTTTCCCTCTCCGCGCGCTACCATAGCCTTGCTCTATCCTGCGCTTTGCCGCGCCACCATCCCTAACGCGCGCCGCTAGCGTTCGGTTCTCGCGCCATTCTCCCCACGGCTTCGTGCCCGGCCTGAGCAGGGGACAAGCGCGGCGCATCGTCTTCCGCTTGGTGTTGTGGTCCGCGCCGACTATGGAGGCGTAACGAACGACCGAGGACCTGCCGCTTGACTCTCATCGCCGCCACCGCGCTCGCTGCGTCCACGCAGACGCACCTGCGCTTCGAGCAACTGCACCTCAATCCGGTCGCGTTGAGCCTCGGCTTCTTCGACATCAAATGGTATTCGATCGCGTATATCACCGGCATCCTGATCGGCTGGTGGTACCTGCTCAAGCTGATCGCGCAGCCCGGTTCGCCCATGGCGCGGCGCCATGCCGACGATCTGGTGTTCTACGCGACGCTCGGCATCATCCTCGGCGGGCGGCTCGGCTATGCATTGTTCTACGCGCCCGAGATGTTCCTGCACCCCTTGAACATCCTGCGGCTGTGGGATGGCGGCATGTCGTTCCACGGAGGGATGATCGGCACCTCGCTCGGCATCATCCTGTTCGCGCGAAACCATAAGCTCAACTGGCTGCGCGTGCATGATTACCTCGCCTGCTGCGTGCCGTTCGGGCTGTTCTTCGGGCGGATCGCCAATTTCGTGAACGGCGAACTCTGGGGCAAGCCGAGCAACGTGCCGTGGGCGATCATCTTCACGCGCGGCGGCGGCGATATTCCGCGCCACCCGAGCCAGTTGTACGAGGCGAGCCTTGAGGGGATCGCGCTGTTCGCGGTGCTATGGTTCTTCTTCTGGCGCACCAAGGCGCGGTACGAGCCGGGCAAGCTCGTCGGCATCTTCCTGATCGGCTACGGCCTCGCCCGCTTTACGGTCGAGTTCTTCCGCGAGCCGGATTCGCAGTTCGCCGGTACGTTCTTCGCCACCACCATCCACATGGGGCAGGTGCTGACGCTGCCGATGATCCTGGGCGGAGTGTATCTCGTCGCGACCGCCAAGGGCCGTCGCACGCGCATCGAATCGATCGCCGGCACGGAGAGCGTCGCCTGAGCGCGCCTGAGGAGGCGACCCTCGCCGACCGGCTGTCGCGGGCGATTACGCTCGCCGGGCCGATCCCAATCGCGCAATATATGGCCGCCGCCAACGCGCATTATTACGCGACGCGCGATCCACTGGGTACGGGCGGCGACTTCACCACCGCGCCCGAGATCAGCCAGATGTTCGGCGAGCTGATCGGGCTGTGGGCGGCGGATCTGTGGGATCGCGCCGCGCGGCCGGATGCGGCGTGGGTGGAGTGCGGCCCCGGTCGCGGCACGCTCACCGCCGATGCGTTGCGCGCCGCCGCCAAGGCGGGCTTCACCCCACCGGTACATTTCGTCGAGACCAGCCCGGTGCTGCGTGCCGAACAGGCGAAGCGGGTGTCGGACGCGACGTGGCATGACGACGTGACGACGCTACCCGAAGGGCAGCCGCTGATCGTCGTCGCCAACGAATTCTTCGACGCACTGCCGATCCGCCAACTGGTGCGCGCCGGTGGTGGCTGGGCGGAGCGCTATGTCGCCTGTCAGGACACTTTATTCCTGCCGATCACGGCTAAGGCCGTACCGGGCGAGATCATCCCCGAGCGCTTGCGCGATGCCGCGCCGGGGTCGATCATCGAGACGTCACCGGCCAGCGTCGCCATCTTTCGCGCGCTGTCCCGGCGGATCGCCAGCCAGGGCGGCGCAATCCTCACCATAGATTACGGCTACGAAGGTCCGGCGATCGGCGACACCCTGCAGGCGGTGCGCGGCCACGCCTTCGCCAACCCGTTCGAACACCCGGGCGAGAACGACCTGACCGCACACGTCGATTTCGCCACGCTGGCCGCCGCCGCCGCCAAGGAGGGCGCGGTGCCGTCACCCGTCGTCGGGCAAGGCGCGTTGCTGCGCGCACTCGGCATCGACGCACGCGCCGCCGCGCTGGCCCGCGCCACACCGGCCCGCGCCGATGCCATCGCCGCCGACCGTGACCGGCTGGTCGATGCGATGGGCGATCTGTTCAAGGCGCTCACCGTGACCGCGCCGGGCTGGCCGCAGCCGGCGGGGTTCGCCGCGTGATAACCTACCGTGACGCACGCGCCGCCGATGCCGCGGCCCTGTCGGCGATGGCGCGGCAGTCGTTCGTCGAGACGTTCGGCACGCTCTACAGCCCGTCCGATCTCGCGACCTTCCTGGATGACGCGTTCGGTGCGAACGGCCTCGCCGCGCAACTCTCCGACCCTGAATTTACCGTCCGACTCGCGGTCGAGGGCGACGCGATCATCGCCTTCGCCAAGATGGGCCCGGTGACGTTC
The DNA here is from genome assembly GCF_026540945.1 of Sphingomonas sp. GC_Shp_3. NCBI lineage: Bacteria > Pseudomonadati > Pseudomonadota > Alphaproteobacteria > Sphingomonadales > Sphingomonadaceae > Sphingomonas > Sphingomonas sp. GC_Shp_3. The sequence continues at coordinate 128,042 of NZ_JALNUT010000007.1, forward strand.
CCCGGCGAATGGCGCCCCGACGCGATCGAACTGTACCAGTTCTACGTGCTTGCCCCCTGGCAGGGGCAGGGCATCGCGCAGGAGATGATGGAGTGGGCGATCTTTCACGCGCGCGATCACGGCGCGCGCGAGATCATCCTCAGCGTGTATGTCGACAACCACCGCGCGCGACGTTTCTACGAGCGCTACGGCTTCGAGGAGATCGGCGCCTATGCCTTCCAGGTCGGCGAGACAATCGATGACGACCGCCTGATGCGGCTGGCGTTATGAGCGTGCCGGTCGAGGTGAACCGCGCAAAGGCGCTGGAGGGTGTGGCGCACGGCTTCCTTGGTCGGGGCGGAGGGGTATCGCAGGGTATCCACGCTGGGCTGAACGTCGGCCTCGGATCGGAAGACGAACCAGACGCGATCATGGAGAACCGCCGTCGCGCGGGCGAGGCGGTGCTGTCGGGCGCGACGCTCGTCACACTCTATCAGGTTCATTCCGCCGATGCCGTGACCGTGCTGTCCGGGTTCGAGGAACGGCTGCGTCCGCGTGCGGACGCGCTCGTCACCGATCGTCCCGGTATCGCGCTCGGCATTCTTACCGCTGATTGCGCGCCGGTGCTGCTGGCCGACGCGCAAGCCGGCGTGGTCGGCGCGGCACACGCCGGGTGGAAAGGCGCACTGGGCGGCGTCACCACCTCCACGATTCTGGCAATGGAGACGCTGGGGGCACGCCGCGAGCGGATCGTCGCCGCAGTCGGGCCGTGCATCGCACGGGCGAGCTACGAGGTGGATGCCGCCTTCGCGTCGCGCTTCGACGAAGCGGACCCCGCCAACGCACGGTTCTTCTCGGACGGTCGCGCGGGTCACCACCAGTTCGATCTCGAAGCCTATGTCGCGCATCGGCTGGCGAGCGAGGGGATCGGCCACGTCGAAACGCTTGGGCTGGATACGTACGGCGACGAGGCGCGTTTCTTCAGCTTCCGCCGCGCGACGCATCGCGGCGAGCCGGGCTACGGTCGACAGGTGTCGATCATCGGGCTGACATAGCGGCTCGTCGTGTTTGCGTAGCCGGCCACGACCTGCGCTTGCATTCGGCGCCGGTTGCCGACAGATCGTTACAAATGTGACGAACCCGCATCAGCCGGGACGCGCGAGGAGACGAGCATGACTGACGAAACCGAAGCCGACCTGACCGGCGGCGCACCGCAACGCGGCGCCAAGCCCGCGCTCGAACAGATCGGCGGCCGCAAGCTTTCGGCCGCAACGCGGATGATGGGGCATGGCTATGATCCGATGCTGTCGGAAGGATCGCTCAAACCGCCGATCTTCCTCACCTCGACGTTCGTGTTCCCCAATGCGGCGGCGGGCAAGCGCCATTTCGAGGGCGTCACCGGCAAGCGGCCCGGCGGCGCGGACGGTCTGGTCTATTCGCGCTTCAACGGGCCGAATCAGGAGATCCTCGAGGACCGGCTCGGCGTGTGGGAGGAAGCGGAGGATGCACTCGCCTTCTCGTCCGGCATGTCGGCGATCGCCACGCTGTTCCTGGCGATGGTCGCGCCGGGCGACACGATCGTCCATTCCGGCCCGCTGTATGCCGCGACCGAGACGCTGATCGGTCGCATCCTCGGCAAGTTCGGGGTGAAGTGGCTCGACTTCCCGGCGGGCGCGACCCGCGCGGAGATCGACACGGTGCTCGAACAAGCCAAGGGTCAGGGCCGCGTCGCGCTGATCTATCTGGAAAGCCCCGCCAACCCGACCAACGCGCTGGTCGATATCGAGGCGGTGGCGGCGAGCCGCGACGCGATCTTCGGTGACCTCGACGAGAAGCCGCCGATCGCGATCGACAACACCTTCCTCGGCCCGCTGTGGCAGCAGCCGCTGCGGCATGGCGCCGATCTTGTGGTGTACAGCCTCACCAAATATGCCGGCGGGCATAGCGATCTCGTCGCCGGTGGCGTGCTGGGGACGAAGGCGCACATCAACACGATCCGGTCGATGCGCAACACGATCGGCACGATCTGCGACCCGCATACCGCTTGGATGCTGCTGCGCAGCCTCGAAACGCTGGAACTGCGCATGAGCCGCGCGGGCGAGAATGCCGCCAAGGTCTGTGCGTTCCTCGACGGGCACCAGAAGGTCGAGCGGGTCGGCTATCTCGGCTTCCTCGAACAGCAGGGCGATGCGCGGCAGGCCGACATCTACCGGCGGCATTGCGTAGGCGCGGGCAGCACCTTCTCGCTGTTCCTCAAAGGCGGCGAGGCGGAGAGCTTCCGCTTCCTCGATGCGCTCCAGATCGCCAAGCTTGCGGTCAGTCTGGGCGGCACCGAGACGCTGGCGAGCCACCCGGCGGGCATGACGCATCTGTCGGTGCCGGATGCCCGCAAGGCAGCGCTTGGCATCACCGACAATCTCGTGCGCATTTCGATCGGGGTGGAGGACGCCGACGACCTGATCGCCGATTTCGAACAGGCGCTGGCGGCGATCTGAACCGCGGGCGATTGCCGGGTGGGCGCATCGCTGCTTAACTGCGGCGATGCGCTATCCCCTCCTGCTCGCCGCCCTGCTGCCCGCCACGCTCGCGGCGCAGACCCCCGCGCCGATCGACGCGGTCGACCCGATGATCGGCACCGGTGGCGAGGGGCATACCTTCCCCGGCGCGACCGCGCCGTTCGGGATGGTGCAACTTTCGCCCGACACCGACACGAGTTGCGTGATCCGCGAATGTTACAGCCATGCCGCCGGCTATCGCTACGAAGACCCGACCATCCAAGGGTTCAGCCACACGCACTTCTCAGGCGCTGGACATAGCGACCTTGGCGACGTGCTGGTGATGCCGGTGGCGGGCGATACCGTGTCGCTCGATCCCGGCGACCCCAAGCGGCCAGGCAGCGGCTATCGCTCGCGCTTCGGCCATAAAACCGAAGTGGCGCATCCCGGCTATTACGCGGTGACGCTCGCCGATAGCGGCGTGCGCGCGGAGATGACGGCGGGGACGCGGATCGGCGTGCATCGCTATACCTTCCCGGCGAACAAGGCGGCGCATCTGGTAATCGATCTGCGATCGTCGCTCTACAATTATCCCGGCAAGGTGCTGTGGTCGGGGTTGCACCTGCGGCCGGACGGCACCCTCACCGGGTTCCGCGAGACGCGCGGCTGGGCGCCGGGGCGCAAGCTGTACTTCGCGATGCGCTTCTCCGCGCCGCTGACCGATCACGGCTTCGTCGATCGCGAGGAGAACGTGCCTTACAAGGGTTTCCAGGGCCCGGGACGCGGCAGCGACGCGCTGGCCGAGAAGCTAGGGCGGGCGCTGGAGGCGCGGCTCGATTTCGGGGTGCTCACCAAGCCGCTCGAGGTGAACGTCGCGCTGTCGGGGGTGGACGAGAACGCCGCCGTCGCCAATCTCGCCAGCGAGGGTGGCGGGTTCGATGCGGTACGCGCCCGCACCACGGTGGCTTGGGAGAAGGCGCTGGGCGCGGTGCAGATCGACGCACCGGCGGCAACCCGCACCAATGTCTACACCGCGCTCTACCACGCCTTGCTCGCGCCCAGCGTGTGGAGCGATGCCGATGGACGCTACCGTGGCCCGGACGATCAGGTGCATCAGGCCAAGGGCTTCACCTTCCGCTCGACCTTCTCGCTATGGGATACGTTCCGCGCCGAGCATCCGTTGCTGACGCTGGTGCAGCCCGAACAGACCACCGCCGACGTGGTGCAGTCGCTGGTGGCGAGCCAGCAGGTCAGCCCGGACGGTATCCTGCCGGTGTGGCAGTTCGCCGGGCGCGAGACATGGTGCATGATCGGCTATCACGCCGTGCCGGTGATCGCCGATGCCTATATGAAGGGCCTGCGCGGGTTCGATGCCGAGGCCGCGCTGGCGGCGATGGTGGCGAGTGCGGATCACCGGTCTTACGGGGGCTTGGGCGACTATATCGATCGCGGCTACGTGCCGATCGACAAGGAGCCTGAGGCGGCCTCCAAGACGGTGGAATATGCCTTCGATGACTGGAGCATCGCGCGGATGGCACGCGCGATGGGCAAGACCGCGATCGCGGACCGGTTCGACAAGCGCGCGGGCAACTGGCGCAACAGCTTTGACGCGAAGACCGGCTGGCTGCGCGCGCGGTTGTCGAGCGGTGCATTCCGCACCCCGTTCGATCCGACCGCAATCAACTACGGCTCGGATTATACCGAGGGGAATGCCTGGCAATATAGCTGGTTCGTGCCGCAGGACGAGGCTTCGCTGATCCAAACGCTCGGTGGCGACCGGCAAACGATCGCTAAACTCGATGCGATGTTCGATTTCGACAACAGCAAGGTCGATTACAGCCATGCCGAGGACATCGCCGGGCTGATCGGACAATATATCCACGGCAACGAGCCGAGCCACCACGTCGCCTATCTCTACGATTACGCAGGCGCGCCGTGGCGCACGCAGGAGCGACTGAAGCAGATCGTCGACACGCAGTACAAGCCGACGCCCGAGGGCCTCGCCGGCAATGACGATCTCGGCCAGATGTCGGCGTGGCTGGTGTTCACCGCGCTGGGTTTCTATCCCGTTACGCCTGGGTCGAACCAATATGCCATCGGGCGGCCGTTCGTTTCGCGCGCGGTGATGAACCTGCCGAACGGCAAGCGCTTCACCGTGCTGGCGGACGGGCTGTCGGACGCTAACCGCTATGTCGGCGCAGTGACGCTGAATGGCCGCCTGCTCGCGCGCAGTTTCGTGACCGATGCGGAAATCCGCGGCGGCGGCGAATTGCGCTTCACCATGGCGGCAACGCCGAACAAGACGTGGGCGAGCAGCACGGCGGCGCGGCCGTATTCGATGTCGACACGCTGATCCGCCTCACCGCGCTTCGGGCGCGCCGAGCATCCCCAGAAAGTTGCGACAGGGCAACGTCGGCTCGCGGTGGCGGACCAGCCACAGCATGATCGTGGCGATATCGTCCTCTACCCGGCGGTAGGTCAGCATCGCCGATTGCAGCGTGCACAGCGATTCGACCACTACCATCACCCCAATTCCCGCCGCCGCCAGCCCGAACAGGGTCGTCACGTCGGTGACGACCTGCGCGACCCGCGGTTCGATGCCGCTCTCGCGCAGCAGCGCCAGCAGGTGGCCGGTGAACGGGCTGCGATCCTGTGAGTACAGCACCAGTGGCTCATCGGCGAGATCGGCGAGACGTATGCTGTCCTGCGCGGCGAGACGGTGGCCGGGCGGACAGGCGACGAACAACCGCTCGCTGAGGTATGGCTCGGCAGTCAGCGTGTCGGGCAGATCGGGCATGGCGCGGCTGCGGTGAAAGGCGATGTCGAGCAGATGATCCTCGAGCTGCCGGAGATGGTCGGTCCCGGCAATCTCGCGCAGCATCAGCGACACCGCCGGATAGCGGTCGCGGAAATCGGCGATCGCGTGCGCGATTTCCGTCACGAAAGGTGCCGACGCGCTGAACCCGATCGCCAGCCCGCCGAGTTCACCACGCGCGGCGCGGCGCGCGACCGAGATCGCGTTGTCCGCCTCCCGCAGCGTTGCGCGGGCGGCGTCGAGGAACAGCCGCCCCGCCGGCGTCAGCGCGACGCGGCGGCTGGTGCGTTCGAGCAGGCGCACCTGCAACTCCTCCTCCAGCACACGAATCTGCTGGCTAAGCGGTGGTTGCGAGATGCCGAGATGCGCGGCGGCACGCGCGAAGTGCAGATCCTCGGCGACCTGAACGAAATAGCGCAGATGGCGAAGTTCCATGATCGATAGCCGTATCATATCAATCATGCCGCAAACAATATTGGACACGCGTGTTTGGCAGGCGCACTTCGCCGCATCGCAACATACGAATGGCGATCCCGACATGACACGCCTTGTGGCTCACGCGCCGCACCACAGCAGCATCGGACCCACACGATGATCGGTATCGTCCGGATGGCGCTGACGCGCCCGCTGACCTTCATCGTAATGGCGATCCTGATCGCGATCATCGGCGTGCTGGCCGCAATCCGCACGCCGGTCGACATCTTCCCCGACATTCGCGTGCCGGTCATCGCCACCGCATGGCAGTATAGCGGCCTGCCGCCCGACCAGATGAGCGGACGCATCATCACGCCGTTCGAGCGCGTGCTGACCACCACCGTCAACGATATCGACCATATCGAAAGCCAGTCGCTGCCCGGCATCGGCGTGGTGAAGATCTATTTCCAGCCAGGCGCCGACATCCGCACCGCGACCGCGCAGGTGACGTCGGTCAGCCAGACCGTGCTGAAGCAGTTGCCGCCGGGCGTGACGCCGCCGCTGATCCTCAACTATAACGCTTCGACCGTGCCGATCCTCCAGCTTGCGCTGTCGGGCAAGGGGCTGAGCGAAGGCCGCATGTTCGATCTTGCGCAGAATCAGGTTCGCCCCGGTCTGGTGACGGTGCCGGGCGCCGCCGTCCCCTACCCCTCCGGCGGACGCACGCGCCAGATCCAGATCGATCTCGATCCCGCCGCGCTGCAATCCAAGGGTCTGTCGGGGCAGGATGTCGGCAATGCGATCGCCGCGCAGAACCAGATCAACCCGGCCGGCTTCGCCAAGATCGGCGGCTTCCAGTACAGCGTGCAGCTCAACAATGCGCCGAGCACGATCGAGGAACTGAACGCGCTGCCGATCAAGGTCGTCAATGGCGCGACGATCTACATGCGCGACGTGGCGCACGTCCGCGACGGCTCGGCCCCGCAGACCAACGTCGTGCATGTCGACGGTTCGCGCTCGGTGCTCATCACCATCCTCAAGAACGGCGCGACCTCCACGCTCGCGATCGTGCAGGGCATCAAGGACGCGCTGCCCAAGATCCAGGCGACGCTGCCGCCGACGCTGAAGGTCGTGCCGATCGGCGACCAGTCGCTGTTCGTGAAGGCGGCGGTGGAGGGCGTGATCAAGGAAGGCGCGATCGCGGCCGCGCTCACCTCGGTGATGATCCTGCTGTTCCTGGGGAGCTGGCGCTCGACCCTCATCATCGCGATCTCGATTCCGCTGTCGATCCTCGCCGCGATCATAGCGTTGTCGGTGACGGGCAATACGCTCAACACGATGACACTGGGCGGACTATCCCTCGCGGTCGGCATCCTTGTCGACGACGCGACGGTGACGATCGAGAACATCAACTGGCACCTCGAACAGGGCAAGCCGGTGATCCAGTCGATCCTCGACGGCGCGGCGCAGATCGTCGGGCCGGCATTCGTGTCGTTGCTGTGCATCTGTATCGTGTTCGTGCCGATGTTCTTCCTGCCCGGTGTATCCGGCTTCCTGTTCGTGCCGCTGGCGCTGGCGGTGGTGTTCGCGATGATCGCATCGTTCATCCTGTCGCGCACTTTGGTGCCGACGATGGCGATGTATCTGCTCAAGCCCCACGGAGGCCACGACGATGCCGCGCTGCACGAGGCACCCCCCTCGCGCAACCCGCTGGTGCGGTTCCAGCGCGGGTTCGAGCGGCAGTTCGAGCGGTTTCGCAGCGGCTATCTCGGTCTGCTCGAACGCGCGCTCGCCGCGCGCAAGATGTTCGTGATCGGCTTCCTCGTTTGCGTCGCCGCATCGTTTTTGCTCGCGCCGTTCCTGGGCGAGAATTTCTTCCCGTCGGTCGATGCCGGACAGATGGCGATGCACGTGCGTGCACCGGTCGGTTCGCGGATCGAGGATACCTCCGCCGAGTTCGACCGCATCCAGCGCAAGATCCGCGAGGTCATCCCGGCGGACGAACTGGTTTCGGTGGTCGACAACATCGGCCTGCCGGTCAGCTCGATCAACACGACCTACAACAACTCCGGCACGATCGGCCCGCAGGACGGCGATATCCTCATCCAGCTTGCCAAGGATCACAAGCCGACCGCCGGATATGTGCAGAAGCTGCGCGAGGAACTCCCTAAGGCGTTCACCGGCACCACCTTCTCGTTCCTGCCCGCCGATATCACCAGCCAGATTCTCAACTTCGGCGCGCCCGCGCCGATCGATATCCAGGTGACCGGCAAGAAAGATGCGGAGAACCAGGCGCTCGCCAAGGAAATCCTGCGCCGCATCGCCAGGATCCCCGGCGTGGCCGATGCGCGCATCCAGCAGTCGGCGCGCTATCCGCAGTTGAACGTCGATATCGATCGCACCCGCGCCAGCCAGTACGGCCTCAACGAGCGTGACGTTACGACCAGCCTCGCCTCTTCGCTGGCCGGCACATCGCAGACCGCGCCGACCTACTTCCTCGATCCCAAGACCGGCGTATCTTATCCGGTCGTCGCGCAGACGCCGGAATATCAGATCGGTTCGCTGAGCGACCTAGCCAACGTACCTGTCACGGCGGCGAACGGCGGCAAATCGCAGATCATCGGCGGTATCGGTACGATCACGCGCGGCAACGGTGCGGCGGTGGTGACGCACTACAACATCGCGCCGGTGACGGACGTATATGCCACCACCAACGGCCGCGATCTCGGTGCCGTCGCGGGCGATATAAAGCAGGTGATCGCATCGCTGAAAGATCAGACGCCGAAGGGCGTGACGGTCACGCTGCGCGGGCAATATGCGACGATGCAGACCGCGTTTTCCGGGCTGGGCTTCGGCCTCGTCGCGGCGATCGTGCTGATCTACCTGCTGATCGTGGTGAACTTCCAGAGCTGGCTCGACCCGTTCGTCATCATCACCGCGCTGCCCGGCGCGCTCGCCGGCATCATCTGGATGCTGTTCATCACCGGCACCACGTTGTCGGTGCCGGCGCTTACCGGTGCGATCATGTGCATGGGCGTGGCGACCGCCAACGCGATCCTGGTCGTCAGCTTCGCGCGCGAACGGCTCGAGGTGCTGGGCGACGCCACCGCCGCCGCGTTGGAGGCGGGGCAGGTCCGCTTCCGCCCGGTGCTGATGACCGCGCTCGCCATGATCATCGGCATGTTGCCGATGGCGATGGGCTTCGGCGAGGGCGGCGAGCAGAACGCGCCGCTCGGGCGCGCGGTGATCGGCGGCCTTACCGTGGCGACCTTCGCGACGTTGATGTTCGTCCCCGTCATCTTCAGCCTGGTGCACCGCCGCCACGCCAAACCCGTCCCCGGCGCGACGCCGGACCATCTGGAGCTTCAACATGCCTGAGGGCAACGGCCGCACTTTGAAGACTGTCGGCGTGGTCGGCGTGATCGCCGCGGTGGCGATCGTCGGCGTCGGCGTCGCGACGCGCTCGCATTCGGAAAGCAACTTGGCGACATGGACCGCGACGCAGGCGGTACCGACCGTCACCGTGATCCACCCCGCGCAGAGCAAGGCGGCGAGCGCGCTGGTGCTGCCCGCGCAACTGGCCGCACTGCAGGCCGCGCCGATCTACGCGCGCACCAGCGGTTATGTGCGCAAGTGGCTGGTCGATATCGGTGACAATGTTCGCGCCGGCCAGACGCTCGCCGTGCTGGACGCGCCCGAGGTTGATCAGCAGCTCGCCGCCGCGCGCGCCGATTACCAGACCGCGCGCGCCAACCAGCAGCTCGCCGCCAGCACCGCGACGCGCTGGAAGACGATGCTCGCCAAAGATGCGGTGTCGAAGCAGGAAACCGACGAGAAGGTCGGCGATCTCGCCGCCAAGACCGCGCTGACCAACGCCGCGAGCGCCAACGTCAACCGGCTGCAATATACCGCCGGTTTCACGCGGCTGGTCGCGCCGTTCTCGGGCGTGGTGACGACGCGCTCAACCAACGTCGGTTCGTTGGTAACGGCCGGCACGGCCGCCTCCACGCCGCTGTTCACCGTCGCCGACATCAGCCGCATCCGCGCCTATGTGAAGGTGCCGCAGGCCTATTCCGCGCAGGTGCATAAAGGCATGGAGGTGAAGCTCACCCTGCCCGAATATCCCGGCCGCACCTTCACCGCGCAGATGACGCGGTCGGCCGACGCGGTCGACACCGGCTCCGGCACGGTGCTGGTCGAACTGCAGGCGGCCAATGGCGATCGCGCGTTGAAGCCCGGAGCCTATGCGCAGGCGAGCTTCCCGGTTACGGGCGGTGGCAGCGCGGTGGAACTGCCGGCGAGCGCGATGATCATCGGCCAGAACGGCACGCAGGTCGCGGTGGTCGGCGCGGACGGGCGCGCGCGGTTGAAGACGGTGACGATCGGGCAGGATCTCGGCGATCGGGTGCAGATCAGCGCCGGGCTCGCGCCGACCGACCGCGTGATCGACAGCCCACCCGATTCGCTCCAGACCGGTGACAAGGTGCAGATTGCGCGGGCCGGGGGTGCCGCCGGTGGCAAGTAAGCGCTGGTTGCCGTCGCTGACCGCCGTACTGCTCGGCGGATGTTCGCTCGCGCCCGATTACCAGCGCCCGGCGGTGGCGGTGGCCCCCGCCTTCAAGGAGGCGGCACCGTGGCAACAGGCCGCTGTGACGCCGCCGCCGGCAGGCAAATGGTGGCAGGCATTCGGCGACGCATCGCTCGACATGCTTGAGGACCGGATCGAGGCAGGCAATTTCGATCTGGCCGCCGCCGTCGCGCGCTACGATCAGGCACGCGCGCTAGTGCGTCAGGCACGCGCCGACCTGTTCCCGCAGATCGACGCGAGCGCGAGCGTCGATCGCAACCGGCTGTCCGCCAATCGGCCAATCGCGCGGGGGCTGGCATCGACGCAGACCGACAAGATCATCGGTGGATCGCTCGCCTACGAACTCGATCTGTTCGGGCGGGTGCGCAACAATATCGCTGCAGGACGTGCCAACGCGCGTGCGTCGGCGTTCGACGTGGCGGGTGTGCGACTGGGGCTGCAAAGCCAGTTGGCGGCGACCTATTTCGATCTGCGTGGCCTCGACGCACGGATCATCCTGCTCAACCAGACGGTCGCCTCCTACCAGCGCGCGTTCGACCTGACCGACACGCGGCACAGCGGCGGCATCGCCTCGGGCATCGACGTGAGCCGGGCGCAGGCACAGCTTTCCAGCGCCAAGTCGGAATTGTCCTCCGTCGAGATCGACCGGGCGAAGGACGAACATGCCATCGCCGTGCTCATCGGCGAAACGCCCTCGACCTTCTCCATCCCTGTCGCGGACGATCAAACGCGACCGCCGGCGATCGCGGCGGGCCTGCCCTCCACACTGCTCGAACGGCGGCCCGATATCGCCGCCGCCGAACGCCGCGTCGCAGCCGCCAACGCGCAGATCGGCGTCGCGCGCGCGGCGTTCTTCCCCAACGTGACGCTGGGCGCGCAGGGCGGCTTCGAATCCGTCGGGGGCGACTGGCTGGGCGCGGCGAGCAGCTTCTGGGCGCTCGGGCCGCTGCAGGCCGCGCTGACCGTGTTCGACGGCGGACGGCGTGCCGGGCAGGTGCGGCAGGCGCGTGCGCAGTTCGCGGAAGCCGCCGCCAATTACCGCCAGACCGTGCTGACCGCTTTCCGCGAGGTCGAGGACGATCTTGCCACCCAGCGTCTGCTCGTCGCGGGCGAGGCCAATCAGGCGCAGGCCGCCAAAGCGGCCGAGCGGACGCGCGATCTCGCGCTGATCCGGTACCGCGATGGCGCATCCGATTATCTCGAAGTGGTGACGGCACAGACCGCCGCACTCGATGCCGAGCGCGCGTTGCTGCAACTGCGCACCCAACAATTGCAGGCGGCGAGCGATACGTTTCGGGCGCTGGGTGGCGGCGCAGAGCAATAAGCCGTGCTGCGACCCGCTGATATACGCGCAAATCGGCGCGGCGCGATGATGCGGCGTTGCGCGGGTGCGTGGAATTTCCCACATAGCAGCGATGACAGACACTCCTGACCCCGACGACGTCAGCACGGCGCCTACGCCACGCAAGACGCGCGCGAGCGTGATGTTGACTGCGTCCATCGAACGCTTCGGGGGCAGTGAACCCTCACGCCACCGGGTGCGCGACCTTTCGACGGACGGACTCCGGATCGACCAGGCGATCGGACTTCAGGTCGGCGCGACGGTGCTGATTTCTATAGGGGCACTCCAGGCGATCGGCGCCAACGTGGTGTGGGTCGACAAGGGATCGGCAGGTTTGCGCTTCATCGAGCCGATCAACCCGGACGACGCTCGTGCCAAGGCGGTCATCACGCCGCGCCCGCAAGCCGACGCACCGCGCGACGTGCGAACCTCGGGGCCGACCGCCGGCTGGATGCCGGATCTGCCTAACCCGTATCGCAAACTCTGATTGGCGTTCTCGGCGCTATTCGCGCGTGCGGCCGAAGTCAGGCGCGGGATCGTCCTGCCCCGAATCGATGATCGAGCGACGCACCGCGCGCGTGCGGGTGAACAGATCGAACAGTTCGTCGCCCTTGCCCCAGCGGATCGCGCGTTGCAGCGCGCTTAGATCCTCCGAGAAACGCTGCAGCATATCCAGCACGGCCTCGCGATTGGACAGGAACACGTCGCGCCACATGGTCGGATCGGACGCGGCGATGCGGGTGAAGTCGCGGAAGCCGCCCGCGGAATATTTGATGACCTCCGACTGTGTGACCTCCTCCATGTCCGAGGCGGTGCCGACGATCGTATAGGCGATCAGGTGCGGCAGGTGGCTGGTGATCGCCAGCACCCGGTCGTGATGATCGGGCGCCATCGTCTCGACCTCTGCACCCAACCGCCGCCAGAATTCGCACACCCGCTCTACCGCGAACGGGGCTGCGCCCTCCGGCGGCGTGACGATGCACCAGCGATGTTTGAACAGGGTGGCGAAGCCCGCTTCCGGTCCGCTGTTCTCGGTCCCGGCTACCGGATGCGCGGGGATGACGGTCGCGCCCGGCAGCGCCTCGGCGAGCGCGCGCACCACCTCCGCCTTGCACGAGCCGACATCGCTGACAATCGCGTCGGCGGGCAGATCCTCCGCGAACGCCGCCGCCGCCCGCCCCATCGCACCGACCGGTACGCACAGGATGACGAGATCGGCGTCGATCACGCTTGCGCCCGGCGTGTCGGTGACATCGTCGAACAGGCCGAGCCGGTCGGCGGTGGCGCGCACGCCTGCATCGGCATCGTAGCCGGTCAGCCGCACGCTCGGCATCGTGGCGCGCACCGCGCGGGCGATGGAAGAGCCGATCAAGCCTATGCCGATCACGGTGACGCGGGAAAAAGGCAGCATGGGCGATCGCATGACGGATGCGGGCGGGTATGGCAAGTTGGGCAAGGCCAAGCTGGCACTCTGCCGCGCGGCTGCTATCAAAGCGCGGGACGAAGGGGCGACGATGCGCGGTAGCGGGTTTGTATGGGAGGCGCTGGCAGCGGCCAGACGGCTGAACCTGAAGGATATGGGGGTTGCGGCGCCGGCGCCGGGTGCGCCCGGCGCGACGCGGCGCGCGGTGCTGGCCGCGCTCGGCGCCGGCGGTATCGCGGCGGCGCTGCCACGCCCGGCGCATGCCGCGCCGATCGCGCCCGGCCCGGTGGCGATCATCGGCGGCGGCATGGCGGGTTTGAGCGCGCTGTGGCACCTGACGCAGGCCGGCATCGACGCTCGGCTGTACGAGGCGCGACTGCGGTTGGGCGGGCGGATGTGGACCTCCAAGGTCGCTGGCCAGCCGGCGATCGAAATGGGCGGGCAATTCGTCAACACCGATCATGCCGACATGCACGCGCTGTGTCGCGAGTTCGGCCTTGCGCTGATCGACCGCAAGGGCTTCGCGCACCGCACCATGGTCGTGCAGAACGGCAAGGAGATCGCCGAGGGCAAGCTCGCCGCAGGCCTGCGCGGGATCGCGGGGCAGATCGATGCGGATGCGGTGCGGCTCGACCAGAATTACGCCACGGTCTCGCTCGATCTCGACCGGTTGAGCTTCACCGACTATCTCGACAAATATGCGCGGCTGATGCCTGATCCGTGGGTGCGGCAGTTGATGGAAGCGACCGCCCGCACTGAATATGGCTGCGAGCCTGGCCAGGCCTCCGCGATCGAGCTGATCTTCAACCTGCCGGCAATCGAGGGGCGGCGCATCGACGTGCTCAGCCGCAGCGACGAACGCTTCCTCATCAGCGGCGGCAGCAGCGCGCTGGTCGCGGCGATGGCGCAACGGCTCGGCGGGCGGATCTCGACCGGCAAGCTTGTGAAGCGGGTCGACGCGCTTGGCTCGGGCGTGCGGCTGGTGTTCGCGGACGGCAAGACCGCCGACGCCTCCGCCGTGATCGTCGCGACGCCGGCGGGCATCACCCGCAACATCGCCTTCACCCTGCCGCTGCCGCCGCTGTGGCAGCGCTTCATCGCCGAAGTGGGCTTGGGCAAGAACGAGAAAGTGCAGGCGGCGACACCGACCCGGCCTTGGGAAAAGCCGATCGGCCGTGGTGGCGAGGTTTGGGACGTGAGCGCGAAATCCGGCGTCTCGCAGGGCTGGGACGCGGGGGTACGCCCCGCGACCGGGCCGGGCGGCGTATGGAACTGGTATCTTGGCGGCGATCAGGTGATGGCGGCGGCGACGGGCGACGCGCGCGCGCAGGCCAAACGCTTTGCCGCGCAGGTCGAGAGCGGACTGCCCGGGATGGTCGCGGCAAGCGGCGCGGCGCGACGTAGCGCATGGCACCGCGACCCGATGACGATGGGCGGCTATGTCAACTTCCGCCCCGGCCAGCTCACCCGTTTCGGCCGGCTGATCTGGACCGAGACGGACGGCATCGCCAGCCGCCCGGTGCCGTCCGGGCCGGTACACTTCGCCGGCGAGCATCTCTCCGACGCCTATCCCGGCTATATGAACGGCGGCGCGCAGACCGGACGGCTGGCCGCGGAGGCGATCATCGCCGCACGCGCGCCGGCGCGGCGGTTCGGCTAGACACGGCTATGGTCGAGATCATCCTGTCCGACGACACAGAGCGCTTGCAGGTCGCGCGCATTCATGGCTGGCTTGCGTCGAGCTACTGGTCGCCCGGCATCGCGCGCGAGAAGGTCGAGCGGGCGATTCACGGCTCGCACTGCCTCGGCGCGTACCGCGCGGGCGAACAGGTCGGCTTCGCGCGGATGATTACCGATCATGCGACGTTCGCGTGGCTTGCCGATGTCTGGGTCGACGAGGGCGCACGCGGGCAAGGCCTCGGGCGCGCGATGGTGCAGTGGTTCCTCGACCATCCTGACTTTGCCGAACTGCGGCGCATCGCGCTCGTCACGATGGACGCGCACGGCGTCTACGCGGCACTCGGCTTCCACCCGCCGGTGCGCCCCGACCGGTTCATGGAGCGGCTTGCGCCCGGCATCGCGGATATGTTGCGCGCGCAGCCGTAATCGTCGCTCAGCGGCGTCCCGCTTCGATCGCGCGAAAGCGCGACATCACGTCCGCCGCCAGAACGAGCAGACCCTGATGCTGAAGCGGCGTGAGCCCCTCACGCGGTTTGGTGTCGATCACACACAGCGCACCGAGCGGTACGCCCGCGTCGCTGATAAGCGGCGCGCCTGCGTAGAAGCGGATGTACGGCTCCCCGGTGACCAACGCGGTATCGGCGAAGCGGGGGTCGTTCAGCGCGTCGGGCACGACCATCACGTCGTCGCCGAGCATCGCGAACTGGCAGAACGACATATCGCGCGGGGTGGCGATCAGTTCGGTGCCGGTGCGCGAGACAAAGCACTGGATATGCTCCTCGACCAAACTCACCAGCGCGACCGGCGTGTCGCACAGGGCGCCTGCAAAATCGGTGATACGCCTGAGCGCGGCGCTGCCGGCCAGGGTGGTCAGATCATAGGCGGCAAGCGCTTCGGCACGGACCGTTTCGTCAAGCCGCCAGCCGCGTCCTGCGGCCGGCCTGCGTTTGTCGACCATCCTTAGAACGGAACGTCGTCGTCGAGATCGTCTGCGAAGCCACCGCCGCGGTTTCCGCCGGCCGGCTGGCTGGAGCGGCCACCGCCACCGCCGCCATAGCCACCGCGCGAACCACCGCCGCCGCCGCCGCCGAAGTCCTCGTTACCGCCGAAATCGTCGCGAACGGCATTGCCGCCACCACCACCTGCACCGCCGCCGGGGCCGTCGAGCATGGTCAGCACCGCATTGAAGCCCTGCAACACGATTTCGGTCGAATACTTATCCTGGCCCTGCGCGTCCTGCCACTTCCGCGTCTGAAGCTGGCCCTCGATATAGACCTTGCTGCCCTTGCGCAGGAACCGCTCGGCGACGTTGGCGAGCCCTTCGCTGAAGATCGCGACCGAATGCCACTCGGTCTTTTCCTTGCGCTCGCCCGAATTGCGATCCTTCCACGATTCGGAGGTGGCAATGCGCAGGTTGACCACCTTGCCGCCGTTCTGGAACGAGCGGCTCTCCGGGTCGCGCCCAAGATTGCCGACCAGAATCACTTTATTGACGCTACCCGCCATCGATTATCCTAAAGCCCGAAAAATTTTGCGACCCAGTAGGTCGCGCCGGCGGCACCGTAGGCGAGCACGAACAAATATCCAACCATGAACGCCGGCCATTTCCACCCGTTTGTCTCACGACGGGTAACCGCGATGGTAGAGATACATTGCGGCGCGAACACGAACCACATCAGGAAGGCGAGCGCGGTCGGCAGGCTCCAGCGCGCGTGCAGGGTGGTTGCGATCTGCGCCTCCCCGCCATCATTGCCCGATTCATCAATGGCATAGACCGTGCCGAGTGCCGCCACCGCCACTTCGCGCGCCGCCATCGCCGGGATCAGTGCGAGTACGATGTCGCGGTTGAAGCCGATCGGGCGGAACGCCGGCTCGATGCCGTTGGCGATCCGGCCGGCGACCGAATAGTTGACCGGCGAGACGTGCGCGCCTTCGGGGGGCTTGGGGAAGCTCAGCAGCGCCCACAGCACGATGGTGGTGAAGGCGATGGTCGTGCCCGCGCGCTTGAGGAAGATCGCCGCGCGGCTCCACAGCCCGATCGCGAGGTGGTTGAGCCGGGGCAGCTGATATTTCGGCATTTCCATCATGAAGCCCGACGATGCGCCCTGCGTCACCGTCTTGCGCAGCACGACGGCGACGACGAACGCGCCGACCACACCCATGATGTAGAGGCCAAGCATCACCAGCCCCTGCAAGCCGACGCCGGGCAGCACGCGCACATTGGGGATCAGCGCGCCGATGATGAGCGTGTAGACCGGCAGCCGCGCCGAACACGTCATCAGCGGCGCGATCAGGATGGTGGTGAGCCGGTCCTTCTCGTCATCGATCGTGCGGGTCGACATGATGCCGGGCACCGCACAGGCGAACGACGACAGCAGCGGGATGAACGCGCGGCCTGACAGGCCGGCATGCGCCATCAGCCGGTCCATCAGGAACGCGGCGCGCACCATGTAGCCGCTCGCCTCCAGCACCAGGATGAACAGGAACATGACGAGGATCTGCGGTAGGAACTTGATGACCGCGCCGACCCCGGCGATCACGCCATCGGTCAGGAGCGAGCGGAGAACCGAATCGGGCATCACTTGCTTGACGAGACCGGACAGCGCATCGAACCCGGCAGCGATGGCGTCGGCGGGGGCAGCGCCCGCCCAGAACACCGTCTGGAACATCACGAACAGGATCGCGAGCAGCATCACCACGCCCGACACCGGATGCAGCGCGACCGCGTCAAGCGCATTGCCCCAGCGCCGCACCGGCGCTTCCGACACGGTCGCGAGCGCGGCGATCTTGCGCGCACGCCGTTGCAGCGTCGCGATGTCGTCCGCGATGCTGCCGTCGCTTGCCCGCAGCCGCGTCGCCGCGCCGCCGATAAGGATGCCGTCGAGCCGGTCGCGCAGGTCGTCGAGGCCGCGCCGCCGCACCGCCACCGTCGGCACCACCGGCACGCCGAGTTCGCGCGACAGCAAGTCCGGATCGAGCTTCAGCCCGTCCCGTTCGGCGAGATCGACCATGTTCAGCGCGACCACCACCGGCAGGCCGAGCGCGATCAGTTGCAGCGTGAAGCGCAGATGGTTGTCGAGGTTGGACGCATCGACCACCACCATCAGCGCATCGGGCAGCCGCTCGCCGGCCTGCGTACCGGTCAGGAAATCGCGCGTAACGCGCTCGTCGGGGCTGGAGGGTTCGAGGCTGTACGCGCCGGGCAGGTCGACCAGTTCGACCGGGCGGCCATCGGGGAGTACCAGCCGACCCGAATGGCGTTCTACGGTGACGCCGGGGTAGTTGCCGACCTTCTGACGCGCACCGGTGAGCGCGTTGAACAGGGCGCTCTTGCCGGCGTTGGGATTGCCGACCAGCGCCACCAGCGGCGCGGCGTTCATGTCAGGCGATCACCCGTCAGGCAGCTTGCGCGGAAACACGGATCGCGTCGGCGACGGTGCGGCGTAGCGCGACGGTCATGCGGCCGATCCGGCAGGCGATCGGCCCCTTGCCGATCATCGAGCGGTGCAACACCTCGACGCCGACACCTTCATCGAAGCCGAGTTCGCGCAGCCGCCGCGCTTCCGGCACGCTCAGCCGCGTCCAGTCGATCGCGGCGACGGTCGCGGGCTGACGGTTGGGCAGGGATTCAAGGCTGACACCGGAGTCGATACGCGAGAACATGTTCATGATGCGACTGATTATCATTAACTCACGGCGAGTACCAGCGTAATCGTACCGTTCACCTCGCCTGCGGGGCGGTCGGTCGGCTCACACCACCGGATAACGCAGCCGCCCGATGAAGCGCGACAGGCTCGGCCGATACGCGGCGCGCGCGAGCAGCCCGGCCTTGGTCTTCTCGAAGCGGAGGATGCCGTCGATCCGCCGCGCCAGGAACCCGCGCGTGTCCGCCCAGTCCTCACTGTCATCGTCGAGGAACACCGTTACCGTCGCCGCATAGACGCCCCCAAGGATCGTGCGCTTGGTGTAGTGATTGTAGTCGGTCGCGGTATCGCCGGCTGCACGCCAAATCGTATCCGCCGCCGCCCAGCCGAGCTTCGCAGCCGTCGCGACGTTCTGCGGCAGCGCGAGAACGGCCAGCGCGCGGCGCAGCGCCTCCCGGTCCGGCGCGACGATCGCCAGACGCGCCTCGACCAGCGCGGTGATCCGCTCGCGGATCTTCATGGTGGCGAGATCGGCGGCGGGCAGACGCGCCAGCATCGCCGCGTCGATGCTGCGGAACCACGCCGCGATCATGTCGACCTGCCCGCGCGGATAGGCCAGCAGCGCGACGTCACGGTCGACGCCGGCACCCGCCGCAGCCGTATCGCGCGCTTCGTCGCCCCAACCGTCGAACGCGGCGTTGGCGGCGATGGCGGGCGCGAGCTGGATCGCGATTTCGTCGAGCGTGGCGTCGGGGGCGATGGTCTGCATGGGTGAAGTCTCCGCGCCCTGTGTGGTGCCTGCGCGCCGCCGATGCAACCGGAGCAACGTCGACCCACAGCTTTGTTTGCAGTGCAGCAGAATTTCTTGAACCCGCAGGGGGTGCCGCGCGTATCCCCCGTTCCTACATTCAGACCGACAGGTACATAAAGGATTTCGCCATATGGCTTCATTGTTCGACCCGATCGCCCTTGGCGACATCCAGGCCCCCAACCGCGTGCTGATGGCGCCGTTGACGCGTGGGCGCGCCACACAGGACCATGTGCCGACCGACCTGATGATCGAATATTACCGCCAGCGTGCCAGCGCCGGGCTCATCATCAGCGAAGCGACCGGAATCTCGCAACAGGGGCTCGGGTGGCCCTACGCGCCCGGGCTATGGAACGACGCGCAGGTCGCGGCGTGGAAGCCGGTGACGGATGCCGTACACGCGGCCGGCGGACGGATCGTCGCGCAGCTCTGGCATATGGGTCGGCAGGTGCATTCCTCGGTAATCGGCGAACAGCCGGTGTCGTCCTCCGCCACCGCAACCGCGGGCGAGGCACACACCTATGACGGCAAGCAGGCGTTCGAGACGGCGCGCCCGCTCACGCTGGACGAGATCCCCGGCCTGCTCGACGATTACGAGATCGCGACGCGTAACGCGCTCGCCGCCGGGTTCGACGGGGTGCAGATCCACGCCGCCAATGGCTATCTGATCGACCAGTTCCTGCGCGACAACGCGAATTTCCGCGACGATCGCTATGGCGGCTCGATCGAGAACCGCACGCGGCTGCTGCGCGAGGTCACCGAGCGGGTAATTTCGGTGGCGGGTGCCGGGCGCACCTCGGTACGGCTGTCGCCCAATGGCGATTCGCAGGGCGTGAACGATAGCAACCCGGAGCCGCTGTTCACCCATGCTGCCAAGCTGCTGTCCGATCTCGGCATCGGCTTCCTCGAACTGCGCGAGCCGGGGCCGGACGGAACGTTCGGCAAGACCGATGTACCGAAGCTGTCGCCCGCGATCCGCAAGGTGTTCGGCGGCGTGCTGGTGGTCAATTCCGATTACGATACGGCCGAAGCCGCACAGGCGGTGATCGATTCAGGCTTAGCGGACGCGGTGGCGTTCGGGCGCACCTTCCTCGCCAACCCGGACCTGCCGGAGCGGCTTAAGATCGGCGCACCACTCAACGTGTCGGACGCGCCGACCTGGTACAGCCGTGGCCCGAAGGGCTATGTCGATTATCCGGCGCTGGAAACGGCGGACGCCTGACGCTTTGCCCCGTTCGCCGCTATCGGCGAACGGGGCGCATGCCTAGCGGGCGAAGCGTTCGCGCAGCGCGAGCATGGCAAGCGCGGCCTTGGCCGCCTCCCCGCCCTTGTCCTTTTCATCACGCCTGGCTCGGGTCAGCGCCTGAGCTTCGTTTTCGGTGGTCAGGATACCGTTGCCGATAGCGAGCCCGTCCATCGACAATGCCATCAGCCCGCGCGCGCTTTCGCCCGCGACGATCTCGAAGTGATAGGTCTCGCCCCGGATCACCACGCCGATGCCAACGAAGGCGTCATAGCGGTCGCTTTCTGCCGCCAGCGCGATTGCGCCGGGGATTTCCAGCGCGCCCGGCACGGTGATGGTTTCGTGGCTGTGCCCCGCCTCCTCGATCGCAGCGCGGGCGCCTTCGAGCAGCAGGTCGTTGAGATGCGTGTAGAAGCGGGCTTCGACGATCAGAATATGGGCCATCAGGCGTTTCCTTCTACGACGCGTTCGACTTCGCGTTCTCCGACAATCGACAGGCCATAGCCCTCGAGTGCGACGAGGGTGTGATGCGTATTGGTGAGCAGCACCATGTCGTGAACACCTAGCTCTGCCAGCACCTGCGCACCAATGCCGTAATCGCGCAGTTCCTCGACATCGCTCTCGCGCGAGCCGTTGTTCTGGATTTCCATCTGCCGCGAAACGAGGTTCTGCATCGCGCGGTTGATGATGACGACGACACCGCTCCCTTCCTCGGCGATCATCTTCATCGCGCCGGCAAGCAGACCTTCGCGATCCGACTTTTCGCCAAAGGTATCGGCGAACACCGAAAGCGTGTGCATCCGCACCAGCGTCGGCCGGGCGGGATCGATGTGGCCCTTGACCAGCGCCATCGTCTCCGAGCCGACCGCCTTGTTATAGAAGCTGATCGCGGTCCACTCGCCACCCCAGCGGCTGGTGAAGCGCGTATCCATGCGGCGTTCGAGCAGATGGTCGTGGCGGCGGCGATAGGCGATCAGATCGCGGATCGTACCGATCTTGAGGTTATGACGCTGCGCAAACGCGACGAGATCGTCGAGCCGCGCCATCGTGCCATCGTCCTTCATCACCTCGCAGATCACGCCAGAAGGGTTCAACCCGGCGAGCCGCGAGACGTCGACCGCGGCCTCGGTATGCCCGGCGCGGATCAGCACGCCGCCGCGCTTCGCGACGAGCGGGAAGACGTGGCCCGGCGTGACGATTTCGTCCTTGCCGCGATTGCCGTCGATCGCGACGGCGACGGTGCGCGCACGATCGGCGGCGGAGATGCCGGTGGTGACGCCCTCCTTCGCCTCGATCGAAATGGTGAAGGCGGTTTCGTGTCGCGTACCGTTGTTGCGGCTCATCAGGTCGAGCCCGAGTTGATCGACCCGCTCCTTGGTGAGCGCGAGGCAGATCAGCCCGCGGCCATGCGTGGCCATGAAGTTGATCGCGTCCGGCGTCGCCATCTGCGCCGGGATGATGAGGTCGCCCTCGTTCTCGCGGTCCTCGTCGTCGACAAGGATGTACATGCGGCCGTTACGCGCCTCGTCGATGATTTCCTCGGGGCTGGAGAGGAAGCCGTGGCGGATGCGATGCAGATCGCCCGTGCCGGACGGACTGCGGGGTTCAGCGTTTGGCACGATAGGCTTCCATGCGTTGGAGGTAGCGGGCGAGCACGTCGATCTCAATGTTGACGGTGTCGCCCACGGCGGCCGACCCGATCGCGGTGACGGCGGCGGTGTGTGGTATGATGTTGACGCCGATCGCGACGCCATCGGCGCGATCCTCGACGCTGTTGACGGTGAGCGACACGCCGTCGAGCGTGACCGAGCCCTTCTCCGCCATGTACGGTGCGATATCCGGGCCGGCGAGGATGGTGATGCGCTTCGACCCGCCCTCGTCATGCAGATCGATGATCGTACCGGTGCCGTCGACGTGGCCGGTGACGATATGCCCGCCGAGTTCGTCGCCGAGCTTCAACGCGCGTTCGAGATTGAGGCGGCGGCCCTCGGTCCATTGCACGCCGGCGGTGCGCGACAGCGTTTCGCCCGACACGTCTACCGCAAACCAGCCGGCACCCTTTTCAACGACCGTCAGGCATACGCCCGAACAGGAGATCGACGCGCCGAGATCGACGGTAGCGGTATCATAAGCCGTCCCGATGCGGATGCGCGTATCGCCGCGCTGCTCGACGGCCTCGATCGTGCCGACATCGGTGATGATTCCGGTGAACATCAGTCTTTCCTCACGCGCTCGTAGACCTCGAGTCGATCGCTGCCAAGCGCGCGCGCGTCAAGCATCGCCCAGCGGTTATGTGCGGCCGCGAGATCGGCGAGGCCGATGTCGGGCAAGGTGCGCCCGCCGCCGATCACGACCGGCGCGCGGTAGAGCAGCAGCCGGTCGACCAGATCCTCCGCCAGGAACGCCGCCGCCGTCGCCGCCCCGCCCTCGACCAGCAGGTGATCGACGTCGGCGAGACCGGCGATGTCGGACGGCGCGGCCAGCGTGGTCCAGCCCGGTTGTGCAGTGGCCGACAAGAGCAGACGCTCCGGCGCGCGGTGCTCCAGCCCGGCAAGCCGCACATCGAGGCGCGGCTGATCCGCCGCAAACGTCCCCCGCCCAACCAGGATGGCATCATGACGGGCGCGCTCGAGATGCGCGTGCGCGCGCGATTGCGGCCCGGTGATCCAGCGGCTGCGGCCATCCGCCATCGCCACCGCACCGTCGAGCGACAGTGCCAGCTTCAACGTGACATGCGGGCGGCCATACTGCTGGCGGGCGAGAAAGCCGGCCATGGCACGGCGTGCACCGTCTGCGCCGACGCCGGTCAGCACCGCCACTCCCGCCGCTTCCAGCCGGGCGATGCCGTCCCCATCGGTACGCGGATCGGGGTCGCGACAGGCGATCACCACGCGCGCCACGCCGGACGCGACCAGCAGATCGGCGCAGGCGGGGCCGCGAGGCGAGACATGCGCGCAGGGTTCGAGCGTGACGTAGCAAGTCGCGCCACGCGACGTGTCGCCCGCCTGTGCGAGCGCCATCGCCTCGGCATGGGGCCGCCCGCCCGGCTGGGTCCAGCCGCGTCCGATTACCCGGCCATCCGCCACGATGACGCAGCCGACATTGGGATTCGGCGTCGATCGCCCTCGCGCGCGTTCGGACAACGACAGCGCCGCCGCCATCCAGCGCGTGTCGTCGCCCGCCCCCAGCATCGGCCGGTCAGTACAGGCCGACGGAGTTCATCTGATCGCCCAAGCGCTTGAAGATCGCACGCTTCTCGGCTTCCAGCTTGCGCTCGGCTTCCTCGCGCTTGGTCTGTTCCGGCCCGTCGATCTTCTGCTGGGCGATGATCTGCGCGTCGGTGCGGTTGGCATTCCACTGCTGGAAATAGATGATTTCACGGTGGTATTCCCGTTTCGGCCCGTGCATTTCGATGGTGAAGCCGAACAGCATCAGGAACGTCAGGCCGGCGGCGGCGGTCAGAAACACGATCTCGTGGCGCTGGCGGCGGCGCATGTAGGCGAGCAGATCGCGGACCGCGCCGCGCGGCGACACCGCATTGGCGAGATCTTCGGACATCCAGGGCATGCGGAACTTCATGCCTCTGAAGATAGGGGTGGTGCCTGCCGGACGCCACCCCCTTGCCAGCGCTGCTTACTCTCCCTAGGCCAGGACAAAGCTGACCGCGACTTCGCGCCACGCTTCCACCGGGATGCTGTCGCGCGTGGCGGGTTTGAACCGCCATTTGTCGAGCGCCCGTTTGCGGGTGACATCGTAGAACGAGTCGCTGGTGGCGCTGACCCGCGCGATATCCTTCACGCGCCCGTCGACGCCGACCAGCACCCGCACCACCACCCGGCCGCTGCGCCCGGCGCGCTGCTCGTCGGGCGGGAACACCGGCTGGAACAGGTTGGCGTAGCGCGGATCGATCGTCGGCGTGGTGAGAACCGGCGGCAGCGGCTTGACCGGTTCGACCGTGGCGGTGCCGACGGTGCCGGTCCCATCGATCGGGCCGGGCGTGAAGGTCGGCAGCGGGAGCGGGGTCGGATCGGCGATCTTGGTGACGATGACGCTCTTGCTGGTGTCGACCGGCTGACGCAGCGCGGGTTGGATCTTTGGCTCAGGCTGAGGCTTGGGGGGTGGCGGCGGCGTTGGCTTGACCGGATCGAGCGGGATCGCCTGGATGGTCAGCACCGTCCCGATCTGCTTCTTGAAGGTCGGATTGGCGAACAATATCAACCCGCCGAGGATTGCGCCGTTGATGGTGAGCGCGAGGATTGCGCTGCCAGGGTTGATCCGCCCGTGCCGTCCGTAACGATCCGCATACATGCCCTTGTCTCCTTCTCCTGGAGTCGTGCCGCCCGGTTCGACGGCAATGGAGAGGATGTTACATCGTCACATCTTTAGCAAGCGTAATGTTATATCCTCAAGAAAATCGCTGCACGGTGCGGGTCTGGCCGATCAGCGGCAGCAGCGCCTTCATGTCGGGGCCGTGATCCAAGCCCGTCAGCGCGCGGCGTAGCGGCAGGAACAGCGCCTTGCCGCTGCGCCCGGTCTCCGCCTTCAATTGCGCGGTGAGCGCGCCCCAGGGTTCGGCCGGCCAGTCGAGCGACGCGGCGATCCGCGCCGCGGCAGCGAGGAAGTCCGCATCGGCGGGGTCGCGGTCGGCGGTGATCGGGCCTTCGATCACGCGCCACCATTCGCCCGCCTCGTCGATACGGGTCAGGTTTGGGCGCACCGCCGCCCACTCGGCCGCGCCCATGCCGTCCGGCAGGCGCGACGCAACACGCGCGAAGTCGAGTTGATGCACGATGCGCGCGTTCAGCGTCGCCAGTTCCGCCTCGTCGAAGCGCGCTGGCGCGCGGCCGAAGCGGCTGAAATCGAACCCCTCGATCAGGGTGGCGACCTCCACGACCGGTTCTACCGAGTCACTGGTGCCGATCCGCGCAAGCAGCGCACGTACCGCCTCGGGCTCGATGCCGCTGTCCCGGAAATGCTCGACGCCGAGGCTGCCGAGCCGCTTGGACAGCTTGCCCTCGCTGCCGGTCAACAGCGCCTCGTGCGCGAAGGCGGGCGGGGCCGCGCCCATCGCGTCGAACATCTGCAATTGCAACGCGGTGTTCGAGACGTGATCCTCACCGCGCACCACATGTGTGATGCCCATCTCGGCATCGTCGATCGCGGACGGCAGCATATACAGCCACGATCCGTCGGCGCGCCGGATGACGGGATCGCTCATCGTCTTCGCATCGAACCGCTGCGGCCCGCGAATCAGATCGTCCCACTCGATCGGCGTTTCGTGATCGAGCTTGAAGCGCCAGTGGGGGGCGATGCCTTCGCTTTCCAGCCGCGCGCGATCAGCGTCGCTCAGCGCCAGCGCGGCGCGGTCGTACAGCGGCGGCAGGTTGCGCCCGGCGGCGATCTTGCGCTTCAGGTCAAGCTCGGCCTGGGTCTCGTAAGCGGGATAGACGCGGCCGGCGGTCTTGAGCGCTTCGAAGCGCGCCTCGTACAGAGCGAACCGTTCCGACTGGCGTTCCTGCCCGTGCGGGTTCAGCCCGAGCCAGCCGAGATCGGCGCGGATCGCATCGACAAAGCGCTCCTCGCTGCGTTCGGGATCGGTGTCGTCGATCCGCAGCCAGAACTCGCCGCCATGTTTGGCCGCCCACAGCCAGTTGTGAAGCGCAGTGCGGATGTTGCCGACGTGGAGCAGGCCGGTCGGTGAAGGGGCGAAGCGCGTGCGGATGGTCATGACCCAAGCGCCTAGGCCAAGCATCCGTAGATCGGCAAGCCGCGGCAACGACCCCGCGATTATGACGCCCGGCGTCACAATCGGGCCACGCGCACCCTTCCCCCAGCCCATCCACCCCCCTAAAGGAGCCGCGAAACACCGCGCGTAAGGGGCTGCACTTCATGAAACTCCTCACCGGCAATTCCAATCTGCCGCTGGCGCGCGACATCGCCGCCTATCTCGACACGCCGCTGACGCAGGCGAGCGTGCGGCGCTTCGCCGATGAGGAGGTGTTCGTCGAGATCCAGGAGAACGTGCGCGGCGAGGATGTGTTCGTGATCCAGTCGACCGGCTACCCGGCCAACGACAATCTGATGGAACTGCTGATCTGCATCGACGCGCTGAAACGCGCCTCGGCCAAGCGGATCACCGCCGTCGTCCCGTATTTCGGCTATGCCCGGCAGGATCGCAAACCCGGGCCGCGTACGCCGATTTCGGCCAAGCTGGTGGCGAACCTCATCACCGTGGCGGGCGCGAACCGGGTGTTGTCGGTCGATCTCCATGCCGGGCAGATCCAGGGTTTCTTCGACATCCCGACGGATAACCTGTTCGCCGCGCCGGTGATGTCGCTCGATATCGAGACGCGGTTCGGCTCGGAAAACCTGATGGTTGTGTCGCCGGATGTCGGTGGCGTGGTGCGGGCGCGGGCGCTTGCCAAGCGACTCGACAATGCTCCGCTCGCGATCGTCGACAAACGGCGCGAGCGCGCGGGCGAATCGGAGGTGATGAACATCATCGGCGATGTCGAAGGCCGGTTCTGCATCCTGATCGACGATATCGTCGATTCCGCCGGCACCTTGTGCAACGCTGCCGCCGCGCTGAAGGAAGCGGGCGCGGCGGGCGTAGTCGCCTATGTCACCCACGGCGTGCTGTCGGGCGGCGCGGTCGCGCGGGTCGAGGCGTCGGAGCTTGAGGAACTGGTGATTACCGACTCGATCGGCGCGCTGGAGGCGATCACAGCCGCCAAGCGCGTCCGCCACCTGACGATCGCACCGCTGGTCGGCGAAGCGATCAAGCGGATCGCGGATGAAAGCTCGGTATCGTCGCTGTTCGACTGATCGTCAGACGACCGCGTCCCACACCAGTTTCATGCCCACCGCGATCATCAGCACGTAGATCGCGGTGTAGAACCGCTCCGGCGACACCCGCCGCACCAGCCACACGCCGGCGAACGTCGACGCGATCGCCACCGGCATCAGCAGCGCCGCGACCGTGAGCGTGTCGCGCGTGAACTGGCCGAGCGCCCAGTAGGCCGGCACCTTGAGCCAATTGGTCGCGGCAAAAAAGATCGCGGTGGTACCGACCAGCACATCGCGCGTCAGTCGGCGCGGCAACACCCACATCTGAAACGGCGGCTGCCCGGCGTGCGCGATCTGGCTGGTGAAGCCTGAGACGACACCGGCCAGCGTGCCGACCCAGCCGGGGGAGCTGGCCGCGGCAACCGCGCCGCCGCGCCGCGCCAGCCACAGCCGGTACAGACCGAACACGATCGAGATCGCGCCCACCAGCCCGAGCACCGCATCCGCATCGACATGCGCCGCGAACAGATAGGCGAGCGCGATGCCGATCACCGCGCCGGGCAGCATCCACGCCAGTACATAGCCGTCCCAGCTCCGCCGGAACGCCCACACGCTCACTACGTCCTGCACGATGAGGATCGGCAGCAGGATCGCCGCCGCGCGCACCGGCGATATGATCATCGCCAGGACCGGCAAAGACAGCGCGCCCAGTCCCGCAAAGCCGCCTTTGGAGAGGCCGAGCAGGATCACCGCCGGCACCGCCACCGCGTAGAACAGCAGCGGATCGCTCACCGCGGCGCGCGCACGCCGGCAGGGGGGCAGCGCTTGCGTTCGACCTTTGATTTTTCCGGCTGCCGCGCGCAGCGACACCAGTCACGGTCAAGAGGCTCGCGGTGGGCGGCATAGGCGCCTAAATCCGCTCCCACCGGCGTCGCGGCAAAGCGCAAAAGGGCGTGCATCCGCGACATGACACCGCGTATAGCGCGGTCATGGCCAAGACGCGACGCTTCATCCCGTTCCTTGTTCTCGCCGCGCTGGCCGGCTGTTCATCACCCGAGCAGCAGCTCCGCGCCGGTTTGCTCCGGGAAGGCGTGCCACCATCGATCGCCAATTGCATGGCGACGCGTATGTCGGATCGCTTGTCGCTGACGCAAATGCGCAAACTCGCCGAGATCGGGAAGGCTGGTCACGCGCGCGGGGTAGACGAACTGCTGCACCGATTGCGGTCCTTGAACGATCCCAGGATCGTCGACGTGACGACCACCGCAGCGGCGCTCTGCGCGCTTGGCCTGCGCTGATAACGCTTCGCAACTGCAATAGTGCTGGGTACGATCTGCCCGCTTGGTGCTGCGGGGGTGGATTCACGCGCCCGGCTGTGCTTTAGGCAGAGCAATTCCCGCAAGTCGAAAGGCGCGCCAACATGAACATTCACGAATATCAGGCCAAGGAACTGCTCGCGAAGTTTGGCGTGCCCGTCCCCGCAGGCTACGCGGCGATGACCGTAGAGGAGGCTGTCGAAGCCTCGAAGAAGCTGCCTGGGCCGCTCTATGTGGTTAAGTCGCAGATCCATGCCGGTGGTCGCGGCAAGGGCAAGTTCAAGGAACTCGGCCCCGATGCGAAGGGCGGCGTCCGCCTCGCCTGGAACGAGGAAGAGGTTCGTGCACACGCCACCGATATGCTCGGCAACACGCTGGTGACGATCCAGACCGGCGAGCATGGCAAGCAGGTCAACCGCCTGTACATCACCGACGGCGCCGACATCGACAAGGAGTTCTATCTCGCGCTGCTCGTCAACCGCGCGACTGGCCGGGTGTCGATGGTTGTTTCGACCGAGGGCGGCATGGACATCGAAACCGTCGCGCACGACACGCCTGAGAAGATCCACGCGATCGACATCGACACCGCGACCGGCTTCATGCCGCATCACGGGCGTGCGGTTGCCGGCGCGCTCGGCCTGACCGGCGATCTCGCCAAGCAGGCCGCCTCGACCGCCGCCAAGCTGTACGCGGCGTTCCTCGGCACCGATGCCGAGCAGATCGAGATCAACCCGCTCGCCGTCACCAAGCAGGGCCAGTTGCTGGTGCTCGACGCCAAGGTCGCGTTCGATGGCAACGCCATGTTCCGCCACAAGGATCTGATGGAACTGCGCGACGAAACCGAGGAAGATCCCGCCGAGCTGGAAGCGTCGAAGTACGACCTCGCCTACATCAAGCTCGACGGTGATATCGGCTGCATGGTCAACGGCGCGGGCCTTGCCATGGCGACGATGGACATCATCAAGCTGAACGGCATGTTCCCGGCGAACTTCCTCGACGTCGGCGGTGGCGCCAACAAGGAGAAGGTCACCGCCGCGTTCAAGATCATCCTTGCCGATCCGAACGTGAAGGGCATCCTCGTCAACATCTTCGGCGGCATCATGAAGTGCGACATCATCGCCGAGGGCATCGTCGCCGCTGCCAAGGAAGTGAACCTGTCGGTGCCGCTGGTAGTCCGCCTGGAAGGCACCAACGTGCAGCAGGGCAAGGACATCCTGGCCAATTCGGGTCTCGCCATCGTTCCCGCCAACGATCTCGGCGACGCCGCCAAGAAGATCGTTGCCGAGGTTCAGAAGGCCGCCTGAACCGACGCCGCGGCGTTTTGTTTGGAAGTGTAAGCGTCCGGCCGGCAACTTTCCCGTTGCCGGCCGGTTGCGTTTTCAGCGATGGTCGCCAGATGACGACAATGGTCGCGACGAATTTTGAGAGGACAGCCGCATGAAGGTGCTGGTGCCGGTCAAGCGTGTGCTTGACTATAACGTGAAGCCCCGCGTGAAGGCGGATGGAACGGGCGTCGATCTTGCCAACGTCAAGATGAGCATGAACCCGTTCGACGAGATCGCCGTCGAAGAGGCGATCCGCCTCAAGGAAAAGGGCGTCGTCACCGAGATCGTCGTGGTCTCGATCGGCGAGCCAAAGGCGCAGGACACGCTGCGTACCGCGCTGGCGATGGGTGCCGACCGCGCGATCCTGGTCACCAGCGACACCAAGGTCGAGCCGCTCGGCGTGGCCAAGCTGCTCAAGGCGATTGCGGACGAGGAACAGCCTTCGCTGGTGATTCTCGGCAAGCAGGCGATCGACGACGACAACAACCAGACCGGGCAGATGCTTGCTGCGCTGACCGGCTGGGGTCAGGGCACGTTCGCCTCCAAGGTCGAGGTGGCGGACGGCGCCGTGACGGTGACGCGTGAGGTCGACGGTGGCGCCGAGACCGAGACGCTGACGCTGCCGGCGATCGTGACGACCGACCTGCGCCTCAACGAACCGCGCTACGCCTCGCTGCCCAATATCATGAAGGCCAAGGCGAAGCCGCTCGCGACCAAGACCGCGGCTGATTACGGCGTCGACGTCGCGCCGCGCCTGACCACGCTGAAGGTCGAGGAGCCGTCGAAGCGTTCGGCCGGCGTCAAGGTCGCCTCGGTCGATGAGTTGGTCGACAAGTTGAAGGTGCTCGGCGTCCTAGGCTGACGCGATCACGCAGTTGCCTTGCGGGTTCGGGCCGAGACAGGCCTCGCCCGAACGGTTTTGAGGGTGCGAACCCCGGGAAAGGTCGAGAAATGAAGACGCTTGTTCTGGTCGAGCATGACGGCCACGCCATCAAGGATGCCACGCTGCCGACCGTGACCGCCGCTGCAAAGCTTGGCGATGTGACGTTGCTGGTGGTGGGCGAAAACGTGAGCGGCGTGGCCGAGGCCGCCGCGAAGATCGCCGGCGCGACCAAGGTGCTGGTCGCCGACGATGCCGCTCTCGCGCACATGCTGGCCGAGAACGTCGCGCCACTCGTCGCCAGCGCGATGGCGGACTATGACGCGTTCCTGGTGCCCGGCACCACCAACGGCAAGAACATCGCACCGCGCGTGGCGGCATTGCTCGACGTGGCGATGATCTCCGATATCCTCTCGGTAGAGGGCGCGGATACGTTCACGCGGCCGATCTACGCAGGCAACGCGATCGCGACCGTCCAGACCAAGGACGCCAAGCTGGTGCTGTCGGTACGCGGCACCGCGTTCGAGAAGGCTGCTGCCGAGGGTGGATCGGCCACGACCGAGCCGGTTTCCGGCGCGGCCGACGCGGGTGTGTCGCGCTATGCCGGCAGCGAGATCGCCACGTCGGCGCGGCCGGAACTGACCTCCGCGAAGATCATCGTTTCGGGCGGACGTGCGCTCCAGAGCGGAGAGAACTTCACCCAGTTGATCGAGCCGCTCGCCGACAAACTCGGCGCCGGCGTCGGCGCCAGCCGCGCCGCGGTCGATGCGGGCTATGTGCCGAACGACTATCAGGTCGGTCAGACCGGCAAGATCGTGGCGCCCGAAGTGTATATCGCGATCGGCATCTCCGGCGCGATCCAGCATCTCGCCGGCATGAAGGACTCGAAAGTCATTATCGCCATCAACAAGGACGAGGATGCGCCGATCTTTCAGGTCGCCGATGTCGGGCTGGTCGGCGATCTGTTCACGATCCTGCCGGAACTGACCTCGAAACTGTAGATCGCTGGGCTGTTCCAAACGCCGTGTACGAACAAAGCGGGCGTGCCGCGTGACGTGGTGCTGAATTGATGCCGCGCGATCGGACATGATGCCTGTACCGGGTGCGTTGGCATTGCGGCAGCACGGTGCCGAATGTCTGCAAGGCGCGGCGCGGGGGATCTTGCCCGCTTTAAAGGCACTGGCCGACGTGCTACCTGCCGAGCGCGCCGGCAGCCGGCTTCATGGAACGCCCTCACTCTCCGCGTTGCTTGCGGTTGATGCGCCGCTTGGTCGCCTTGCCGCCGCGCATCTCGGCGCTGCCTCGCGACCGGTCCGCGCGCTTCTGTTCGACAAGACGCTGACTACGAACTGGGCGCTCGGCTGGCATCAGGACCGCGTCATCGTCGTACGCGAGCGGATCGAAACGGCTGGTTACGGTCCGTGGTCGATCAAACGCGGGCTGATCCACGTCGCGCCGCCACCCGAGCTTCACGCGGCGATGCTGACGATGCGTGTCCACCTCGATGCCGTACCCGCCTACAACGCGCCGTTGCTTGTCGTGCCCGGCTCACACCGGCTCGGCCGCATTGCCGAGGATCGCATTGCCGCGGTGGTGCGCGATCATGGCAGCGTCGCGTGCCTCGCCGAAGCTGGTGACGTGTGGCTCTACGCCACGCCGATCGTTCATGCCTCGGCCGTGGCAGAGCACATCGGGCGGCGGCGCGTCCTCCAGATCGATTTTGCGGCGGAGGATTTGCCCAACGGGCTCTGCTGGCTTGGTGTGTGATTGTTGGGAACCGTCGGGCATCGCGCCGCGTTGGAACAGATAACGAACATGCGAGGCACATCATGACCGATCAAGTCCATAACCCGAAGCTCGATGAACACCCCGGCTCGAATGCCGAGAAGGACCCGGCGAACTGGGTGTCCGGCGGTGAGCCGATGACGGGCGCGCAGGCCAGTTACCTCACGACGCTCAGCGAAGAAGTCGGCGAGGAACCGCCGGCAGAGGATCTGACCAAGGCAGAGGCATCGCAACGCATCGACGCGCTCAAGCACGCGCGCGACGACGCCTGACAAGCCTTAGCGCATCGCAAATGCGGCCGATGCAACGGCAACGGTATGGCTACGGTTGTTTCTGGATTATCTCCGATGCGACCGAAAGCTGTCTCGGAAGCCAGCTTAAAGGCGGTGACTGTCTGTTGATAATCGCAGAATAAGCACCAAACGATCAAATCCGCATCGCCGCAGAGCGGTGCGGATCTGATCGTGTCACAGCAACACGCTGTCCGAACCTGCAAAGGGCGAGTCGCTCAGCTCTGATAAAGGACCCTGTCGTCTCCTGGCGCTCTACGACAGGCGATGCCATGCCGACGCTCAGGTGAGAGAAGCTTAGCCCGGCGCGCAACGCGAGCGCAGCCGGGCGTTACGCGTCACTTCGGCGAAAGCACCATCAGCATCTGACGGCCTTCCATACGTGGATAGGCTTCGACCTTGGCGGTCTCGGCCGCGTCGGCCTGCACGCGCTGGAGCAGTTGCATACCAAGCTGTCCGTGCGAAAGCTCGCGACCACGGAAGCGCAACGTCACCTTGACCTTGTCGCCTTCACCGATGAATTCGATGATCTTCTTCATCTTGGTGTCATAGTCGTGGTCGTCGATGTTCGGACGCATCTTGATCTCCTTGATCTCCTGCGTCTTCTGCGACTTGCGCGCGAGGTTGGCCTTCTTCTGCGCCTCGTACTTGAACTTGCCCACGTCGAGGAACTTCGCGACGGGCGGATCGGCGTTGGGCGACACTTCAACAAGGTCGAGCCCGACGGCCTGTGCCTGCTCGAACGCCTCGCGCGTGTACATCACACCCAGATTCTCGCCGTCCTGATCGATCACGCGGACCTTGGGCGACTGGATGAATTCATTGAAGCGCGGGCCGTTCATCGGCATCGGCGCGCCCTGTGGGCGCCGGATCATGGGAGGACGTATGGGTATTGCTCCTGATGTTTCAGACCAGCCTATATAGGGGATTTCGCGCAAAAGCGAAAGATGCGCCGCGCATTGCTGGCGATTTTGCCCGCAGGGGTGGATCGGTCGCTTCAGGATCAGGTCTGCTCCGGCGGCGCGTGCCGCTTGGGCACGCGCCGATCCGGGAGAGTGGTGCGGTCGAGAAGACTCGAACTTCCACGGCCTTTCGGCCACAACGACCTCAACGTTGCGCGTCTACCAGTTCCGCCACGACCGCACGTGATACACCGGGGAGGCCCCGGTGGCTGGCAGGCGAGCGCCACTAGCAGGGCGTTTTCCGGCTGGCAATCTACAATCTGCGGGTTTCGCAGATTATGCGCTTTCGTCAGTCCCGCTCATCGCCCGAGAAGCTCAGCACCAGCTTCTTGGCGTTGACCGGCACGTCGAGCTTCGCGCTGTTAAAGCCGACCTGACCGTGCGGGGCGAGCATCATCGCGTCGGGGCGGATCGTCCAGCTATAGACCAGCCGGCCCTGCTCATCGCGCAGCTCGGCGCGGATGTCCGGCACCTGCTGGCGCGAATCGGTCGGGTTGAGGACGTTGCCGCTGATCGCGAAGATCTCGCTGCCATTGTCGAGATCGTGATGGTCGATCGGTTTGCTGACGATCTTGAGCGGCGTCTCGCCCGGCCCGATCGGCAGGCCGATCTTCGCGGCAAGCCCGGGCGCGCCAGAATACAATACGCCGGCAGCCGCGATCAGCATCACCAGCCCGGCCGCGATCGCCGCCATGGTCCAACGCTTCGCCGGGTTGCGACGTGGTTTGAACGGTGGCCGGTGCGCGAAGGCGTCGTAATCGGGCGCCGTGTAGCTGGCGTCCTCATAAACCCGCGGCTGTGCAGGCTCGGCCGTCGCCATCTGCTGAAGCGCGGACTCCGCCGGCGCGGGCGCCGCGACCGGCTCCTGCACGTCCTCTTCCGGTTCGACGCCGGTCTGGAACCAGCTATGGCGGCAATTGGCGCAACGGACCGTGCGCCCGTCGACACCGATCGCGGCATCGGGAACGAGATAGCGGTTACGACATTCGGGACATTCGAGGATCATGTTGGTTACGCAGTCTAAAGGCAGCCGGCCACCCACAGCCTCGCCCCGGAATCTAAGCATCGGTTCGGCGCGGTGGCAAGTCTTTCGAGCAGCACCGCTTGAAGGATCGCGTGCGATCGTGCGATGGGTTTCGTCGGGGTACGGCAATTAAGCGAGCGGCAAGCGCCGAAAGCATGGCGAATATCGTCCAGTTCGAGAATGTAGGCCTGCGTTACGGCGGGGGCGCCGAGACGCTGTCCGACGTGAGCTTCACGCTGTCGAGCGGTGCGTTCTACTTCCTCACCGGCGCGAGCGGCGCGGGCAAGACCTCGCTGCTGAAGCTGCTGTATCTCGCACAACGCCCGACGCGCGGCGGCATTCGCATGTTCGGCGAGGATGCGGTGACGTTGCCGCGCGCGCGCATCCCCGGCTTCCGGCGGCGGATCGGCGTGGTGTTCCAGGATTTCCGACTGGTGCCGCACCTGTCGGCGTATGATAATATCGCGCTCCCCTTACGCGTGTCGGGCGTGGCGGAGAGCGACATCGACGCGCCGGTGCGCGAGATGCTGGCCTGGGTCGGGCTGGATCAGCGCATCGAAGCGAAACCGCCGACGCTGTCGGGCGGAGAGCAGCAGCGCGTCGCGATCGCGCGCGCGGTGATCGGCCGGCCGGAGATCCTCGTCGCGGACGAGCCGACCGGCAACGTCGATCCCGACATGGCCGAGCGGTTGCTGCACCTGTTCGATTCCCTCAACCGGCTCGGCACGACCGTGGTGGTGGCGACGCACGACTTCCACCTGCTTGGGCGCATTCCCGATGCGCGGATGATGCGGCTCGACAAGGGGCGGCTGCTAGATCCGACCGGCTCACTGCGCTTCCCGCCTACCGGGGAAGGCGCATGAAGATCGGTTTCGTCACCGCCGCCGCCGATCGCCGCCTGCTCGACGAGCGGCGCGGCACACGCGCGATGATGTGGATCATGGCGATCATGCTGTTCCTGACCGCACTCGCCGCTGCGCTCGGCCTCGCCACCTTGACCGCGACGACGCTGCTCGACCGCCAGTTGGTCGGGCGGCTGACCGTGCAGATCGTCGAGCCGTCCGCCCCGCTACGCACCGCGCAGACCGCCGCCACCATTGCCGCGTTGCGCGGCATGCCTTTCGTGCGCGACGCGGTGGAAGTGGATCGCGACCGGCTCGCGCGGTTGCTGCGGCCGTGGCTGGGCGCGGACGGCGCCGATCCCGAACTGCCGATCCCGGCGATGATCGACGTCGATCTTGCCTCCGGGACCAGCGCGGCGGTGGCGGCGGTGCAGGCTGCGGTAATGCGTGCCGCCCCGTCCGCGCGGGTCGACCGGCACGAGAGCTGGATGTCGCCGGTCAGCAGCTTCATGCGGCTGGTGACATGGCTGACCGCCGGCCTCGTCGCGCTGATCGCGGCGGCGACGGCGGCGGTGGTGATCCTCGCCACCCGCGCGAGCCTGGAGACGCACCGCGAGACGATCGAGGTGCTGCACATGCTCGGCTCGACCGACGTGCAGCTCGCGCGGTTGTTTCAGCGCCGCATCGCGCTCGACACGCTGATCGGCGGGGCGGCGGGCACGGTGCTGGCGGGACTCGTGGCGGCGGCGATGGGCGCGCGGCTGGCGACGCTCGGCTCCGACCTGCTCGACGGTCTGACGCTCGGCCAGCGCGACTGGGCGCTGCTGGCCATGTTACCGTTCGCGTTTGCGCTGCTCGCCACCGTCGCCGCGCGATATGCGGTGATGGGCGCGTTGAGGAAAATCCTGTGATCCGCAAGCTCGTCGGCTTACTCGTGGTGCTGTGGGTCGGCGGGTTCGGCGTGTTCCTGACCATGATGCCAAAGCCGCTCGACGACCGGCACACCGACGCGATCGTCGTGCCGACCGGCGGCGCGGGGCGGATCGACCGCGGGCTCGCACTGCTCCAGCGCCATGCCGCCAAACGCATGCTGGTGTCCGGCGTCGCGCCGGAGGTGACCCCGGGGGAGCTGGCGGCGGAGTACCACGTGTCGTCCGCGCTGATGGCGTGCTGCGTCGATCTTGGCCACGAGGCGGTCGATACGCGCTCGAACGCGGAGGAAACCGCCGGCTGGCTGCGTGAGCATGGCTATCACACCGTGCGGCTGGTCACCTCGAACTGGCACCTGCCGCGCGCGCGCATGGAGCTGGTCGCCGCGACCGGCGCCGACATCACCGTGCTGGGCGATGGCGTGGCGAGCAAGCCGCGCTTCGTGACGTTGCTTGGGGAGTATAACAAACTGATCGTGCGCCGCATCGCCCTGCTGGTGGGGGCCGACGCATGATCGTGGCGCGCAACCTCGCCTTCATGCTGATCTTCTACGGCGGATCGGTGCCGTTCGTGCTGCTGTCGCCGGTTGCCGCGCTGTTCGGGCAGCGTGCGATGCTCCGCTATGCACGCGGCTGGTTCGGGTTCCACGGCTGGGCGACGCGGGTGCTGCTCGGCATCGTGACGCGGGTCGAGGGCGATCCGCACCTGTTCGAGCCGGTGCTCTATGCCGTCAAACATCAATCGATGTACGAAACGATCGAACTCAGCCGCCTGCTGAAACGACCCGCGATCGTGATGAAGCAGGAGCTGGCGGCGATCCCGGTTTGGGGATGGGCCGCGCGGCGCTACGGTGTGATCGTGGTCGATCGCGAGGCGTCGGCGAGCGCTCTGCGGCGGATGCTGCGTGAGGCGAGGGTTGCGCTCGAGGCGGGGCGGTCGATCCTGATCTTCCCCGAAGGCACGCGCGTGCGCCCCGGCGAACAGCCGCCACTGAAGGCGGGTTTCGCCGGCCTGTACCAGATGCTCAAGCTGCCGGTGGTGCCGATCGCACTCGACAGCGGACGGGTGTGGCCGCGGACGGGCTGGAAGCGCCCCGGCGTGGTGACGATCCGCTTCG
The DNA here is from genome assembly GCF_026540945.1 of Sphingomonas sp. GC_Shp_3. Lineage (NCBI taxonomy): Bacteria > Pseudomonadati > Pseudomonadota > Alphaproteobacteria > Sphingomonadales > Sphingomonadaceae > Sphingomonas > Sphingomonas sp. GC_Shp_3. The sequence goes on from NZ_JALNUT010000007.1 coordinate 165,730, forward strand.
GTGAGCCGGTGCCGCCGGGGCTGCCGCGCAAACAGGCGGAAGGCGTGGTGCACGCCGCGATCAATGCATTGGAACTGGCGGGATGAGCGAGGACGCCGGAGACACGTTCAGACAGGTGTGTTTAGCTGCCGTCGCGACATTCTATCCAGCTTCGAAACGCGACCGCTAGTATTACAATGGGCGTAACCAGCTTCAGCCACGAGAATGTAGGAGCATCAGCCAGAGGGCACCAGACAAACACGGCATTAGCGCACGCGACTGCAACAAGAGCACTTCTGGTCTTGTGCCCCCACACCCAATCTATGACCGCCATCGCTGCTCTCCCTGGATTGAGAACTTAACAGTAGAACACAGCGACTGCAGTCGGCGAAAGTGGCCGCAACAGTAAGCGATCTCCCCCGGCACCCTCATCCCTCGACCTGCGCCCGCCCCTTGAACCCCTGCGCCACCACATACCATTCCGAAGACGCCTTGCGGCTGGCCGGCGGCTTGGCATGCTTCACGCTGGTGAAGTTGCGCTTCAACTCCGCCACCAGCGCGGAATCAGCGCCGCCGGCGAACACCTTGCCGACGAAGCCGCCGCCGGGTTCCAGCACGTCGACCGCGAAGGCGACCGCCGCCTCGACCAGCGCCATCGTGCGCAGCGCGTCGGTCTGCGGGTGACCGACGGTATTGGCCGCCATGTCTGACAGCACCAGGTCGGGCGCGCCGCCAAGTTCCGCGACGAGTTTATCGGGCGCGGCATCGTCCATGAAGTCCATCTGGAGCAGCACCACGCCGTCGAGTGGATCGACTGGCAGCAGATCGATACCGACCACCGCCGCCTTCGGCACCTGCCGCCGTACCACCTGCGCCCAGCCGCCCGGCGCGACGCCGAGATCGACCACGCGACGCGTACCTTTCAGAAAGCCGAAGCGCTCGTCGAGTTCGATCAGCTTGAACGCGGCGCGGCTGCGATAGCCCTCCGCCTTGGCGCGCTTGACGTACGGATCGTTGAGCTGGCGTTCCAGCCAACGGGTCGATTGCGCGGTGCGTTTGCGCGCTGTCTTGACGCGAGTGCGCAGGCCGCCGCCATCTCTACTCAAAATACCGGTCCGTTCATAAGGCGCCGTAGAATCCCTTCGCGAATGCCGCGGTCGGCAACGCCGAGCCGTTCCGCCGGCCAAAGGTCGAGAATGGTTTCAAGAATCGCGCAGCCCGCCACCACCAGATCGGCACGCTCGGTGCCGATACACGGCAGCGTCGCGCGCTCGGCAAGGCTCATCCGCGACAGGTCGCTGCTGATCTTGCGCATCGAGGCGGCGGGTACGATCAACCCGTCGATCGCGGCGCGGTCGTAATGCGAGAGTTGCAAGTGCACGCTCGCCAGCGTCGTCACCGTGCCGCTGGTGCCGAGCAGGCGCGGCCGCTCGACGCTGCGCGGCAGCCGGCTGGCGAAGCCGGCAAAGCTCTCGGTCACCGCCGCGCGCATGCGCGCATAGGCGGCGGCGCGACCGTCCTCGCCCTCGCCGTGGCCGAGGCTCTCGGTGAGCGACACCACGCCCCACGGTGCGCTGTGCCAATCCAGTACGACCGGGTTTGGCCCGCGCGTGTCGATCAGCACCAGTTCGGTCGATCCACCACCAATGTCGAAGATCAGCGCCGGCCCCTCGCCCGGTTCGATCAGCGCGTGGCAGCCGAGCACGGCCAGCCGCGCCTCCTCCTCGGCGGTGATGATGTCGAGGTGGATGCCGGTCTCGTCATAGGCGCGCGCGATGAAGTCCGCGCCGTTCGCCGCGCGCCGGCACGCCTCGGTCGCCACCGCGCGGGACAGCGCGACGTTGCGGCGCCGCAGCTTGTCGGCGCAGATCTTCAGCGCGGCGACGGTACGGTCGATCGCGGCATCGCTCAACCGACCCGACGAGGCGAGACCCTCCCCCAGCCGGACGATACGCGAAAACGCATCCACCACCGCGAAGCCGCTACCCTGCGGCCGCACGATCAACAGCCGGCAATTGTTAGTGCCGAGATCGAGCGCGGCGTAATGGCGCGCCTCGGGCCATCTGCCACGCGCCTCCTTCGGGGCCGGACGGACGGGAGACACATCCCGCCGATGCGGCATTCTGGGCGACTGATCCCCCATGCCGTCAACTCACTCTCTTAGGTTCTGCCGTCACGCCGGCCGGAATGGCCCACGCTCGGTGCTTGGACCCAAGCTAGTGCAGGTGCGACGATGCGGCAAGCCGCGACACGCAATCGGTTGACAGCGGGAGCGTCGCCACTTAGGGGAAGCGCCCGCGTTGCCCCGTCGTCTAAAGGTAAGACTACGGACTCTGACTCCGTTAATTGAGGTTCGAATCCTCACGGGGCATCCAGCGGACTATCCTTTGACACGAAAACCTGACTTCTGTGACAGAAGTCGGAGCACGGCGCTCCAGCCTGCTGACGATGGGCGCTGGCCTGAGGCCGAGACTGAACCTTGGGATCACGGCTACGACCGCTCATGCCGTTCGAGCGCCCCATCCTCTATGTTGAGCCATGTCGGCTCT
>NZ_JALNUT010000008.1:0-164762 GCF_026540945.1 Sphingomonas sp. GC_Shp_3
ATGGAGAGATCGGCTGGGACGAGGTGACCGACGCGATGCAGGTCAATCTCGATATCGGCTATGGCCTCGTGCCGCTTGCCGACGAACGGCGCGGTTCGCCCTTGATGGCGCGGATCACCGGCGTGCGGCGGCAATTGTCTAAGGATCTCGGTTTCGTGGTGCCGCAGGTGCGGGTGCGCGATGACATCAACCTTGCGCCGTACACCTACCGCATCGTCGTCGGCGGTGTCGTCGTCGGCGAGGACTCTGTGTCGCCTGACGAGATGTTGGCGCTCGATACCGGGCAGGCGGTCGGCGAGTTGCGCGGCAAGAAGGCCAAGGACCCGACCTTCGGGCTGGATGCGGTGTGGATCGCGACCGGCGATACCGATGCCGCCACCGGCGCGGGGTATCTGGTGGTCGATCCCGGCACGGTAGTCGCCACGCACCTCAACCACCAGCTCGCCAGCCATGCCTCCGAACTGCTCGGCCCCGATGAGGTGCAGTCGCTGCTCGATGGCCTGAAGGAACGCGCCGCCAATCTCGTCGCGGCGCTGTCGCCCAGCCCGCTGCCGCTCACCACGCTCACCGAGGTCCTGCGCGGCCTGCTTGCGGAGAACATACCTTTGAAGGAATTCCGCCGGATCGCCGCGGCGATCGCCGTCGCCGCGCAGAAGTCGCTCGACGCGGACGAGATCATCGAACTGATCCGCCCCGAACTCGGCGGGCTCATCATCTCGAAACTGTGCGGCGTGCGCGAGCCGCTGCGGGTGATGACGCTGGAGGGGCAACTGGAAGGCTTGCTCGGCCAGGCGATGCGCGCCGATACCGCGCGCCGCCACACGATCGAACCCGATCTCGGCCGCCGCATCGTCGATGCGCTGCAACGCGCCGCGCAACCGCTGATCGCCGAGGCCAAGCCGTTCGCGCTGGTCGTGCAGCCGTCGATCCGCGTCGCGATCCGCAAGCTGGTGCGCACCTGCCTGCCCGACACGCCGGTGATGAGCTTCTTCGAGGTGCCCGAGGAGAAGGCGGTCGAAGTCGTCGCCGTGATCGGCGCACCCGGGGCGCTGCCGGCATGAGCGCGCTGCCGATGCGACAGGCGTTCGCGGATGCGACGCCGCTCACCTATGCGCCGGGCGCCGCGCGCGACGTGTCCGCGCTGGCGCGCAAACATATGCCGCTGGTGCGACGCATCGCCTGGCACATCCACGGCAGCATGAGCAGCGTGGTCGAGGTCGAGGATCTCGTCCAGATCGGTCTGGTCGCGCTGGTCGAGGCGGCAGGCGCTTTCGAGGAACGTGGGGCGGTGCCGTTCGAGCAATATCTCGTCACGCGCGTGCGCGGCTCGATGATCGATGCGTTGCGCCGTCAGGCCACCCTCACGCGCGGTGCGATGCAGCGGCGGCGGTTGTACCAGCAGACACTCGCGGCGATGACGACTGAGCTCGGCAAGGCGCCAAGCGAAGCCCAAATCGCGGAGCGGCTGGGCGTCACGCCCGACAAGATGCGGATCGATTATGCCGCCGCCGAGGCGGTGCGGTTCGAGCCGATCGACGACGTCTATTCGGACGAGGGCCCGTGGTTCGCGAGCGAAGAGCCCGATGCGTTCGAGCAGCTTGCCGACGCGGATCTGCGCACCGCGCTGGTCGGCGCGATCGCCGCGTTGCCGGAGCGTGAGGCGCAGGTGGTGCAGCTTTACTATGTCGAGGAACTGAACCTCGAGGAAATCGGGCAAGTGCTCGGCGTCGGCGCGGCGCGAGTCTGCCAGATCAAGAAGTCCGCGCACGATCGGCTGAAGAAGGCGCTCGCGCGGCGGGTTTGAGCGGGCTGCGGCCCTGCGGAGCCGGATCAGCGTTTCGCGCCGGGCCGGGAACACGGCTATGCGCCGTCGGTGATACTGTCGCGGCGCTTGGCTGGAGCGACCACGAAGCCCGGCGCTGCGTCACGCGACGTCCAGCCGGCGACGATAGCCGGCATCAGCAACAATCTTATGTCGAGTTCGTGATCGCAGCGTCGCCGGCGTGCACGACGCGCCAACGCAGAGTTTCGACTCCGCATGGCCAAAGCCCAGCGTTAAGCGTTGCGCCGAGGTAATTGATCTCGCCGTGCGGACCGGCCCGGTGCTGCATCGGGGAAGGGCCGAGCAGGAGACACGGGGCTTACACACCCAAACACACAAACCCCGGCAGCCTCGCGGCCACCGGGGTTGTGCATCGCTCTCGTAATCTCGAAAGCGCGCGTGCGGCTCCAACACCCGAAGGGGGCGGTGCCGAAGCCTTCGCTTGGTGCTTACTGGAGCAGCTTCATCACGCTCTGGGTCGACTGGTTCGCCTGCGCGAGCATCGCGGTCGAGGCCTGGGTGAGGATCTGCGCCTTGGCGAGGTTGGTCGACTCGGTCGAGAAGTCGGCATCCTGGATGCGGCTCTGCGCGTCGGACAGGTTGGTCGAGTTGGTGGTGAGGTTGTTCACCGCCGAGGTCAGCCGGTTCTCCGTCGCGCCGAGGCTGGCGCGCGCGGTTGCGACGGTGGCGATGGCGGTGTCGTAATTGGCCAGCGTCGCGCTCGCCACCGAGGCGCCACCGCTGACGACCTTCGCGAGATTGGTGTCTGTGGTCAGTTTCGGCAGCGTCATGGTGACGCTGTCCGAAGCGTTGGCGCCGGCCTGGATGCTGACCACGCCAGCGCTTCCGGCAGAACCGTCGAACAGGTTTTTGCCGTTGAACTGGCTGTTGGTCAGTACGGTGCTGATCTGGCTGGCGAGTGCGTCCTGCTCGAGCTTGATGTTCGACAGGTCGCTGGTCGAATAGGTGCCGTTGGCGGACTGTACCGTCAACTCACGCATGCGCTGAAGCATATTGGTGACTTCGTCGAGCGAGCCTTCCGCCGTCTGCGCCATCGAAATGCCGTCGTTCGCGTTGCGAATGCCCTGGTTCATGCCAGTCACCTGCGACTGCATGGACGTGGCGATGGCAAGGCCGGCGGCATCGTCCTTGGCGGAGTTGATGCGCTTGCCGGTCGACAGCCGCTCCTGCGCGGTCTGCAACATCATCGAGGCTTTATTCGAGGCGCTCGACGAGCGCAGCGCGGAAATATTGCTGCCGATAACAGTCATGGTTCGTGTCTCCATTACCCGACGTGACCCCGCCGCCCCCTGGCGGAGGGCTGAGCCGTCGAGACCAGAAACGACCGGTTCGAAATCGCCTTAAGCGAAAACTGCAGGTGCTGTTCCACCGATGAAGACCCCGACGGCAAAGCCGCCGGGGTCTCGCGCGATCCCGCGCCGGATACGCTGGCGCGTGGAGGATCGCTTGCCGGCCCCGGTACGCCCGGGGGATGCGTGCCGAACACGGCCGGCAAGTCTGATGCCGCTTTTACCGCAGCAGCGACATTACGCTCGACGTCGACTGGTTCGCCTGCGCGAGCATCGCGGTCGACGCCTGGCTGAGGATCTGCGCCTTGGCGAGGTTGGTCGATTCGGTCGAGAAGTCGGCGTCCTGGATGCGGCTCTGCGCGTCTGCCAGGTTGGTCGAGTTGGTGGTGAGGTTGTTCACCGCCGAGGTCAGCCGGTTCTCGGTCGCGCCGAGGCCCGCGCGCGTCGTGCCGATCTTGGCGATCGCCGAGTCGTAGTCGGTGAGGCTTGCCCCCGCCACCGACGCGCCGCTTGCCACGACCTTGGCGAGGTCAGTGTCGGTCTTGAGGTTGGCGAGGTTCAGCGTGACCGTGTCGGACGCATTGGCGCCGGCCTGGATCGTCACCGCGCCGGCGCTGCCGGCCGTGCCGTCGAACAGGTTCTTGCCGTTGAACTGCGTGTTGTTGACGACGCTGGTGATCTGCGAGGCGAGCGCGTCCTGCTCGGTCTTCATGTTGGCGACGTCGCTGGTCGAATAGGTGCCGTTGGCCGACTGGACCTTCAGCTCGCGCATGCGCTGGAGCATGTTCGTCACCTCATCGAGCGAACCTTCGGCGGTCTGCGCCATCGAGATGCCGTCGTTGGCGTTGCGGATGCCCTGGTTCATGCCGGTGATCTGCGACTGCATCGACGTCGCGATGGCGAGGCCGGCGGCGTCGTCGCGCGCCGAGTTGATGCGTTTGCCGGTCGAGAGGCGCTGCTGCGCGGTCTGCAACATCGACGAGGCCGAGTTCGAGGCGCTGGCAGCGCGCAGCGCCGCGACATTGGTTCCGATGACGGTCATTTGCTAAAACTCCATTGCCGCTTCACCGCCCCCACCCGATGCGGAGAGCCAAGCTGACAAGAGGAGAAACGGCAGGACCTTGCCGAGCTTTAGGCGAAAAAATGCCGGTCGGCGGCGATGCCTTGCCGGTTGCCGTTTTTTGCCGGGCAAACCTCCGAACTGGCGGCAACCGTTCTACGCGGGCGCGCCCGGAAATAACGCGGAAGCGCGGAAATATCTTGCCGGGCGGCAAAGTGCTTAACCGGTCGTTTACCAGAATTGACGCATTTCATGTCCCGTCAAAGGGGAAGTTCATGCGCTCCATCGTTCCGTCGGCCGCCGTGCTCCGGCAGAAATTCACGCTCGTTTCGTCGCTGCGCGCGCAAGGGTTCAATGTTGCCGCTGCCGGCGGCAAGCCGCAGCCGGGCGAAATCTATCTCGTCGCGGACGGCGAACCGGTCGCTGCGCCGGCGCGCACCGTGATCCTGGGCGAGGACGGCCGGTACGTGACCCCGTCGCGCGATGGTGCGCCGGCGCGCGTCGGGTATGACAGCAGCGATGCGGCGGTCGGCAACGCCTTCGTACGGGCGCTGGTGGCGGAAGCCGAAGCGCCGACCGCCGCCGATCCCGAGAGCCTCGCGCTGTATGCGCTGGCCGAGCGGGTCGCGCAGGCGGACATCACCGTGCTCATCAACGGCCCGACCGGCACCGGCAAGGAGGTGCTGGCACGTACCATCCACCTCGCCTCGGAACGGCGCGACAAGCCGTTCGTGGCGATCAACTGTGCGGCGCTGCCCGAGGCGATGCTGGAGGCGATGCTGTTCGGCCACCAGAAGGGCGCGTTCACCGGTGCATCGTCGGGCGGCGAGGGGTTCTTCCGCGCGGCGCATGGCGGCACGCTGCTGCTCGACGAGATCGCCGAGATGCCGATCCAGCTTCAAGCCAAGTTGCTGCGGGCGCTTCAGGAACGCGAGGTGGTGCCGATCGGCGCATCGGTGCCGATCCCGGTCGACGTACGCGTGATCGCCTGCGCGAACCGCGACTTGCAGGACGAGGTGGCGGCGGGCCGGTTCCGCGCCGATCTCTATTACCGCCTGTCGGTGTTCCCGCTCACCACCAAGCCGCTGGCCGATCGCCCGCAGGATATCCCTGCGCTCGCCGCAACCTTGGTGCTGCGCCATGCCGGCAACCGCAAGACGGTGCCGTGGCTTGACCCTTCCGCGATCGCGTTGCTGATGGATCACGCTTGGCCCGGCAACGTACGTGAGCTGGAGAACGTGATCCAGCGCGCGCTGTTGTTCGCCGGCGGCGACACGATCGCGGCACAGCACATCCTGTTCGATCGGCCGAGCGCGCCCACGAATCCGACGCCCGTGCCGGTCATCGCCTTTCCGGTCGCGCAGGGCGAAGCGCCAGCACAGCCGGCGACGCTCGGCAACATTGTGCAGATGCATGAGTTCCAGGCGATCCGTGACACGCTGGCGGCGTGCGGCGGCAGCCGGATCGAGACGGCGCGGCGGCTCGGCATTTCCGAACGCACATTGCGCTACCGCCTCGCCAAGGCGCGCGAGCAGGGTGAGGACATCACCGGTGCACATGCCCGGGTGATGAGCGCATGACCGCGATTTCCGGCGCGATGGGTGTCGATCGGGTGATGGCGCTCCGATCGCAGATCCTCGAACGCAATCAGGCGCTGTCCCGCGCGAGTGCCACCGACGCGGCGGCGCCGGCGACGGAGGCCAAGTCGGCGAGTTTCAGCTCGACGATGGAAGACGCGCTGAAGGCGGTCAACCAAGGCCAGAACGACGCCGCCAAGATCAGTGAATCCTACGAACGCGGCGAGACGGTCGACATCGCCAAGGTGATGCTCGCCCGCCAGCAGGCGTCGGTCGGCTTCGAGGCGACGCTGCAGGTCCGCAACAAGATCCTGTCCGCTTACAAGGACATCATGAGCATGCCGGTATAAACGATGAGCAACGCTCTTACCCCCCCCAATCAGACGATTGCGAACCCCGTCGCCGCGCTCGTGCCGGAACGCTTCGCCAACCCGCTGCGGCAGATGCAGGGTCTCCTCGCGCAGCCTGCGGTTCGGCGCAGCCTGCCGATGGCGATGCTGGTCGGCCTCGTCGTCGCCGCCGCGCTCGCGTGGCTGATGCTCGCCACGCCGACGCAGAAGACGCTGTTTCAGGCACTGCCCGATGCCGACAAGGCATCGGTGACGGCAGCGCTCGATGCCGCCAACATCAAGTCGCATATCGACGGCGGCACCGGCGCGCTGACCGTCAACGAGGATGATTATTCGCGCGCGCGTATCCTGCTCGCCGGACAAGGCCTGCCCAAGGCGGCGCCGGGCGGGTACGCGATCCTTGACCAGTTGCCGATGGGCGTGTCGCGCGCGGTAGAAGGCGAGCGGCTGCGGCAGGCGCGCGAGACCGAGCTGGCGCGCTCCATCCAGGAGATCGACGCGGTAGCCGAGGCGCGCGTGCATCTCGCCATGCCGGAAGCCTCCGTCTTCGTGCGCGACAATGCCGCGCCTTCGGCTTCGGTCATCGTCAAGCTACAGCCGGGCCGCTCGCTCGGCGATGCGCAGGTGTCGTCGATCGTCAACCTCGTCGCTTCGTCGGTGCCGGGGATGAAGCCGGATGCGGTGACGATCGTCGATCAGATGGGCGGGCTGCTTACCAAGGGCGATCAGAGCGCCGCTGGTGCCGCTACTGACGAGCGCGTGCGGTTCCAGCGTACCGTCGAGGAGAAGTACCGCGCGCAGGTGATGCAGTTGCTCACGCCTTTGGTCGGCGCGGGCAATTTCACCACCGAGATTCAGGCCGATGTCGATCTCGACGAGACGCAGGCGACGCGTGAAAGCTACGACAAGACCGGCACGCTCCGCGCCGAACAGGGCCAGTGGACCGGCAACCAGAAGGATACGGCCGCGCCCGGCGGTATTCCCGGTGCGCTGTCGAACACGCCGCCGCCTGCATCGCAACTGAGCGTGCCGCAGCCGCAGCCGACCCCGGCGGCGGGGGCCGCACCCGGCGCGGCCACGCCCGGCGCGACGACGACGCCCGGCGGCCCGATCACCGATGCGATGAAGCAGAGCGACCAGTTCGCCCGCGCCTATGATCTTGGCAAGGAAGTGTCGGTGACGCGCGGTGCGCCCGGCGGCATCAAGCGGCTGTCGGTGGCGGTGCTGCTGCGCGATCCCGATGGCGCCAAGCCGCGCTCGGCAATGGAGATCCAGCAGATCACGCAACTGGTGCGGACGGCGGTCGGCTTTGACCAGAGCCGCAACGATCAGGTCGTCGTCATCAGCCGCAAGTTTGCCGGCTCGGCCGAACTCGACGCCAAGCAGCCGTGGTACGATGCGGGCTGGCTGCCGGTGATCGCCCGCAACGTTACCGCCATCGTCATCGCGCTGCTGGTGCTGTTCCTCGGCGTGCGCCCGCTCGCCAAGGCGCTGCTCAAGAAGCCTGAAGCTGCGATCGATCCGGATGCGAGGCTGGCGGTGCGCGCCGATGGCACGCCAACCGACGGCGGGGTCGATGAGGAAGGCGAGGTCGTCATGCCGGCCGCGCCGGTGTCGATCGGCGAGTTGGAGAGTGCGGTCAATTACGACGACCGGATCGACATGGTGCGCGGCTTCACCCGCGACAACCCGGCGCGCGCGGCCCTGGCGGTGCGCGACATGATCAGGGCGGATGCGAAATCATGAATGCGATGACCCCTATGCGCACCTATACCGGTGTCGAGCGTGCCGCCGTGCTGATGATGCTGGTCGGCGAGGAAGAAGCCGCCGCCATCCTGCAGAAGCTCGAGCCCGAGGAAGTCCGCCAGCTCGGCAAGGCGATGTTCGCGGTGGCGGACGTGAGCGAGGCCGAGGTGGAGAGCGTGCTCGACGATTTCATCGACAAGGCGCGCGAGCGTACCACGATCGGCTTCGATCCGCGCCCCAAGATCGAATCGGTGATGACCAAGGCACTCGGCCGTGAAAAGGCTGACAGCGTGCTGGCGCGGATCGTGCCGGCGCAGGATGCCTGCCAGATCGACCTGCTCGACTGGCTCGACGCGCCCGAGATCGCCGCGACGATCGAGAAGGAGCATCCCCAGATCGCCGCCGTGCTGATCGCCAACCTCGATCCCGCCGTCGCAGCGCAGGTGCTTGAGTTGCTGCCCGATGCGGTGCAGCCCGACATCCTGCACCGGATCGCGCGGCTCGGGCCGATCACGCCGGAGGCGGTCGATACCCTGCGCACCGTGCTCGCCAAGCGTTCCGGCAAGACCCAGGGCGGCGCCGGCGTCACGCTCGGTGGCACCAAGGAGGCGGCGAAGATCATGTCGTCCGCGCGCAAAACCACCGAGCAGCGCGTGATGCCCAAATTGTTCAAGATCGACCGAGAGGTCGCCAAGGCGATCGAGGAGGCGATGTTCGTGTTCGACAACCTGCTCGACCTCGACGACAAGAACCTCGGCACGCTGATCCGCAACATCGACGGCGATGTGCTGACCCGCGCGCTGAAGGGCGTGGACGAGGCGGCGCGGAACCGTTTCCTGGGCTGCATGTCGGCGCGCGCCGCCGACGGTATTCGCGACGAGATGGAATCGCGCGGGCCGATGAAGCTCTCCGAAGTCCTGGAAGCGCAGAAGGTCATCATCCAGATCGCGCGCAATCTCGCCAAGGACGGCACGATCCAGATGGGCGGAGGCGAGGACGATTATGTCTAACTTCATCTCCGGCCTTGCTACCGCGCGTCACGATGCCCTTGGCGAAGCGTTGCAACGCGCGTTCGATGTCATGCCGGGCTTTGCGGCGGCGGAAGCGCGCGGCATCGCGGCGGCATATACCGCCGCCTTTACCGGGCGTGACGAGGCGGTCGCACACGCCGCCTCCACGCCGGACGGTCCACGTCATTTCTCACCAGCCGACCCCGCCGCCGATCCGACCGAGGGCTGGGACCCGTTCGAGCCGGAGGCCGAGCCCATCGGCCCGAGCCTCTTCGTCGATCCGGTCGAAGTCGCGCGGAGTGCCGGTTATGACGCCGGATATGCCGATGCGCTCGCCGAGGCGCGCGCGGTAGCCGATCGCGACCAGACGCTGCTGGCGCAGCTCGGCGCGGCGTTGCAGGCGGGTAGCCGGCTTGACCGCGAGGCAGTGGCGCGCCGGCTGCGGCAGACGGTGCTGTATCTCGTCACGCAACTGGTCGGCGAGATTGGCGTCGCGCCGGAGCGGCTCGCCAAGCGGATCACCGCCGCCACCGACCTGCTGAGCGACCAAACCGAATCGGCTATGCTGCGCGTCAACCCCGGCGACGTCGCGCTGCTGGAGGGCAAGCTGCCGGCCAGTGTGTTCGCGGTCGGCGATGCTGGCGTCGCGCGCGGCAGCTTCGTGCTCGAGGCCGCCTCGACCATCGTCGAGGACGGGCCGGAACTGTGGCTCGAACAGCTTGCGCACGCGATCGAGCGGGTCGCCGTGCCGGGGGATGAGGCCTGATGCTCAACCGATTTACCGGCGATTACCTCGAATCGCTCGGTCTTGCCCTCGATCCCGCGCCGAAAGTGTCGGGGCGGCTGGCGTCGTATGACGGGCTGCTGATGGAGGCGGTCGGACTGTCATTGCCGGTCGGGACGGTGTGTCAGATCGGCGCGAAAGGCGTGGGCGTCGAGGCCGAGGTGATCGGCTTCCGGAACGGTCGTACCTTGCTGATGAATCTTGGTGGCCCCGCGCCTTTGTTGCCGCAGATGCCGGTGCGACCGATCGGCGAACCGGGCGAGGCGGAGGTCGGCGCGGCGCTGCTCGGGCGGGTGCTCGACGGTGCGGGCAAGCCGATCGACGGGCTTGGCCCGATCCGGGGCGCAGCGCGCTGGCCACTGGCGGGCAAGCTGCAAAGCCCGCTCGATCGTGGCCGCGTGCTGCAGCCGCTCGACGTCGGCGTGCGGGCGATCAACGGATTGCTGACGGTCGGGCAGGGGCAGCGGATCGGCATCATGGCGGGATCGGGCGTCGGCAAATCGGTGCTGCTCGGCATGATCGTGCGCGCCGCCAAGGCCGACGTGATCGTGATCGGACTGATCGGCGAGCGCAGCCGGGAAGTGGCCGACTTCCTCGAAACCAAGGTAGCGGGGGACGCGCGTAAACGCGCCGTCGTGGTCGCGGTGCCGGCCAATCACTCGCCGGTATTGCGCATCCGTGGGGCTTTGCGCGCAACCGCGATCGCTGAGGCGTTCCGCGCCGAGGGCAAGCAGGTGCTGCTCATCATGGACAGCCTTACCCGCGTGGCGCACGCCGGGCGTGAGATCGGCCTGGCGCTGGGCGAACCGGCATCGGCGCGCGGCTATCCACCCTCGGCGATTGCGATGCTGCCCAACCTGATCGAGCGTGCCGGCACCGACGTGCACAGCGGCGGCTCGATCACCGCGATCTACACGGTGCTGGCGGATGGTGACGACGGCAACGACCCGGTGGTGGATTCGGCGCGCTCGATCCTCGACGGACATATCGTGCTATCGCGCGCGCTCGCCGAGCGTGGCGTGTATCCCGCGATCGACATTGGTCCCTCGGTGAGCCGGGTGATGACCGACATCACGCCAAAGCCGCACCAGCAGGCGGCGCGGACGCTCCGGCGACACCTCGCCACTTATGAGGAGAACCGCGACCTCGTGCTGATGGGGGCGTATCGTGCCGGAGCGGATCCGGCGATCGACGCGGCGCTCGCGTGTCATCCCGCGATCATGGAATATGTGAAGCAGGACCCGGATGAGATGGTGCCGCTTGCCGATGCTGTGGCGGAACTGACGGGCGTTTTCGGTGACGGTTAGGCTGCGTTGAATGGCCGATAAGAAGAAACTCGAACGCCTGCTGCGCGTCCGCACGTTGCAACTCGGCCTGGTGCGCGCCGATGAGGCGCAGGCGCACGCCCGCGTCGCCAGCGAGGCGAATCTGCGCGCGCGCATCGCGCAGCTTGCCGGCGACGTCGCGCCTACGCCAAGTCCGACGCCGACCGCCGGTGTGTCGCTCGTCGCGGCCGCGCACTTCCGCGAGCGGCTGCACCATAGCGCCGAAGCCGCCGAGGGCCGCGTGCGCGCGGCGCAGGCGGTGGCGGCCCGCGCGGCCGAGGCGACACGCGAAGCCAAGCGCGACCAGAGCGCGATCGAGAAGCTGATGGAGCGTGCCGCCGCCGAGGCCGCGCTCAAGGAGATCCGCGCCCTGGAAGCTGCACCGCCGTCGCGCAAAATCCGGCACGATCCTTGCTGATCCACGCCCGAGCGCCTGCGGGCGTGGAGTATCCGGGGGATCAATGGTCGCGCTTTCGCCTGTCAGTCAAACTATGTCCGCGCTTGCCGATGGTCGCCGCGCGCCGCGTGGGGATGCGGATGGCAGCTTCGCGCTGGCGATGGCCGCGCTGAGCGGTGGTGATGACGACGGCAACCTGATCGCACTGCCGCAGCGGCAAGACGAAGCCGACGGCGGCAAGGACTTGCCGGGTATCGTCGCTGATCCTGCCGCCCCGGCGATGCTCGAATCGCTGCGGTGGTCGCCTGCCGGGCTGTCGCCGGTCGCGCCGGTGACGATCTCGGAGGGTATGGCAAAGCCGACGCCGGCCGCCGACACGCCTGGCGCGCCGGCGCCGGTCGCCCCGCAGCCGGCGATCGTCGCGCGCGATCCCGTGTCGGACGACACCGGCATTTCCGTCAGCGCGCGTAAAGCGGCGGTAAGCGACGCCGCGCTTCGCGCCAAGTTACCCGATCTATTGCCAAACGCGCGGTTCACGGCGGTCACGCCGGCGGCGGTCCCGGCGGATAGCGCGAAGCCGGCACCGGCCGACCTGCAGCCGGCGATCGTCGTGCGCGATCCCGTCTCGGATAACACCGGCATTTTTGTCAGCGCGCGTAAGGCGGCGGTCGCCGCCGCCGCGGTTGGCACCAAGTTACCCAATCTATTGCCAAACGCGCGGTTCACGCCGGTCGCGCCAGCGGCGGTCCCGGTGGGTTTCGACAAGCCAGCGCCGGCTGCCGACACGCTTGGCGCGCCGGTGCCGGCCGGCCTGCAGCCGGCGATCGTCGCGCGCGATCCCGTGTTGAGCGACACCGGCATCCCTGAAATGGCTGCTAAGACGGTGATCGGTGACGCCGCGCTTCGCGCCATGCCATCTGACATGTCCCACGCCGCCGATCACAGTGCGGCGCTGCACGTCGCGGTGGCGTCACAGGGCCAGCCGCAGCCTGCGCGGGGCGCCACGCCGACGGTTGCCGTCGACGTCGCCGCGCTTGGCACGGACCCGACGACGCATGAGGATCGCAAGAAGGCGGCTGCCGATACAATCGTTCCACAAACAGGGCTAACCACCGAAATCGCGTTGCAGAACGTATTGCAGCCGACCGGCGACACCCGCCATGTGCCGCTCGATCTAGGCGACGATACCGGTCTGCCAAAGATGATCGACCATATCGAAACGCTGCGGGACGACGCGGATGCGAACGACACGCACATCGGCCTGGCGCCCGAGGCGCTCGGCGGGGTGGATGTGGCGGTACGACGCTCGGGCGATGCCGTGCACGTGCAATTCACCACCAAAACCGAGACCACGCGCGCGCTGCTTACCGAGGCGCAGCCGCGTCTGGTCGAGCTCGCGGATCAGCGCGGCGTGCGGATCGCGGGCGCTAGCGTGGATAGTGGCACCGACGGCACGGGTAGCGAAAGCAGGCGGCAGTCCCAGCCACAGCGCCCGGCTAGCCCCTCGCCCCTCGACCCTCGACTGTTGTGGTTGCCTACCGGGCTGTTGCCAAATGCGCCGGTCGCGCCAGCGGCGGTCCAAGTGGGTATCGCCAAGCCGGCGCCGGCCGCCGGCGCGCTTGGCGCGCCGGTGATGGCCGACCTGCAGTCCGCGATCTTCGCGCGCGATCCCGTTTCTGGGGGCATCGGCTCTTCCGACGTAGCGAATACAGCGGTGCTCAGTGACGCCGCGCTTCGCGCCACGCCATCTGACCTGTTTCGCGCCGCGGATCACGGCGCAGCTCTGCACGTCGCGGTGGCACCGGTGGCGATACAGGCCCAGCCGCAGCCTGCGCGAGGCGCGATGCCGACAGTTTCTGTCGACGTTGCCGCGCTCGGCATGGATCCGATCAGGCATGACGATCGCAAGAAGGCGGCTGCCGATCCAATCGTTCTACAAACAGGGCTGACCACCGAAGTCGCGTTGCGGAACGTGGTGCAGCCGACTGGCGAGACCCGCCATGTGCCGCTCGATCTGCGCGGAGATACCGGTCTGCAAAAGATGATCGACCATATCGAAACGCTGCGGGACGACGCGAATGCGAACGACACGCACATCCGGCTGGTGCCCGACGCGCTCGGCGGGGTGGATGTGGCGGTGCGACGCTCGGGCGATGCCGTGCACGTTCATTTCACCGCCGAAACCGAGGCCACGCGCGCGCTGCTCACCGAGGCGCAGCCGCGTCTGGTCGAGCTCGCGGATCAACGCGGCGTGCGGATCGCGGGCGCAACCGTGGATAGCGGCACCGGCGGCGCGGGTAGCGGAAGTGGGCAGCAGCCCCAGCCGCAGCGCCAGGCTCCAGCCACCGCCAATGTTTTCATTCCCACCACAATCGAGGGAGACGGCGAAGATGCCCGGCTCGCCTGACAGGAGCTTGACCGATGAGTGACGCAAAGGCCGACGACAAGGCGCCCAAGAAGAAGGGCGGCATGATGAAGATGCTGATGTTGGGCGTCGGACTGCTGGTGCTGGTCGGTGGCGGCGTGGCGGGCGGCTTGTTCGCGGCGAAGGCCGGGTTCTTCGGCGGCGCTGCGGCGCGGGCCGAGCCGGCCGGCCCCAAGCTCGTTCCCAAAAGCGAGCAGAAGCGCGTCAGTGCGAGTGGCGACGCAAAGGAAGGTGGATCGAGCGGCAACGCACCCCCTACGGGCGAGGGCGGCGACAAATACGCATCAAATTACTACGCTATGGACAAGGAGTTCACCTCCAACCTCCAGGACAGTACGCATTTCATCCAGGTCGGCCTCGCAGTGTCGACGCCGTACGACGACAGCGTGATCGCGAATTTGAAAACCAACGAGATCGCGGTGCGATCGGCGATCCTGATGGCGCTTGGCGACACGACCGAGGAGCAGGTGTTCACCAGTGCGGGCAAACAGCAGCTCCAGAAGCGGCTGGCCAAGGCAATTAACGATACATTGCAGCAAAAAGAGGGATTCGGCGGGATTGGTAACGTCTACTTTACCAATTTTGTTGTTCAGTGAAGATGCATGGTTAACGGCTCTTCACCCCTGACAACCGAACGGCGCGAGCGATCGCGTGCGGCGGATCACGGCGCTTTGGGGTCGGCGAACCTCAACCCGTTCGGCGATCTGCACACGTTGCAGCATCTCTCCGCGCGGCTGGCGCGAGGGTTGCGCGGGGTGCTGGAGCCGCTGCTCCGCCGGGAGCTTCGCACCTGGGCGGAGCCGCTGGTGGTGCAGCGTTTCACCGATTACCGCGCCGAGCGGCCGGACGGGCTGACCGCGTGGCAGCCGCTGGCGATGACGTCGGTGCGGGGCGCGGCCGGACAGGCGCTCGCCGTATTCGACGGGCGGTTCGTGCTGGAACTGCTCGACCTGTTCTTCGGCGGCACCGGCAGCGCGCCGGCCGAGATGCCGAGCGAGTTCACCCCAGCCGCCGAGGCGCTGGTCGCGCGCATCGGCGACATGCTCGCCGAGCCGCTGCGGCAGGCGTGGGAGCCGCTCGCCAGGCTTGAGTTCGCCGCCGGAGATCCAGAGGCGAACCCCTCGCTTAT
Organism: Sphingomonas sp. GC_Shp_3; assembly: GCF_026540945.1. NCBI lineage: Bacteria > Pseudomonadati > Pseudomonadota > Alphaproteobacteria > Sphingomonadales > Sphingomonadaceae > Sphingomonas > Sphingomonas sp. GC_Shp_3. The sequence continues at coordinate 14,936 of NZ_JALNUT010000008.1, forward strand.
CCACGATTTCGATGGCGACGATGCGGTCGTCGTCACGCGCTTCGGGCTCGCCTCGGGGCGCGAGAAGCCGATTTTCATCGATCTGCTCTATCCGGTGTCGGGCCTCAAACCGTTCGCGCTGTCGCTGACCGGCAAGGTTCACGGCAAGACGGCCGAGCCCGACCCGACGTGGCGCGCCGGTCTGACCCGCGCGGCGATGAACGTGCGTTTTCCGATCCGCTCCGTGCTGGCCGAGCCGATGATCTCGCTCGCGGTGCTGATGGAATTGAAGGCGGGTGACGTCATCCCGATCAGCGTCGGCGCGGAAGTGCCGGTGATGGTCGGTGGCGACTGCCTCGGCACCGGCACGGTCGGCACCTCCAACGGCAAGGCGGCGATCCGCCTCAACACCCTTCGCGCATTTCACGAGGAAGACCAATGAACGACATGACCGGCGCCTTTGCCGCCGAGGCGAGCGTCGCCGCCAACTTCCGGCTGTTGCAGGATGTCGACGTCAAGCTGACGGTCGAGATCGGCTCAACCAGCCTGACACTGCGCGAACTGCTGGCACTCGGCGAATCGAGCGTGATCGAGCTCGATCGCCACGCCAACGAACTGCTCGACGTGCTGGTCAACGGCACGCTGATCGGGCGCGGCGAGGTGGTGACGGTGGGCGACCGCTTCGGCGTGCGGATGACCGAACTGGTCTCCCCGGACAAGCGGGCCTGATCCAGTCATGATGTGGTCCTACATCCTCAAGCTCGTCATCCTGTTGCCGCTGGTATGCGGCCTGTTGGTCGGCTGCCTGTACCTGTGGCGCAAACTCGAATCGCGGATGCCGGGCCAGCCCGCCAACCGGATGCTGGCGGTCAAGGAGACGATGATGATCTCCCCCACCGTCAAGCTCGCCGTGCTGGAGTTCGAGGGGCGCAAGCTGCTCGTCTCGGTCAGCCGCGCGGGCGTGGCGCTGGTGGATCGCGGGGACGTGACCAAATGAGCGTGACGGTGACGCGCAAGGGCAAAGGGCCGGCGCTGTTCAAGACGGCGGCTCCGGCGCGCAAGGGCGGACTAATCGCCAAGCTGCTGCTGGTCGTGCTCGGCATGGTGTTCACGCTGATCGTCGCGCATCCCGCCTTTGCGCAAACGCTGCCGGCGGTGACGCCGCCCGCCGTCCCCGGTGCCGGCGATGCGGTCGATCATGCGCTGAAGGACCTTGGCGGCGGCAATGCGCCGCTCGCGCTGTCGCTTCAAATCCTCATCATCATGGGGCTGCTGACGGTATTGCCCGGCATCCTGCTGATGATGACGAGCTTCACGCGCATCCTCATCGTGCTGTCGATCCTGCGGCAGGCGCTGGGGCTGCAACAGACCCCGCCCAACCAGGTGCTGGTCGGCCTCGCCATGTTCCTGTCGTTCTTCGTGATGGCGCCGGTCATCAACGAGATGAACACCACCGCGATCCAGCCCTACGCCGCCAGCCAGATCAGCGCGACCGAGATGATCAAGCGCGCCGCCGTGCCGCTGCACAGCTTCATGGCGAAACAGACCCGCAAGAAGGACATCACCATGTTCGCCGGCATCGCCAAGAGCGGGCCATATCAGAGCGCCAACGACATTCCCTTTTCGGTGCTGCTGCCGTCGTTCATCACCAGTGAGCTCAAGACCGCGTTCCAGATCGGCTTCCTCGTGTTCCTGCCGTTCATCGTCATCGATCTCGTCGTCGCGACGGTGCTGATGGCGCTCGGCATGATGATGCTGTCGCCGACGATCATCTCGCTCCCCTTCAAGCTGCTGCTGTTCGTGCTGGTCGATGGCTGGGCGCTGACGATGGGCAGCCTCGCCAATTCGTTCGTGAGTTGAACCAATGGACGCTGATTACTTCCTCACCGTCGCGAACCAAATGATGTGGGTGATCGCGCTCGCCTCCGCGCCGATCCTGGTGCCGGCGCTGCTTGCCGGCCTTATCACCGGCATGGTCCAGGCGGCGACCTCGATCAACGAGGCGACGCTGTCGTTCGTGCCCAAGCTGATCGTGGTCGGCGTGGCGATCGCGATTTTCGGCGGGCTGATCCTTGGCCTCATCAGCGATTTCACGATCAGCATCTTCGAGCGGATCCCAGACCTCGTACGATGAGCCAGCTTGGGTTCGGCCTTTCGATCGAACCGCAGCTTTGGGCGCTGCTGTTCGTGATGATCCGCATTGGTGCTGCGTTCATCGCCGCGCCGGTGTTCAGCGCGGTGTCGATCCCGCTAATCGTGCGCGTGTCGCTGTCCGGCGCGATCGGCGTGCTGGTGCTGGCCGCGCACCCGGTGACGCCACCGGCCAACATCTTCTCGGCCGTAACCATTCTTGCCGTGCTGGCGGAGGCTTTGGTCGGCCTCGCGATCGGCTTCGTGTTGCAGATCGCGTTCGCCGCGCCGACTCTCGCCAGCGAGTTGATCGGCACGTCGATGGGGATCAGCTTCGCGAGTGCGATCGATCCGCAGAACGGCCATTCCACGCCTGCGCTCGGCCAGTTCTTCTCGATGATGCTGACGCTGTTGTTTCTGGCGATGAACGGCCACCTCGTGCTCGTCGAGTTGCTGGTGCGGAGTTACACGGTGCTGCCGCCCGGTCATGCCTGGCTGACGCCGGCGCAGCTTGAGAATATCGTGTTCTTCGGCGGCTATATCTTTGCGGCGGGGCTGTTGCTGGCGCTGCCGGTCGGCTTCCTGCTGTTCTGCCTCAACCTGATCGTCGGCATGGTGTCGCGCTCCGCACCGGCGCTCAACCTGTTCGCGATCGGCCTACCCGCCAGCCTGCTGGTCGGGGTGATCTCCCTCGCGATCGCGTTCCCGGCGATGGGTGATTACATGCAGGTCATCATCGACGAGGCGCTCCGCGCGATGCAGACCTTGGTGCTCGGCTGATGGCGGAGGATGCCGGCGAACGGACAGAAGCACCAACCGCAAAGCGCAAGAAGGACGCGGTCGAAAAGGGCGACGTCCTCCGCTCGCGCGATCTCGCCACCGCACTGGTGATCCTCGCCGGCTGCGGCTGGCTGATGCTGTTCGGCCCCTCGCTGGTGGGCGCGTGCAAGGGCGTGATGACCGCCAGCCTCGCCTTCGGTCGCGCTGACATCGACGATTTCGAACCGTGGCGGCCGCTGGAGGCGAGCGGCTGGCAACTCGCGCCCGCGCTGATCTCGCTGTTCGCGATGACGATCGTCGCGGCGATCGCCAGTTCGGCGGGGTTGGGCTCGCTGCGCTTCAACGCCAGCCTGTTCGCGCCCAAGCCAGCGCGGATGAACCCGGCCTCCGGCCTCGCGCGCATCCTTGGGCCGAAGGGGTGGATCGAACTCGGCAAGTCGCTGCTCAAGGTCGCGCTGCTCGGCGCGATCGGCGTGTATATGCTGTGGTCGGTCCGCTCGACGTCGATCGCCTTGGTGTCGTCCGATTTCGCCACGGCGATCGGCGCGCTCGGCGGCACGTTCATGGGCATCTTGTTCGCGATGGCGTTCGGGCTGGTGCTGATCGCCGGCGTAGACGTGCCGATCCAGATCATCCAGCTGCTCGGCAAACTTCGCATGTCGAAACAGGAGATCAAGGACGAGAACAAGGAAACCGAAGGCTCGCCCGAGGCCAAGCACGCTTTGCGCACCCGTCAGCATCAGATGGCGACGCGGAGTATGCGCAAAGCGGTGAGCGAGGCGCATGTCGTGCTGACCAACCCGACCCACTTCGCGGTCGCCTTGCGCTACGACAGCGGCAAGGATCAGGTGCCGGTGGTGGTGGCGAAGGGGCGCGGCGTCACCGCGCTGGCGATCCGCGAGCTGGCGGCGGAGGCGCGCGTGCCGGTGCTGGAATACCCCTCGGTCGCGCGCGCGGTCTACTACACCAGCCGCGAGGGGCAGGAGGTGCGCGACGATCTGTACCACGCGATCGCGACGATCCTGGCGTTCGTGTTCCGGCTCAACACGCAAGCCGGCGGCACCGCACCCGCGCCGCATGTGCTGGTGCCGCCGAGCGCACGCTTCGACGAGAACGGCGTCAAGCAGGGGTGAGAACACCGCTAAGCTTTCGCCGCCGCCGGTCGTTCTACGATGGAGTACGATACCGGGAGTAAAGCGTGACCACGACGACGAGCAGCACCAGCTCGACCAGTACGGCGAGCACGACGAGCTCCACCAGTTCGACGTCGAGCAGTTTCAACGGTTCCTCGATCGTTCAGACGCTCGGCGGCGGGTCGGGAATCGATACCGGTGCGCTGGTCGATTCGCTCGTGCAGGCATCGTTCGCCGCCAAGAACGCCACGCTGAAGACCAAGGAAGACGCGCTCACCACGCAGATCTCCTCGATTGCGCAGTTGCAGAGCGACATGACCGGTTTCGCTTCCTCGCTCGACGCGCTGGTGAAAGGCGGTACGCTCGCCGCGCAGCCGACCAGCACCAACAGCAGCGTGCTCACCGCGACCGCGCTGTCGGGTGCGAAGCTCGCGAACCTGTCCGCCACGGTCGAGGTCGACCGGCTCGCCACCGCACAATCCGCGATCAGCAACACGACGTTCGCCAGCCGCACCGCCACCATCGGTACCGGCACGCTGACCATCACGCTCGGTACCGCCACCGTCGCGAATGGCGCGATGAGCGCGTTCACCGCCGGCAGCGCGGCCGCGATCAACGTGACGATCGACGACAGCAACAACACGCTCGACGGCATCGCCAAGGCGATCAACCTTGCCAAGACGGGCGTCACCGCCAGCGTCATCACCGATGTCGACGGAACCGCGCGGCTCAGCATCAAGGGTGCGACCGGCGCCGCCAGCGCCTTCACCGTGTCGGGAGATTCGACCGCGCTCCAGCAGTTCAACGTCGGGGTCAATCCGAGCGGCACGACGATCAACAGCGCCGCCGGCAACGCCCAGCTGAAGCTGGACGGCGTCAGCGTAGAGCGTGCCAGCAACACCGTGTCGGACCTGATCGACGGCGTGCAGTTGAACCTCGCCTCCGCGTCGATCGGCAATCCAGTGACGCTCGGAGCCACGCAGCCGACCGCCGCGATCAAGCAGGCGATGAGCGATTTCGTCACCACCTACAACCAGATCCAGACCGAACTGAAGACGCAGCTCGACCCAATCACCGGGCCGCTCAAGAACGACACCGCCACCAACGCGCTGTGGCAGTCGCTGCGCGGGCTCACGCTGTTGCCGATGTTGCGGAACCAGCCGGCCGGCACGCCGACGACGCTCGCCGAGTTGGGGGTGGCCACCAATCGCGACGGTTCGCTGACGCTCGACACAACGCAACTTTCCAGCGCGATGACCAACTATCCCGATGCGGTTGAGGCGATGTTTTCGACCGGCGTGCTGTCGAGCGGCGACGGCCTCAACGCCGCGTTCCAGTCGATCACGCTCGCGGCGCAGAGCAGCACCTATGGTCTCGCCGCCAGCACCAAGACCTATACCGCCGCCAAGACGACGGTCACCACCGCGGAGACGCAGGCGACCACCGATGCGGCGACGATGAAGACGCGGCTGACCCAGCAGTTCGCCGCAATGGATTCCAAAGTCGCCGCGTACAAATCCACCCAGACCTTCCTCAGCGCGCAGATCGCGGCGTGGAATGCGCAGAGCAACGGATGATGTACGCGACGACGTTGGGGCGCGACCCGGAGGCGATGTACCGGCAGATCGACGTGGTCGGCCGCGCCGGCGGTGCCGACGGCCCGGCGCTGGTGCAGTTGCTCTATGAAGAACTGGTGCGCGCGCTGCGCAGCGTCGCGTGGGCAGTCGAGGCGCGCAACCTGGAGATGCGCAGCCGCAAGGTGACGCAGGCCACCGCGATCCTGTTCGCGCTGGAGGCGGGGCTGGACTTCGATGCCGGTGGCGATGTCGCAAAGACATTGTCACGGGTGTATGCGGGTGCGCGGAAAACGATCATCGACGCCAGCATCGGCCTCGATCCGGCGCCGTTCCGAAGCGTGGCCGACACGATGGAAGACATTGCCGAGGCATGGCGATCGGTGCGCGCGCAGTAACGCACGCTAGCGCGTGACGATCACCGTCAGCCCGGGATGTTTCTCACTGGGCGGCGCATCCATTCGCGACGCATCGGCGCGGGCGCGGGCGAGAATGGCCTCGGGCGCGTCGCCGTCCGCCACCACCCGCTCCGCTTGCGCGAGCCAGCGCGCCTCGCGCAACGTCAGGTCGTCGGGATCATCCGAACGCAGCCGGATGTGCACGGTGCCTCCGCTGGCCCGCGCCGCCTGATCGAGCCAAGCGTCCACGCCGGCGTTCGCCGCCAACGGATCGAGCGCGCCACCTTCCGCAAACGCCGCACCCAGCGCCATGCGGCGCGCGCCGGCATCGGGGAAGCGAACGCGGATCGCGGCGCGGGCGGCGAACAGCGCCTCGGCAAGTCGCCCGAGCGTCGGCGGCAGCAGCGCCTCCAATCGCTGGCGCAGCGCCGCGGCCAGCCCCGCCGAGACGCCGCCGGTGCCGATCGCGACGATCACCGGCGAGCGATCGACGATCGCAGGCAGCGTGAAATCGCACAAAGCCGGCCGGTCGACCGCGTTGACGAGGATGCCGCGCGCCTTCAGCCGCGCGACCGTCGCGTGCGCCTCCGCATCATCCTCGATCGCTACGATGGCGAGGGCCGCCGTCCCGTCCTCGCCGACCAGTACCGCACCGGCGCGCTCCAGCAGGCGGCGCTTGGCCGCCGCAGGTTCGCCGCTCCCCACCAGCATCACCGCCCGACCGCGCGCCGCGACGAAGATCGGCAGGCTCGCGAGCGTCACGCGGTCAGCCACTCCGGCAGGCGTTCGGCGGCGAGGATCGTCTCGGGCTGGATACGGTCCGCCACCACCGCGTAACGATCGCCACTGACCAGAACTTCGGGTACCAAAGCCCGGCTGTTGTACGTGCTCGCCATCGTCGCGCCATAGGCGCCGGCGGTGCGGAAGATCGCGAGATCGCCCGACTTCACCACGTCGATGTCGCGCGCCATCGCGAACGTGTCGCCGCTCTCGCACACCGGACCGGCGATGTTGGCGGTCATGCGTTCGCCAGTCGGGCGCACTGCTTCGAAATCGTGCCACGCGTCGTACATCGCCGGGCGGGCGAGGTCGTTCATCGCGGCATCGACGATCACGTACGGATTGGTGACGCCGGGCTTGACCCAGATCACCCTGGTGAGCAGCACGCCCGAATTGCCCGCGATCACGCGGCCGGGTTCGAACATCAGCGTCACGTCCCAACCATCGGTGACGCGCGCGACCATCGCGCCGTATGCCTCGGGGCTGGGGAACACGTCGCCCGCCTTGTACGGCACGCCGAGACCACCGCCGAGATCGACATGGGTGATCGTGTGCCCGGCGCCACGCAGCTCCGCGACCAGCGCGCCGATGCGGCGATAGGCTGCCTCGAGCGGGGCAAGGTCGGACAACTGGCTGCCTATGTGGATCGCCACGCCGCGCAGGTTGAGGCCCGGCAGGCCGGCCAGCCGGTCGAAGATCGCGCGCGCCTCGCTGATCGGCACGCCGAACTTGTTCTCCGCCTTGCCGGTCGAGATCTTGGCATGCGTGCCGGCGTCGACATCCGGGTTCACGCGCAGCACCGCTTGCGCGACCGTGCCACCGGCGGCGGCGATCTGCGCAAGCACGACGCCCTCCTCCTCAAGCTCGAGGTTGAACTGGCCAAGCCCGACATCGAGCGCCTTGGTCAGTTCGCCCACGGTCTTGCCGACGCCCGAGAACACGATGTCCGATGCCGGAATGCCCGCCGCGATCGCACGCGCGAGTTCGCCGCCCGACACCACGTCCGCACCGTAGCCGGCGTTGGCGAGCAACCGCAGCACGGCAAGATTGGGATTGGCCTTGATCGCATAGGCGAGGTGCTTGCGCTTTACCCCCGCAAGGCCGGCGCGGAACACCTCGGCCTGGCGCGTGAAGGCGCTGGCGGAATAGACGTAGACGGGCGTGCCGACCTCCGCCGCGATGCGCTCCAGCGACACGCCTTCGCAGTGCAGGGCGCCATCGACCAGCGCGAAATGATCCATCGGGTTTGCCGTTCAGTTGTGGGGTGGAAGGTCGAACTCGTCGCCGCGTCGGGTATCCGATTTCTTGAGCAGTTCGTCGCTGCGTTCGGGGCGTTCCTGGCTCGACGGGGTGAGCAACTGCGTCGCGGTCGGCGTGGTGCGCGCGCCATAGGGGGTGACGAGCGGCTTTTGCGTGCTGGTCGGGCGCAGATCGTTGGCGGCGCCGCAGCCGCCGAGCATTATCAGCACCGCGAGAGGAACGAGCCGCTTCATGCCAGCGTCTCCCGCGCTGCCGCGATCGCCGCGCGGACACGCGCGGGCGCGGTGCCGCCGAAGCTGGTGCGGCTGGCGACCGAGGCATCCACCGACAGCACGCCGAACACGCGATCGTCGATGCGCGCGTCGATCGCCTTGAGGTCGTCGAGCGGGATCGCATCGAGCGCGATGCCGCGTTCCTCCGCCAGCTTTACCGCGCGACCGGTGATGTGATGCGCCTCGCGGAACGGGATGCCGCCCTCGCGCACCAGCCAGTCGGCAAGATCGGTCGCGGTCGAGAAGCCGGCCTCGGCGGCGGCGCGCATGCGGGGCGTGCGGAACGTCGCGCTTTCCACCATCCCGGTCATCGCCGCGATCGATAGCCCGAGCAGATCATGCGCCTCGAACACCGGCGGCTTGTCGTCCTGCATGTCCTTTGAGTACGCCAGCGGCAGGCCCTTCATCGTCACCATCAACGCGGTGAGGCAGCCGATGATCCGACCGCTATGCCCGCGTACCAGTTCGGCGGCATCCGGGTTGCGCTTCTGCGGCATGATCGACGAGCCGGTTGACCATTGATCCGACAGCGACACGAAGCCGAATGGCTGCGACGCCCACAGGATGAACTCCTCGGCCAGCCGCGACAGGTGCAGCGACACCTGCGCGGCGGCGGTGAGATATTCGATCGCAAAGTCGCGGTCGGACACGGCATCGAGCGAGTTGCGCGTCGGCCCGTCGAACCCCAGTGCGGCGGCAGTCATGTCGCGGTCGATCGGGAAGCCGGTGCCGGCGAGCGCCGCCGAGCCAAGCGGGCTGCGGTTGCCGCGCGCGCGTGCGTCTGCAAAGCGGCTGCGGTCGCGCGCGGTCATCTCGAAATAGGCCATCAGATGATGACCGAGCGTGACCGGCTGTGCGCTTTGCAGATGGGTGAAGCCGGGCATTACGCTGTCCGCATGTTCCTCGGCACGGGCGAGCAGCGCGAGCTGGAAGCCCTTCAGTGCCGCATCGACCTGATCGATCGCATCGCGCACCCACAGCCGGAAATCGGTCGCGACCTGATCGTTGCGAGAGCGTGCGGTGTGCAGCCGCCCCGCTACAGGTCCGATCGCCTCGGCGAGCCGTGCCTCGCTCTGCATGTGAATGTCTTCGAGGACCATATCCTCGGCAACACCATTTGCCTCGTAATGCGCAGCGACGGTGTCGAGCCCGGTGGCGATCGCCTCGGCATCCTCTGCCGCGACGATACCGGTCCTGCCCAGCATCGCGACATGCGCCTTTGATCCGGCGAGATCCTGACGCCACAACCGCTTGTCGAACGGGATCGAGGCATTTATCTCGCGCATGACCGCCGCGGGCCCTTCCGCGAAACGGCCGCCCCACATCGCATTGGATGCGTCCTTCATGTCCTTACGCTCGACGATCGTGCTGCTCCCTGCCGTGGCGCTGCTAGGCTTGGCCGCTTGCGGCGATAAGCAAGACTCCACCCGGGGGCAAGCCGTCCCGAAGGCGGACCCCTCGGCGACCCCCGCCGCGCTGCCCGCCGCCGCGCAACCGGGAGCTGACGACAATACGACGTCCGCGCCGAAGGAGGGTGAAAAGGTGCCGGTCGACACGATCGGCACGATCGACCGCAGCCACAAGGGCGAGGCCGCACCCACCGTCAGCTTCGTCGACGCGCACGACACGCCGATGACGATCGGCTCGTTCAAGGGCAAGCCGGTGCTGGTGAACCTGTGGGCGACATGGTGCGGCCCGTGCGTCGCGGAAATGCCGACGCTCGACAAGGCGGCAGCGGGGATGCGCGTGGCCGCGATCAGCCAGGACAAGGACCGTGCGGCGGTGAGCGCGTTCTTCCTCAAGAACGGCTTTCGCCACCTCGAACCCTATCTCGATGCGAAGGTCGGCCTGAGCATCGCCTTCAACGCCAGCCTGCCGACCAGCATCCTGTACGATTCGACCGGTCACGAAGTGTGGCGCATGGTCGGCGGCATGGATTGGACGACGCCGAGCGCACAGGTGCTGCTGGCCGAGGCCAAATAAGCGGGCCGCCCCGGCTCCGCGCCGGGGCGATCCTGTACGATCAGTCGGCGAGTTTCACGATCGCGTCGACCTCGACCACCGCGCCGAGCGGCAGGACGGGCACGCCGACCGCGCTGCGGGCGTGCTTGCCGGCCTCTCCGAACAGCGCGACCATCAGCTCGGACGCGCCGTTGGCGACCTTGGGCTGATCGGTGAAGTCGGCCGCGGAATTGACGAACACGCCGAGCTTCACGATCCGCTCGACGCGGTGCAGACCGCCCAGTGCAGCCTTGATCTGCGCGACGACCATCAGCGCGCACTTCTGCGCGGCGTCCGCGCCATAGGCGGCGTCGCGATCCTCACCAAGCCGGCCGGTCATCAGCGCGCCGTTATCGAACGGAAGCTGGCCGGAAACGTGCAGCATGCCGCCCGCTTCGACCGTGGGAACATAGGCCGCGACCGGCGCGGCGGCGGCGGGCAGGGTGAGGTTCAGTTCGGCGAGCTTGCGGTCGATAACGTCGGTCATGGTCGGTCTCTCGTGGTGTCAGGGAGCGGGCGGGTCAGGAAGCGGGCAGGCCGGCGGCGAAGCGAGCGGCGATCCACGCCTGCGCCTCGCGCCAGTCATCGATGCGGGCGTTGGCGTGCGGCGCGGGCGGCACGTTGGGCGCGAGATCGGGTTCGGAAATCATGTGCAGCCGATGAACGTGCGGCGCGTGGGCCGCGACCGATTGATGATGCACGGCGAGATCGTCGACGAATACTGCGACATTCGCACCATATTCCGCCACCAGTCGACCGACCGGATCGCCCTTGCCACCCTGGTTGGTCACGACGCGGAGGTTGATGTCAAAACCCGCAAGTTGTTCGATCCGCGCCTCGCGGACATGATCCTGCAAGTTGGTGAGTACGACGATATCGGCCACCTCCCCGAGCGCGACGAGCGCCTCACGCGCATGTGGCACCAGCGTCTGCCGCTCCATTTCGGCCGGGAAGAAACCGCCGAGATAGCCCCACATCTCCTCGGTGCTGGGCCGCTCGCCATTGGCGCGTGTCATCGCGTTGAACATGTCCGGTCCGCGATAGTCGAACGTCACGTCATGCGATTCGCGCAGCCAGGTGCCGAAATGCCGCACCATGTGCAGCAGCACCTCGTCGCAATCGGTTATGAGCAGCGGGCGGCTCATGCCTCGAACCATCCGCCATCTAGCGCGGCATGCGCGGCGACGATCGCCTCGGGCTTTACGCCAAGCCCTTCTGCGCAGGCGATCAGATCGGGTTCGTGTGCCTCCAGAAAGCCGAGCGCCGCCGCCAGCACGGCCGGTTCGCCGGCGCGCGCGCGCAGATCGGCCGGCATTAGTCCGGTGGTTTCGAGCAGCCGGAGCGCCCGGTCGGGTTCGGCGAGCGTCCACACCAGCGCTTGCAGCGCCAATTGGGTGGCGTCAGGGTTTGTATCGGGCGCGCGCATTCAGTAACCAGCGCTTTCAATTCGGTTGAGGTGGGCTGGGACGTGGCAAAAAGGGTGCTCGTTGTCGAGGACAACGAACTCAACCTCAAACTTTTCTGCGATCTGCTGCGCGCCCACGACTTCGTGACAGAGGGGGTGCGCGACGGGCGCGAGGCGGTGGCGTGCGCGCGTGCGTTCGCGCCAGACCTCATCATTACCGACATCCAGTTGCCACACGTCAGCGGTTTCGAGATCATCACCCAGCTAAAGGCCGACGAAGCGCTGCGTGACATCCCGATCATGGCGGTGACGGCCTATGCAGGCCGCGAGGACGAGGAGCGGATCCGCAGCGCCGGCGCGGACGCGTATATTTCCAAGCCAATCTCGTTGATGCGATTCGTAGCAGCGGTCAACGCGCTGATCGCACCCTAAGCGCACGAAGAAAGCCGCGGAGGCAACCCCGCGGCTCGCAATGTCCATCTTCAAGCGGCCATGCGACCGCCCGTCAGATCACTTGATCTTGGCTTCCTTGAACTCGACGTGCTTGCGCACGACCGGGTCGTACTTCTTGAAGCTGAGCTTCTCGGTCTTGGTGCGCGGGTTCTTCTTCGTGACGTAGAAGAAGCCGGTGTCAGCCGAGCTGATGAGCTTGATCTTGACGGTGGTCGGCTTGGCCATGAGCCCTAATCCTGCAAATACGGTAAAACGATCAAAGGCGGCCGCATGGGCCGCCCCTCAGGCGAAGCCCGATGGCGGAGCGTCGACGAAATGTCAAGCGGACGCGGGTGCGTTAACGCCACCGATACCCTGTGCGGTGCAGCCAGGCGGCCATGACGACCCCGATACTCCGAGGCTGAACCGCGTATGGATGCGCTGATGGCGGCGTTCGTCGCCGCGATCCTGATTGAGGCTGGCGACCGGACGCCGTGGCTCGCCGCGATCCTCGGCGACCGATTCGAACGGCGCGGCACGGTGATCGTCGCGAGCGTGATCGCGCTGGCGATCGGCAACGGCATCGCAGGCTATGGCGGCGGCATCGTCGCCGCGCACCTGACGCCGAACGCGCGCGCGCTGCTGCTGGCAATGGCGCTGATCTCGGCGGGCTTGGGCGCGTTCGGGCGCCTCAAGCCGCCCGATCGGCTGGGGAAATGGCGGATCGGGGCGTTTGCCACCAGCCTGTTCGGCATGGGTATCCTCGCGTTTGGGGATCGCACCCAGTTTGCCACGCTTGCCTTCGCCGCGCGCAGCGATGCGCCGGTGCTGGCGGCGGTCGGCGCGACGCTCGGTGCTGGCCTCGTCAGCGCTGCTGCCGTGCTGGCGGGCGAGGCCGTGCGGGCGAGACTGCCGATTCGCGCCATCCGCTTTGGCACCGGGGTATTGCTGTGTGCGGTCGGCATCGTCTCCGGCCTGTCAGCGCTGCGATTGATCTGATCGCTCGATCACGGCGATCGCAAACTTGCAGCGATAGGAACGGAGCGTTTCGGCTATCGAACCGTTACCGCAACGATCATCACCTTACAGGAGTCGTCCGTGACCGACGAAGCGCTGAAAACCCCGACCGATATCAAGAGCAACGCCGCCAAGACGGTTGCGGAAGCCCTGAACGGCATCCTTGCCGACTCGTTCGCGCTGTACCTGAAGACCAAGAATTTCCACTGGCACGTGTCCGGTCCGCATTTCCGCGATTACCACCTGATGCTCGACGATCAGGCTGCGCAGATCATCGGCACGACCGACGCAATCGCGGAACGCGTGCGTAAGACCGGCAATACCACGCTGCGCTCGATCGGCGACATTTCGCGCCATCAGTCGATCCACGACAACAACGAGGACTTCGTGCCGGCCGCACGCATGCTGATCGAACTGCGCGAGGATAATCTCAAGCTGGTCGAGAAGCTGCGTGAAGCCAAGGATATCGTCGACGAGGCCAAGGACAACGCGACGAGCGGCATCCTCGACGACTGGACCGATCAGGCCGAGGAGCGCGCCTGGTTCCTGTTCGAGGCCAGCCGCAACGCCTGACCCGCACCGGCGCGGTAGCGCCCGACGGTTACCGCGCCGCTTTTGGTCCCAGCGTCAGCAGCCACAGATCGGGCGGCGCGCCGAGCCGGAACGGCACGCCGCTGATGCCGATGCCGGCGGTCACGATCACCGTGCGTGTTTTTTCGTGCACGATTCCGCACCGGTACCGTGGTGCGGACACCTCCACGAGGGGGCCGATCAGCGGCAGCATGACCTGCCCGCAATGCGTATGCCCGGCGAGCAGCAGCGTCATGTCCGGTGCGAGGAAGCGCGCCACGTCGGGCGAATGCGTCAGCAACAGGCGCGCGCCGGGTGTTTTGCGCGCTAGGTCGGTCGCCGCCACCACCTTCGCGTGGCCAGTGACCGAATCATCGATCCCGCCGATCGACAACGGCCCGACCCGTGCCGCCTGATTGCGCAACACGCGGATGCCCGCCGCTTGTAGCTGGCGCCGCACCACCTCGGCGCCGGTGTGATAATCATGGTTGCCCAGTACCGCGATCACGCCGAGCGGGGCACGTAGCGCGCGCAGCGGCGCGATCATTGCCGGGCCGTGCAGGACGGCCCCATCCGCGCGGTCCCCAAAAATGAAGTCGCCCGCGATCAGGATCAGATCGGGTCGCAACGTATCGACCTGTGCGACGATGCGGCGCAGTCGTGCTGCGTCGCTCGCCGCCGAACCAAGATGAAGGTCGCTGAGCAGTGCAACGCGAATCGGCCGCTCGCCCGTTGGCCACAACGGCAGTGCGATCGTCGCGCGTCGCACCACCGGATCGCGGCGGGCTTCGGCAAAGGCGTAGGCCGCCACCGTCAACCCAACGGCGGCAAGCAGCGACAGGGCGAAGAGCAGGCGGCGCATGCTGCACCTGCTAACAGGTGCAAAGCACTGACGGAACCCGCACGCCGCGCGCAGGGTTGATCCGCCATGCAAGCTTTCGCGCACCTCCTCGATTCGCTGATCTACACGCGGTCGCGCAACGCGAAGCTCAAGCTGATCGTGGACTATCTGCGCGCCACCCCGGATCCCGATCGGGGCTGGGCGATGGCGGTGCTGACCGGCGATCTCGACCTGCCTGCGATCAAGCCCGCGCTGATCCGCACCCTGGTCGAAGAGCGTGTCGACCCGGTGCTGTTCGCGATGAGCCGCGACTATGTCGGCGATACTGCCGAAACCGTGTCGTTGCTGTGGCCTGACCCGCTCGTGCCGCCGCGCGACACCGGGGCGTTGTCACTCTCGGCAGTGGTGACGCGACTCGGGTCGTTGTCGCGCGCCGATGCGCCGGCGGCGCTCGCGGCGATGCTTGACCGGCTCAATGCAAACGAGCGATTCGCGTTGCTCAAGATGGCAATGGGTGCACTGCGGATCGGTGTTTCGGGGCGGCTCGCCAAAACCGCACTCGCGCAAGCGTTCGATCTTGAGATCGATACGATCGAGGAGCTGTGGCACGGGATCGATCCGCCTTACGCCACGCTGTTCGCGTGGGCGCAAGGCGAGGGTGCGCAGCCGACCGCTGCCGACACGCCGGTGTTTCGCCCGTTCATGCTCGCGCATCCGCTTGAGGACGGGCGCGTCGATCTCGCCGACTATGCCGCCGAGTGGAAGTGGGACGGCATTCGCGTCCAGATCGTCCATGTCGCGGGCGAGACCCGGCTCTACAGCCGCGCAGGCGACGACATCACGCGCAGTTTCCCCGAGGTGGCGCGCGCCTTCGTCGTGCCAGGCGTGCTCGACGGCGAGTTGATGGTGAAGGGCGATGCGCAGGGCCATGCCACTGAAGAGGGTGGCGCGGCCAGCTTCAACGCGCTGCAACAACGACTCGGGCGCAAGGTCGTCTCGGCGAAAATGCTGGCCGAGTCGCCAGCGTTCGTGCGGCTGTACGATATTCTGTTCGACGGCACCGAGGATGTGCGCGACCGGCCGTGGACCGAGCGGCGTACCCGGCTGGAAGCGTTCGCGAAAACGCTTCCGGCGGAGAGCTTCGACGTCAGCACGGTGATCGCCGCGCCCGATTTCACCGCGCTGGAGGCAATCCGCGCCGGTGCGCGCGACGGTGCCATAGAGGGCGTCATGCTCAAGCGGCGCGATTCGGCTTACGTATCGGGGCGGCGAGTCGGCCTGTGGTACAAGTGGAAGCGTGATCCGCTCATCGCCGATTGCGTGATGATGTATGCGCAGCGCGGCAACGGGCGGCGATCGTCGTTCTACTCCGATTATACGTTTGGCTGCTGGACCGAAGACGGCGAGTTGCTCCCGGTCGGCAAGGCTTATTCGGGCATCACCGATGACGAGATGAAGATGCTCGACCGTTTCGTGCGCGCGCATACCACCGCGCGGTTCGGCCCGGTCCGCGAAGTCGCCAAGACGATGGTGCTGGAGATTGCGTTCGATTCGATCCACGAATCGAAGCGACACAAATCCGGCGTGGCGATGCGATTTCCGCGCATCGCCCGGATTCGCACCGACAAACCCGCAGCCGAGGCGGACACCGTGGCGGGGTTACGCAAGCTCATCACGTGATGCCGGCTCGCGCCCATTGCGCCGGCGCCTAGGCGTAAGAGCGCCCGGCGCATCGTTCTTAGCCGTTCGTGGACCTGGGCGCGTGAGTTCCGCCGCTTAGGTTGATCCGCCTCAGCGGGTCCAGCTCGCCAGCCAGTCGGCGAGGCCTTGCGGATTCATCGAGCGCGCGTCGGCGAGCGCGGCAGTGCGGCCGGCGTTGCGCAACTTGTCGGTCTTGGGGTCCACCACCAGCAGGCTCGGCACGCCCTTTAAACGATCGGTGATGCCGTAATGCGCCGGGATATCGAGGTTCTTGTCGAAGCGGCCGACATCGACCGTGACGATCTCGTAATGCCGCGCGAGCCACGTCTTCAGCGTCGGCACGTCCATGGTGCCGGCGAGGATGCGGCAGTCGAGGCACCAGTTGCCGCCGAGATCGATGATGAGCAGCTTGTGCCCCGCCTTCGCGCGCGCCTTCGCGGCGGCGACGGCGGCCTTGGCATTGGCCTGTTCGTCATATGGCAGCGGCAGCGGCTTGGCGAGCTGTTCGAAGCTGGTGATCGGCATGTGCGGCGCGGGTGTCGCGAAGGCAGGGGCGGCGAACAACAAGGCGGCAGTTGCAACAGCGCGGCGGATCATGATGAGCTCCCGAAATATCCTAGCATCGATATCGGGATTGCTTGCGCCCAAGCCAACATACAAAAACCCGGCGCGCCCTAAAGCACGCCGGGTCTTGATTTTTTCGACTGACCGAAAAGGTCAGGCGATCGAGGTGAGGTTCACCGCTGCATATTTGCCGCGACGATCGACCTCGAGCTCGAACTCGAGCCGGTCGCCCTCGTTAAGGGTCGACATGCCGCCACGCTCGACAGCCGAGATGTGCACGAACGCGTCGGGCTGGCCATCATCGCGCTGAATAAAGCCGAAGCCCTTCATCGCATTGAAGAACTTGACCGTACCGGTCGACTTCTCGCCGGTCAGCTGACGCTGCGGGCCACCGGCACCGGCTGCGCCGCGCGGGCCACCCGGAGCCGCATCACGCTCACGCGGCGGGCCGCGATCGGTGACGGGGAGCGGTTCGCCCTCGATCTTGAGATCGGTTGCCGAAATACGGCCGCCACGATCCACAAGCGTGAAGCCGAGCTGCTGGCCTTCCGCCAGACCGGTCAGGCCGGCCTGCTCGACTGCCGAGATATGCACGAACACATCCTCGCCGCCGTCATCGCGAACGACGAAGCCGAAGCCCTTCTGACCGTTGAAGAACTTTACGGTGCCGGTGCCTTCGCCAACGACCTGGGGAGGCATGCCGCGACCACCGCCGCCGCCGCCACCGAAGCCGCCACCACCGCCGCCGAAGCGATCGCCGCCGCCGCCGAACCGGTCACCGCCGCCGAAGCTGCTGCCGCCGCCGAACTCGTCGCCGCCGAAACCATCGCGCTTGTCGCGTCCGCGCCCACCGCGCTCTCCGCGGCGTCCTTTATCGAAACTCATGCCCTGTTCGTCTTCCCGGCTCGTCCAAATCACCATCCAAGAAACATGCGCCGGACGAAAACGCAGGTCTTTGGGCACCAAACCAATCGCGCCACGAGCCTACCTAACCTAAAATCGCCTGCGCTGAAAACAAATTCGTCGAAATTGCGGCAGGTTCCGTACGAGATGCTTGCAACACTGTGGCGCGGACGGCACAGCGGGGGCATGTCTGCCCTCGCGCTCCTCGCCGATCCGGCCGCCTGGGCGGCGCTCGCCACGCTGGTGGTGATGGAGATCGTGCTCGGCATCGACAATCTGATATTCATCGCGGTGCTGTCGAACAAGCTGCCCGAAAACACCCGCCAGCGTGCCAGGCGCACCGGAATCGGCCTTGCTCTGGCAATGCGGCTGTTGCTGCTCACCGCGATCGCTTGGATCATCGGCCTGCAGGCGACGGTGATCGATCTGGGCATCACCGGTCCTGCCGGCGCGCACGGCGAGCCGTCATTCGAAACCGCGCTGTCGTGGAAGGACATCATCCTGATCGCGGGCGGTTTGTTCCTGATGTACAAGGCGACTCGCGAAATCCACCACAGCGTCGACGCGCCGGCGGTCGAGACCGACTCGGTAGCAGGTGGCGTGCGCAAGGCGGCGGAGCTGACCTTCACTGCCGCGATCCTCCAGATCATCGCGCTAGACATCGTTTTTTCGATCGATTCGATCCTCACCGCGGTCGGCATGACGGAACATGTCGCGATCATGTACGTCGCCGTTGTCATTGCGGTCGGCGTGATGCTGGTCGCCGCGGACCCGCTGGCCAACTTCATCGGCAAGAACCCCAGCGTGGTAATGCTCGCACTTGGCTTCCTGCTGATGGTCGGCATGGTGCTGGTCGCCGAAGGCTTCGGCGCGCATGTGCCGAAGGGCTATATCTACACCGCCATGGGCTTTTCGGGCGCGATCGAGGGGCTGAACATCTGGCAGCGGCGCGCGAAGGCCCGCAAGGTTGCGCGCGGCAGCCATTGAGGCGGACCCGCTTCCCGGCTAGGGCGGCACCATGACCGTTCATCTCCATGAAGAAGACCTGCCCGCCGACGTGTTCGCGCCCGGCGTGGACATCGCCGTCGATACCGAGACGATGGGGCTCATCACCCCGCGCGACCGGCTGTGCGTCGTGCAACTGTCGGACGGTGGCCCTGACGAGCATCTCGTCCGCTTTTCACCGGGCAGCGACTATGCCGCGCCCAATCTTCGCGCGGTGCTGGCCGATCCGGCGCGGGTGAAGCTGTATCACTTTGGTCGCTTCGATCTGGCCGCGATCCGCCACTATCTCGGCGTCACGGCGGCGCCGGTCTATTGCACCAAGATCGCCTCGCGGCTGATCCGTACCTACACGGATCGTCATGGCCTGAAGGAACTGGTGCGCGAGCTGCTCGGTCAGGATATTTCCAAGGCGCAGCAATCGTCCGACTGGGGTGGCCCGGTGCTTTCCGACGCGCAGAAGGATTATGCCGCCTCCGACGTACGCTTCCTCCACGCGCTGCGCGAGGAGCTCGACCGGCGACTCGCGCGCGAGGGGCGTACCGCGCTCGCGCAGGCGTGCTTCGACTTCCTGCCGACGCGCGCCGAGCTCGATCTCGCCGGATGGCCTGAGATCGACATCTTCGCGCATATGTGATCCGTGGCCGGCTTCGTCCTTCCACCGCGCACGCCGCGCCAAGTCTGGGCGGCGCCCGGCAGCAGCCATGACCGCACGGTGGCGCTGCTTCGCATCGTGCTGCCGATCGCTGTCGGGGTGCTGGCGGCGTTCCTCGTGCTGATGCCGCTCACCACCGGCGGCGATGTCAGCTTCCTGCTCGACAAGAACAAGGTTGAAGTCGCCAAGGAGCGGCTGCGGCTGCAAAGCGCTCTGTATCGCGGCACCGACGGTAAGGGGCAACCGTTCACGCTCACCGCCGGGTCGGCCGTGCAGAAGAGTTCGGCCGAGCCGGTGGTACGGATCGACAGCCTAGCCGCGCGCCTGCAGCTGAGCGACGGCCCGGCCAAGGTGGTCGCACCAAAGGGGCGCTACGACATGGACAGCCAGCGCGTGACGCTGGTCGGCCCAGTCAACGTCGTCTCGGCGGACGGCTACAAACTCGACACGACGGATTCGACCATCGACCTGAAAACGCGGCAGTTGCAGAGCGGCGGCGCCGTGACCGGCAACGTGCCGCAGGGCAGTTTCAGCGCCTCGCATCTTACCGCAGATCTGGAAAATCACATCGTGCGGTTGGACGGCAATGCGCGCTTGCGGATCGTTCCGCGAAAGACGAGATAGCGCGGATGCGTCAGATCCTTCTGCTCCCGCTCGTCGCCTTGCTGGCCGCAGCCCCCGCGTCTGCCCAGCAGAAGCATGATTCGGACGCACCGATCAATTTCGGCGCGGACCATATCGAGTTGCAGGACAAGGCCAATCGCGCGATCCTGACCGGCAACGTATCCGTGAAGCAGGCCGAGCTGACGCTGAATTCGGCGCGGATGACGGTCGCCTATACCGGCCAGGTGGTGGATGGATCGCCGCAGGTGTCGCGGCTCGACGCGGCCGGCAACGTGGTGGTGACGCGGCCCGACCAGACCGCGCGCAGCCAATATGCGATCTATGATCTCAACGCGCGCACCATCCTGATGATCGGCGACGTGACGCTGACGCAAGGGAGCAACGTGACGCACAGCCAGCGACTTACGCTCAACCTCGCGCAGGCGCAGCCACATGCGACGCTGAGCGGTGGGCGCGTGACCGGCACCTTCTCGGTGCCGAAGCGCAACTAAGGGGCATTTTCGTAACCTTCTGCCTTTGGCGACTTCCCTCGGGCGGAGCGATGCGGCATGATCATGCACGAAGCCTGCCAAGTGGCGCATCGTTAACCACGCGGTAACCACTTCATGCGAGCACGGGACGACAGATGAGCGACGCGACCACCCTCGAAGCGGTTCAGCCGATCACCGAACAGCCCGCGATGCGTGGCCTCTCGGTCGTGTCGATCGCCAAATCCTACGACAAGCGCCCGGTGCTGACCGACGTGTCGGTCACGGTCGGGCGTGGCGAGGCGATCGGGCTGCTCGGGCCGAATGGTGCTGGCAAGACGACGTGTTTCTACTCGGTGATGGGTCTGGTGAAGCCCGATTCGGGCCGCATCATGCTCGATGGCGAGGATATCACCGGGCTGCCGATGTACCGCCGCGCGATCCTGGGGCTTGGGTATCTGCCGCAGGAAACCTCGATCTTCCGTGGGCTTTCGGTCGAAAAGAATATCATGACCGTGCTCGAACTGAGCGTGCCCGATCCGGCCAAGCGCCGCGAGCGGCTCGACCAGTTGCTGGAAGAGTTCGGCCTCACCCGGCTGCGCGATGCGCCGGCGATGGCGCTGTCGGGCGGTGAGCGGCGTCGCGCCGAGATCGCACGCGCGCTGGCGGCGGACCCGTCGATCATGCTGCTCGACGAGCCGTTCGCGGGCATCGATCCGTTGTCGATCGCCGACATCCGCGACCTGATCCGCGAACTGAAGCAGCGCGGCATCGGCGTACTCATCACCGATCACAATGTCCGCGAGACGCTCGAAATCGTCGACCGCGCGTACATCATCTACGACGGCCGCGTGCTGTTCACCGGATCACCCGCCGAACTGGTCGCCGACGCCAATGTGCGCCGGCTGTACCTCGGCGAGGGCTTCTCGCTCTGACGCGATGAGCCTCGCGCCGCGCCTCGATCTGCGCCAGTCGCAATCGCTGGTGATGACGCCGCAGTTGCAGCAGGCGATCCGCCTGCTCGCGCTGTCCAACCTCGAGATCGAAGGCTTCATCGCCGAGGAGATCGAGCGCAACCCGTTGCTCGATGCAAGCGCGCCCGAGGATGACGGCCCGACGCAGGCGCGCGAGGCGGAGGCGCCGCCACGCGACGGACCGGCCAGCGCCGACGAACTGGTGATGCAGGGCGGTGGCGATGCCGAATCGCTCGACGTGGATTTCGCGAGCGAGAGCTTCCACCACGACAGTGCGGCCGATTCGATCGGCGGTAGCGGCATGGACGGGTCGCTCGGCCTCAACGGCGCGAGCGGCGGCGCGGGTGGCGAGGACCTGCCCGATCTCGATGGGTTCGCCAGCGCCGACATCAGCCTTGCCGATCATCTGCTCGCGCAGGCCGGCACGGCGGTGAGCGGCCCGGACCTGTTCATCGCCGCGCATCTGATCGACCAGATCGACGAATGCGGATACCTCACCGTGTCGCTGCTCGAAATCGCCAACCGGCTCGGCGTGCCGCTCGCGCGGGTCGAGTCGGTGTTGGCGGTGATCCACACGTTCGAGCCGACCGGCGTCGGCGCGCGCGATCTCGCGGAATGTCTCGCGCTGCAAGCCCGCGAGGCGGACCGCTACGATCCGTGCATGGCGCGGCTGATCGACCATCTCGATCTTGTCGCGCGCGGCGAACTCGGCCGGCTGAAGCGGCTGTGCCATGTCGATGACGAAGACCTCGCCGACATGATCCGCGAGTTGCGCGGTTACGATCCCAAACCCGGCTGCCGCTTCGGTGGCGAGCCGAGCCAGGCGGTCGTGCCCGATCTCTACGTCGCGCGGCGGAAAGATGGCTGGGGCATCGAGATCAACGCAGCGACGTTGCCGCGCGTACTGGTCAACCGCAGTTACTATGTCGAGCTGAACGCGGCGGGCAACGATCGCGCGTCGAAGGCGTGGCTGTCCGACATGCTCGCCAGCGCCAACTGGCTGGTCAAGGCGCTCGACCAGCGCCAGCGCACCATCATCAAGGTGGCCACCGAGATCGTGAAACAGCAGGAGGCGTTTTTCCTCCACGGCGTCGCGCATCTCAAACCGATGACGCTGCGCCAGATCGCCGACGCGATCGAGATGCACGAATCCACCGTCAGCCGCGTCACCAGCAACAAATATCTGAGCTGCGCGCGTGGGCTGTACGAGCTGAAATACTTCTTCACCTCGGCGATCCAGTCGGCGGACGGCGGCGATGCGGTGTCCGCGCAGGCGGTGAAGGCAGCCCTCAAGGCGTTGATCGCGGGCGAGGGCGACAAGATCCTGTCCGACGATACGTTGGTCGATCTGCTCAACGCGAAGGGCTTCGACATCGCGCGGCGCACGGTGGCGAAATATCGCGAGGCGCTTGGGCTGGGATCATCGGTGCAACGCCGCCGCGCGCGGGCGCTGGCCGGCGCGGATTAGTCGTCCTCATCCTCGTAGCCGTGCAGCGCCAGCGCCTTGGCGCGGATCTGATGCGTCGCGCACCAATGCACCAGCGCCTCCTCGCGGCCATGCGTGACCCACACCTCCTGCGGCGCGATCTCGATCAGCGTCGCGGTCAGTTCGTCCCAATCGGCGTGATCCGACAGGATCAGCGGCAGTTCTACCCCGCGCTGCACCGCGCGTTGCCGCACCCGCATCCACCCGCTCGCCATCGCCGTGATCGGATCGGGCAGTCGCCGCGACCAGCGGTCGCCCAGCGCGGAGGGCGGCGCGATAACGATGCGCCCGGCCATGTCCGCCTTGTTCGCCACCAGCGCCGGGCGCAACTCGCCGAGGTTGACGCCGTGCGCGACATACAGGTCGCACAGCTTTTGCAGCGCGCCGTGCAGGTAGATCGGATCGTCGAACCCGCGTGCGCGCAACTCGGCGATGACGCGCTGCGCCTTGCCGAGCGCATAGGCGCCGACCAGCACGCAACGATCCGGGTTGGCGCGCAAGGCGGCGGTGAGCTTGTCGATCTCGTCGCCGGTTTCGGGGTGGCGGAACACAGGCAGGCCAAATGTCGCCTCGGTGATGAAGACGTCGCATTTGACCGGCTCGAAGGGGGCGCAGGTCGGGTCGGCGCGGCGCTTGTAGTCGCCCGAGACGATGATGGTTTCATCCCGGTACTTGAGTACGATCTGCGCGGAGCCGAGCACATGCCCCGCCGGCATGAACCGCGCGGTGACGTCGCCGAACGTCACCGTCTCCCCGTAACCGACCGGGTGACCGGTCTGCTCGCCATAGCGCGCATCCATGATCGCCAGCGTCTCCGGCGTGGCCCATACGTCGCCGTGGCCGCCGCGCGCATGATCGGCATGGCCATGCGTGACGAGCGCACGATCCACCGGCTGCGACGGGTCCACCCACACGCCGGCGGGTTTGACGAAGATGCCGGTGGGTTGCGGATCGATCCAGTCGCCTAGCTTTGCCATCGTACCTATATGGGTGGGATGCCGCTTGGTTCCCAATCCCTTTGATGCTCCCCGCAGCGATAGGCGACTGGTTCGCCGCGCGTGGCTGGCAGCCGCGCCGCCACCAGCGCGAAATGCTCGATGTCGCGCGGGCAGGGCAGCACGGGCTGCTCGTCGCCACCACCGGCGCGGGCAAGACGCTCGCGGGCTTCCTGCCGACGCTGGTCGAGCTGATCGAGCGTCCGACCAACGGCCTGCACACGCTCTACGTCTCGCCGCTCAAGGCGCTGGCGACCGATGTGCGCCGCAACCTCCTTACGCCGATCGATGAGATGGGGCTCGATATCCGCGTCGAGACGCGCACCGGCGATACCTCGTCCGATCGCAAGGCGCGCCAGCGGGTGCGCCCGCCGCAGATCCTGCTGACCACGCCCGAATCGCTCAGTCTGCTGCTGTCCTACCCGGACAGTTTCACGATGTTCGCGGGCCTGCGCACCATCATCGTCGACGAGGTGCATGCCTTCGCCACCGGCAAGCGCGGCGATCTGCTGTCGCTGTGCATGGCGCGGCTACAGGCGATCTCGCCGGGTCTGCGCCGGGTAGCATTGTCGGCAACGGTGGACGACGTGGACGGGTATCGCGCCTGGGTCGCGCCCGATGGAGACATCGACCAGGTCGCGCTGGTGAAAGGCGAGGTGGGCGCCGATCCCAACATCACCATCGTACTGCCCGAGGGGAAGGTGCCGTGGGCGGGCCACTCCGGTCGCTACGCCGCGGGGCAGGTGATGGCGGAGATCGCCGCGCACCGCACCAGCATCGTGTTCTGCAACACGCGCAGCCTCGCCGAACTGATTTTTCAAGATCTGTGGAAAGCGAACGCAGACGGCCTGCCGATCGGCGTCCACCACGGATCGCTTAGCCTGGAGGCGCGGCGCAAGGTGGAAGGCGCGATGGCGGACGGGAAGTTGCGCGCGCTGGTCGCCACCTCCAGCCTCGATCTCGGCGTGGATTGGGGCGATGTCGATTGCGTGATCCAGATGGGCGCGCCCAAGGGATCGTCGCGGCTGTTGCAGCGCATCGGGCGCTCCAACCACCGCCTCGACGAATCGTCCGAGGCGTTGCTGGTCCCGGGCAACCGCTTCGAATATCTCGAGGCGCGCGCCGCGTTGGACGCGGTGGAGGCGGGCGAACTCGATCCCGACGTGTTCCGCCCCGGCACGCTCGACGTGCTGGCGCAACACGTGATGGCCTGTGCGTGCGCGACCCCGTTCGCGGAAAGCGTCATGCTGGACGAGGTGCGGTCCGCGCTGCCGTATTCCGCGCTGACCGAGGAAACTTTCGCGCAGGTGCTCGGCTTCATCCGCGACGGCGGGTACGCGCTGAAAGCCTATGACAAGTTCAAGCGGCTGACGCAGGGGCCGGACGGGCTGTGGCGGGTGAGCCACCCGCAGTTCGTCACGCAGCACCGCCTCAACGCGGGCATCATCGTCGAGGCGACGATGCTGACGGTGCGCTTCAAGAACGGCCGCAGCTTGGGGAAAGTCGAGGAAGGGTTCGCCGCCACGCTTTCGCCGGGCGACACGTTCTTTTTCGCAGGCCTCAGTCTTGAGGTGATATCGACCAGCATTGAGGATCTGCTGGTCCGCGCCACGTCGAAGCCCGCGCGCATCCCGAGTTACGGCGGCGCGCGCATGCCGATCTCGACCAACCTCGCCGACCGGGTACGTGGCTTCCTCGCCGAGCCGGCGGCGTGGCACCGCTTCCCCGACGACGTGCGCGAATGGCTTGAGGTGCAGGCGGTGCGCTCGGTGCTGCCGCGTCCCGGCCAATTGCTTGTCGAGACGTTCCCGCGCGAGGGGCGGCATTATATGGTCGCCTATAGTTTCGAGGGCTGGAACGCGCACCAGTCACTCGGCATGCTCATCACGCGGCGCATGGAGACCTTGGGGTTGAAGCCGATGGGCTTCGTCGCCAATGATTATGCGATCGCCTGCCACGCGCTGAAGCCGATCACCAATCCGCAAGCCTTGTTCTCCGCCGACATCCTGGAGGACGAGTTCGTCGAATGGGTCGAAGGGTCAATGCTGCTCAAGCGCGCGTTCCGAGAGGT
Organism: Sphingomonas sp. GC_Shp_3; assembly: GCF_026540945.1. NCBI lineage: Bacteria > Pseudomonadati > Pseudomonadota > Alphaproteobacteria > Sphingomonadales > Sphingomonadaceae > Sphingomonas > Sphingomonas sp. GC_Shp_3. The sequence goes on from NZ_JALNUT010000008.1 coordinate 40,950, forward strand.
GGCGGTGATCGGCGGCCTGGTCGAGCGCCAGCATCCCGGCAAGCGCAAGACCGGCAAGCAGGTGACGTTCTCGACTGACCTGATCTACGACGTGCTGCGCAAATACGAGCCCGGCCACCTGCTGCTGCGCGCCGCATGGGACGATGCGCGCGCGCGGATGACCGACGTTGGGCGGCTCGGCGGCCTGCTCGACCGCGCGGCGGCGACGATGCTGCACGTTGACCTGCCGCGCGTCTCGCCGCTGGCGGTGCCGGTGCTCACCCTGATCGGCCGCGAGCGGGTGTCGCAAGGCGCCGCCGACGACGATCTGCTGATCGAGGCGGAGGCGCTTGCCGGCGAGGCGATGCGGCTTGACTAGCCGGCGAGGCTCTTCGAGGCCTGTTCGAACATGTCCTTCGACAAGCCCGGCGTGGCGACGATGCGTTCCAGCTCAGCCTTCATCAGCGCGGCGCGCGCGCTATCGAACCGGCGCCAGCGGCCGAGCGGCGGCAGCAGCTTGGCGGCGGTCTGCGGGTTGAGTTTATCGAGCGCGATCAGCTGATCCGCCACGAAGCGGTAGCCTGCGCCCGATGCCGCATTGAACGCGCGCTGGTTGACGCTGAACGCCCCGACCAGCGAGCGCGCGCGGTTGGGGTTGGCGAGCGTGAAGGCGCGGTGCTGCGCCAGTTCCTGCACCCCCGCAAGTGTATCATCACGCTGCGACAACGCCTGCGCCTGGAACCACTTGTCCAGCACCAGCGCATTGTCCGAATAGCGGTTGTAGAAGATGTCGAGCGCCGCCACCCGCTCGGGCGCATCGCTGCTGACCAGCGTGGTGAGCGCGCCCTGGCGATCGGTCATGTTGTCGGCCGCTTCGAACTGCGCGAAGGCGAGCGCGCCGGCATCGGCCGCGCCGCTCGCCGCGATATAGCCAAGCGCCACCGTCTTCATGCGCCGCAGCCCCTTGGCCTCGGGCGAGTAGACGTAGGCGCCGGTCGCCGCCGCCTGCGCGTAAGCGGCGCGCCAGCGCGGCTCCAGCGTGCGGCCGATCTCGCGGCGCAGCGCCTCGCGTGCGCGGAAGATCGCCTCGGGATCGACCACCGCCATCTGATCGCCGACGAAGCTTTCCGACGGGAGCAGCACGACTTCGGCGATCAAGGCGGGGTCGAGCGCGGCATCGTCGAGCGTGCCCGCAATCGCCGCCACCACCGCGTCGGTATCGGCATGCATGCCGGATGCGCTGGCGACCAGCGTGTCGAGCATCAACTGCTGCATCGCCTCGTAGCGCGCGAACGGATCGTCGTCGTGCGCGGACAGGAAGGCAAGATCGGTGGCGGTGCGATCGGTCTCGATCACCACCGGCGCGGAGAAGCCGCGATTGATCGACAGGACGGGCCGTTCGGTAACGGTTTCGAACGCGATCTCGGCGGCGTCGTCCTCGAGCAGGACGAGCCGCTCCTCGCTGAGCGCCCGGGCGGTGTCGGCGCCGAACAGCTTGATCTTCAGCGGCAGCACCATCGGCGCCTTGACCGGCTGGCCCGGCGTCGACGGTACGCGCTGCGACAGCGTGAGGATCGCGCGGCCACCGCCGGTATCGTGGCGGAGCTGCGCCTTCACGCGCGGTGTGCCGGCTTGTGAATACCAGCGGCGGAATTGCGCGAGGTCGATGCCGCTCGCCTCCTCCAGCGACGCGACGAAATCCTCGCAGGTCGCCGCAGTGCCGTCGAATCGCTGGAAATACAGGTCGGTGCCGGCGCGGAACGCCTGTGGCCCGAGCATGGTGGCGAGCATGCGGATCACCTCCGCGCCCTTGTTGTAGATCGTCGCGGTGTAGAAGTTCGAGATCTCCTGATATTCATCGGGCCGGATCGGGTGCGCGAGCGGCCCGGAATCCTCCGGGAACTGCGCAGCGCGCAGGCCCCGCACATCCTCAATGCGCTTGACCGCCGCCGAGCCCTGATCGGCCGAGAAGCCTTGATCGCGGTAGACGGTGAAGCCTTCCTTCAAGGAAAGCTGGAACCAGTCGCGACAGGTGATGCGGTTGCCCGACCAATTGTGGAAATATTCGTGCGCGACGACGGCGGCGATCGCGTCGAAATCGTAATCGGTGGCGGTATCCGGGTCGGCGAGGATGTAGCGGCTGTTGAAGATGTTCAGCCCCTTGTTCTCCATCGCGCCGAAGTTGAAATCGTCCACCGCGACGATGTTGAACACGTCGAGATCATACTCGCGGCCATAGACACGCTCGTCCCACGCCATCGAGGTCTTGAGCGCTTCGAGCGCATGTGCGGTCTTGGGAACATCGGCGGCGCGCACCCAGATACCGAGCTGCACCGTGCGGCCCGACATGGTGACGAACGTGCCGGCATTGCAGGCGAGATCACCCGCCACCAGCGCGAACAGATAGCAGGGTTTGGGGAAGGGGTCGTTCCATTCCGCCCAGTGGGTGCCGCCGTCGCCGTCGCCCTGCGCGATCGGATCGCCATTGGCGAGCAGCACCGGGAAGCGCGCCTTGTCCGCGGTCATGCGCACGCGGTAGCGGCTCAGCACGTCGGGCCGGTCGGGGAAGTAGGTGATGCGGCGGAAGCCCTCCGCCTCGCATTGCGTGCACAGGTTGCCGCCGGATGCGTACAGCCCCATCAACTGCGTGTTGCGGTCGGGCTGGATCTCGACCTCGGTCTCGACGACATGCGCGTCGCCGGACAGCGGCACCACCAGCGCCTCGCCCTCGAAACGCCAGTCGTTGATCGCGACGCCGTCGACCTTGACCGACAGCAATGTCTGCCCGGCACCGTCGAGCCGCAGCGGTCCGTCACCGGCGTTCCGCACCACATCGAGCGTCGCGCGCACCACCGTGCGCTCCGGTGCAAGATCGAAGTCGAGCGCGATGTCGGGCACCTGCCACTCGGGCGGGGTATAGTCCGCGCGGCGGGTGACATGCGGCTGGGCGGTGGCGGTGTGGATATCGAGCATCCCCAGGGATGTAGGCAGCCCCTCCGCGCGGTGCCACACAAATCGCCGCCTTTGCGCATGTCGGCGGCTGTGGTACCGCGAGGGCCATGCGGGACAGCGTTGTGTGCAGAGTATTGGCGGCGGTGGCGCTCGCGTTCGCGGCCCCGGCGGCGGCACGCGTTGCGGACGTGCAGACGGCGGCGCCATCGCCCGCGCAACTCCCAGACGATCAGGCGGCGATGAAGGCGCACGTCATGTTCCTCGCCTCCGACGCATTGCGTGGGCGCGAGGCGGGGACGCCGGAATATCGCATCGCCGCCGAATATGTCGCCTCACGCTTCTTTGCGGCGGGGCTGAAGCCGGCGGGGGACAAGGGCGGCTATCTCCAAAGCGTGCCGCTGCTGCGCTATCAGCCGGCCGATCACGGCGATCTCGTGCTGACAGCGAAAGGCGGTGCGCCGATGCCGCTGGTGTTCGGGCGTGATTTCGTACCAGGCGCAGTGCCGGGCAAGCCGCAGTTCGCGCTCGACGCGCCGGTGGTGTTCGTCGGGCAGGGCATCGTCGCGCCCAAATACAAGCGCAACGATTATGCCGGTGTCGACGTGCGCGGCAAGATTGTCGCGTTCCTAGGCGAGACGCCGACCAGCTTCCAAAGCGAGGAGCGCGCGCATTTCGCCAGCCCCGCCACGCGCACCACGATCGCGGCCGAACACGGCGCGGTCGGCGCGATCCTGATTGAGCCGGGCAGCGTCAGCGAGGCCGGGTGGGACCGGGCGCGCATGACCTGGGCTTATCCGGACGGCACCGGCCACGTGGCGGGCGTACCGTTAATTGCGACAGTGAGCGGCGCGGGCGCGAGCAAGCTGTTCGCGCAAGCCCGCGCGCCGTGGGAGAAGATCGCACCGCGCGCCGACGATCCCACCGCCATCTTCAAGGCCGAGCAACTGCCGTCCGTCCTGACGGTGGCGCTCAAGACGTCATCCGAACCGCTCGAAAGCGCCAACGTCGCCGGGCTGTTGCCGGGCACCGACCCAACGCTGTCGCGCGAGGTCGTGGTGCTGTCCGCGCATCTCGATCATCTCGGCGTCGGTCCGCCGGTCAACGGCGATTCGATCTATAACGGCGCAGAGGACAACGCGGTCGGCATCGCCGCGTTGATCGAGGCGGCCAAGCGCTTTCGCACCAGCGACATGCCGACGCGCCGCTCGATCCTGTTCCTCGCCGTCACTGCGGAGGAGGAGGGGCTGATCGGCTCCGACTATTTCGCGCGCCATCCCACCATGCCAGCGGCGAAGATCGTCGCCGACGTCAATTTCGACATGCCGATCCTGTCATACGCTTTCCAGGACATGACCGTGTTCGGCGCAAACCGGTCATCGCTCGGGCCGATCGTGGCGCAGGCGGTGGCAGCACTGGGCGTGACGATGTCGCCCGACCCGGACCCTGCCGAGGGGTTTTTCGTGCGGTCGGATCATTATCGTTTCGTGCAGCAGGGCATACCCTCGGTGTTCCTGTGGCCGGGGCAGGCGGGGCCGGGCAAGGCGGCGTTCGAGAACTTCCTCAAACACCGCTATCACCAGCCCTCCGACGATCTGTCGCAGCCGATCGATTGGGCGCAAGGGTTGCGCTTCGTCGCGGCGAACTGCGCGATCACCCGTGCGATCGCCGACGCGCCCGACCGGCCGCGCTGGAACAAGGGCGACTTTTTCGGGCTGCTCTATGACGGGCCAGGGGCGAAATAAGCCGGCTGTTCGTCTTTGGGCTCGGCTATACCGGGCAGGTGCTGGCGTCGCGGTTGCGCGGGGCCGGCTGGCACGTCGTGGGCACCGGGCGCGGCGGGACGATCGACTTCGGGGATGATGACGCCGTGCGCCGCGAACTGACGGCGGCGACGCATGTGCTGTCGTCGGTACCGCCGGTCGATGGGCTCGACCCGGTGCTGGAGCGGTATGTCGCGGGCGAGTCCGCGCGGTGGCTAGGCTACCTCTCCTCCACTGGCGTCTATGGCGACGCCGGCGGGGCCTGGGTGGATGAGAGTGCGCCCACCGGCACCGGCCGCCGCACCGCACGTGCTGCTGCCGATGCGGCTTGGCTGGCGATCGGCGCGCGCGTGTTTCGCCTGCCGGGCATCTATGGCCCCGGTCGGTCCGCGCTGGATCGGGTAGCGGAAGGCCGCGCGCATCGCACCGGCCTTGCGGGACAAGTGTTCAGCCGCGCGCATGTCGACGATATCGTCACGGGCGTGATCGCCGGGTTCGACGGGCCGCCCGGCGCGTACAACCTTGCCGACGATTTTCCGGCCAGTCAGGACGCGGTGGTCAGCTTCGCCGCGCACCTGCTCGGGCTGCCACCGCCGCCGCTGGTCGCGCTTGCCGATCTGCCGCCGATGGCGCGGGGCTTCTACGCCGAGAACCGCCGCATCGCCGCCGGCAAGGCGAAACGCCTGCTCGGCTGGACCCCTCGCTACCGCGATTACCGCGCCGGCTTGCGTTCGGTCAGCGCGATCACCAGCCCGACAATCACCAGCCCCGCCCCCAGCATCGACAGTGGCGCCCAGCGATAGCCCTCGAACGCAGTCGACAGCGCCATCGCGATGACCGGCACCAGCACGCTCGAATACGCCGCCTTGGCTGGCCCGATCGCGCGGATCACGCCGTAATAGAGCGGAAATGCCAGCGCCGAGGCGACCAGCCCGAGGTACAAGGTGGCGAGCAGATAGGCCGGCGCAGTCGAGAACACCGGCGGCCCGAAGCTCACCCAGGCGAACGCGGCATTGATGATCGCGCCGAGCAACATCGCCGCCGCGATCATCGGCACCATCGGATAGCGCTTCGCCGCCTGCGTCCCCTGCATGACGTTGCCGACCGACGCGGCGAGCGTGCCGAGCAGCGTCAGGCCAATCCCGGTCAGCGCCTCGCGCGGGCCGTGCGGATCGACCCGCGCTTCATGGACGAACAGTAACGCGATGCCGCCGATCGCCACGCCCGAGCCGAACAGGAGCTGGATGCCGAGCTTGCGCTTCAGGAACAGCCGCCCGAACACGGCATTGGGGAACAGCAGCAGCGCGAACACCACCGCGACGAGTCCGGACGTGACGTGCTGCTCGCCGCGGTAGATGAAGTTGAAGTTCAAGCAGAATTGGAACAGCCCCAGCACCGCCGCAAAGCCCCAGCCGCGTGCATCGAGTGTGATCCGCTCGCCCCGTGCGAGCGTATAGGCCAGCATCGCCAGTCCGGCGACGGTGAAGCGGTAGGTGACCGACCAGCCGAGTGGCACCGCACCCAGTTGCCCGCGTATCACCAGCCAGGTCGAACCCCAGATCAGCGTGACGATCGCGAACGGGATCAGCACGGAAAGGCGGGTGGCCGAGGGCGGAACGACAGTCATAAGCCGCAGTATCGTGGCAGCGCGTCGGGGCAAGCGCGATTTGCTCGCCCGGTGACAAGCACCGCTATGGAAGCGCGGCGATCGCCTCGGCAAGCGGGCGGACTTCGGCCAGCGTGTGGTTCCACGACGTTACCAGCCGGATCTCGCCCGGTGCCCAATCGTAGAAGTCGAAGCCCAGCGCGCGCAACGTTGCGACCTCCTCCGGGGTGACGCGCAGGAACACCTCGTTGGCCTGCGTCGGGTAGATCAGCCGCGCCGCCGCCGCATCGGCGATCAGTCGCGCGGCGGCGTTGGCGGCAGCGCCGTTGGCGATCCACAGATCGTTGTCCAGCAGCGCGACGATCTGCGCGGCAAGGTAGCGCCCCTTCGAGAGCAGCAGCCCGGCGCGCTTGCGACGGCGCAGCGTATCGGCGGCGAGGGCGGGCTTGAAGAAGATCAGCACCTCCGCCGTCATCCCGCCGTTCTTGATGAAGCCGAAGCTGAGCGCATCGACACCGGCGCGCCATGTCAGGTCGGCGGGCGAACAGCCGAGCGTCGCCACCGCATTGGCGAAGCGTGCGCCGTCCATGTGGAACCCCAGCCCGCGTGCGCGCGCGAGATCGCCGATCGCGGCGACTTCGGCGGGCGAATAGACCATGCCGTATTCGGTCGCGTTGGTGATCGAGATGGCGTGCGGCTGCACGCGGTGAACGTCGTTGGCGATGATGTCGGTCACCGCGCGGATGCTGTCGGGGGTCAGCTTGGCGCCATCGCCTTCGCCGATCATGAGTTTGGCGCCGTGCGTGTAGAATTCGGGCGCGCCGCATTCGTCATTCTGGATATGCGCGTCGCGGTGGCACACGACACCGCCGAACGGCGGGCACAGCGCCGCCAGCGCGAGGCAATTCGCGGCGGTCCCCGACGGCACCCACAGCGCCTTCACCGGCGTCTCGAACAGGTCGGAGAAACGCCCGTCGAGGCTCTTGCTCAGCGCATCACCATCATAGGCGGTGTCGAGCGCGTTGTTGGCGGCCATCGCGTCGAACACGGCGGGGTGGACCGGGGCGGCATTGTCGGAGAAGAAACGCATAAGGCTGCATGGCGGATCGGTTGCGCGAGCGTCAACCGGCTTTCAGCCTGCGGGCGGGATCAGCCGCTATTGCTCGTAATCGCCACCTTCGTCATCCGGCCGCGCCTCGCGGTTGTAACGGTCACGGTCGTAACGATCGCGGGGGCGATCGCGCGGACGGTCGCGATCATCGCCTTCCGGCCCGCCCAGTGAGATGCTGCCATCGGGGCCGACGTGCAGGTGCAGGCCCATGCCGTCCAGATCGCCGCCCGTCGGCAAGATGGCGTTGCCGTCATTGTCGAGCGCATCGGGGTCCACCGCCGCCGGAACCGCATCAGGCGGTGTCGCTGAACCAACGCCGAGCGCCTGCGTCATGAATTCGCGCCACACCCGCGCCGGCACGCCACCACCCGAGAGGCCGGGATTGGGCGTGTTGTCGTCGTTGCCGACCCACACCCCGACCACGAGATCGTCGGCGAAGCCCATGAACAACGCGTCGCGATTGTCCTGCGTCGTGCCGGTCTTGCCATAGGTCTTGATCGACAGCGCGGCGCGGCGGCCGGTGCCGGTTTCCGCCGAGGCGGACAGCAGATCGAGCATCTCGGCGCGCTCGGTGCTGGTCAGCGCGTGCGTCTTGCCCGAGATGGCATCGTACCAGTGATGCTCCTCGGGTTCCGCCTCAAGACCGTGCGGGCGCACCGGGTAGGTTTCGGCGGCGATGCCGGCATAGGCGGCGGTCAGCTCCAGCAGCGAGACCGTCGACGTGCCGAGTGCAATCGTCGCTTCGTTCGGGATCGGCGTGGAGATGCCGAGGTCGCGCGCCGCCTTGATGACGTTCGCCACACCGACCTTCTGGATCAGCCGTGCCGCCGCCACGTTGCTCGATTTGGCGAAGGCATGGCGCAAGGTGATCTGCCCCTCGTAGCGGCCATCGCTGTTCTTCGGGCTCCAGTCGCCGATCGTGACGGGTTCGTCCTCGATCAGCGTGTCGGGGGTCATGCCGGCGCGCATCGCCGCCAGATACACGAACAGCTTGAACGCGGAACCGGGCTGGCGCCGCGCCTGCGTCGCGCGGTTGAACGGGCTCGCCGCGTAATTCTTCCCGCCCACCATCGCGACCACGCGCCCGTCCGGCCGCATCGCCACCAGCGCGACCTGCGCGGTCTTGAGGCCGGCATGGGCGACGGCGCGCTCGGCGAGCCGTTGCAGGCGGCGGTCGAGCGTGGTGCGCACGGTCGTCTCGGTCACGATCTCGCCAGCGCGGTCGCGGGCATCCGGCAGCACCCAGTCGGCGAAATAGGTGCCGTTCGGTAGCGGCGTGATCCGGCTGGCGGCAAGCCGCGCCGGCCGGACATCGTCGGCGGTGTCGCGATCGATGAAGCCGGCGTCCGCCATCGCGCGCACCACCAGCTTTTGCCGGTCGCGCGCACCCTTTAGGTTGCCGGTCGGCGCGAGCCGCGACGGCGCCTTGACCAATCCCGCCAGCATCGCCGCCTGGCCGATCGACAGGTCCTTCGGGTCGCGATTGAAATAGTGCTTCGCCGCCGCGCGCAGGCCATAGACGTTGTCGCCGAAATAGACGGCGGACAGGTAGCGCGACAGGATCTGGTCCTTGCTCAGCCACGCCTCCAGCCAGAAGGCGATCATCACCTCGCGGATTTTCCGCGCGGCGGTGCGATCCGAATCGAGGAACGCGTTCTTGGCGAGCTGTTGCGTGATCGTGCTGCCGCCCTCGCGAACACCGCCGCCGCGGATGTTGTGGAACATCGCGCGCAGGATGCCGCGCGGGTCGATTCCCCAATGGTTACGGAAGCGCCGGTCCTCGATCGCGATGAAGGCGTTGGTGACATTCTTCGGCAGTTTCGTGGCATCGACCGGCGCGCCGATGATCGCGCCACGTCGGGCGATCGGCGTGTTGTCCTCGGCGAGCAGCGTGACGCTCGGCGGCGTTGGCGGCTGAAGCGACTTCGACAGCGGCGCGGTGATCGCCAGCCACGCCACCGCGAGGATGAACAGCACGATCAGCGTGGCGAACCCACGCATGATCCAGCTGCCCCAGGCGATCCGGCGATGCGGTGGTTCTGGCGCGTCGTCTTGGGGATCGTCCCCCTCGTCGTCGCGATAGGCGTCGCCGCGTACGCGCGCATCATAGGGGTTGCGCGGATCGTAGCGGCGGCCGCGGGCCGGGATGCTGTCGGTCAGCTCAAACGGACGTTCGCCATCGTCGCCCGACCCGAAGGGGAAATGCCGCATGCTCACTCCGCGCGGGCCGATACGCAGCCCGAGCGTGTATTAGTGTGATAAGGCACGGCGGGCAAGGTCACGCGGCATTGAAGCATCGCGTGACCTTACCACCGCGCGCACCGCGGCGCGAGCGTTCAGCGCGTCGGCACGGGCTCCGCACCCGTATAGTCGTAGAAGCCGCGCTTGGATTTGCGGCCGAACCAGCCTGCTTCGACATATTTCACCAGTAGCGGCGCTGGCCGGAATTTAGGGTCGCCGGTGCCGGTGTGCAGCACGCGCAGGATCTCCAGGCAGGTGTCCAGCCCGATGAAATCGGCGAGCGTCAGCGGCCCCATCGGCTGGTTGAGGCCTAGCGTGCAGCCGAGATCGATATCGCGCACGCCGGCCACGCCTTCGCCCAGCGCGAAGCACGCCTCGTTGAGCATCGGCATCAGCACGCGGTTGACGATGAAGCCCGGCGCATCGTTGGCGTGTACCACCTGTTTGCCGAGTTTTTGCGCGAACGCCTCGACCGTTTGCACGGTTTCGTCAGACGTGGCGAGACCACGGATCAACTCGATCAGGCCCATCACAGGCACGGGATTGAAGAAGTGCACGCCGACGAAGCGGCCGGCATCGGGCGCGGCCTGCGCCAGCCGAGTGATCGGGATCGAGGAGGTGTTCGAGGCGAGGATCGCCTGTGGCCCGAGCACCTTGCCGATCTCCGCGAAGATCGCGCGCTTGATCTCCTCGCGTTCGGTTGCCGCCTCGATCACCAACGTGCAATCCGCCATTGCGGCAACGCTGTCGACCGGCACGATCAGCGCGAGTGCGGCGTCCCGGGCCTGCGCGGTGATCTTCTCCTTGGTGACGGCACGCTCGAGCTGCTTGGCGATGCTGGATTTCCCCGACTCGGCCCGCTCACGCGAAACATCAGCCAGCAATACGCGGTAGCCGGCCTGTGCGGACACCTGCGCAATCCCTGCGCCCATCTGGCCTGCGCCGACCACACCTACTGTTTGCATCGCTCGTTCCTTCGCCTAAGGATTTGTCGCTTCGTGCTTTAGCGGCAATTCACCCGCCCGCCAGCCGCCATGAGGGGAGCCTGTAACCGATGTTTGCTTTCGCGCTTCTGCTTGCGGCGGCGCTTCCTGCCACGGCACCTGCGCCCGTCAAGCCCGGTCGGTTCGTCACCTTCGGGGACTGGGCCGTCGCATGCGATAATGCGAAGCGCTGCGCGTTGACCACGCTCGACCCGGAAGACGGGGCGCCGCCAAGCGAGGTGTTCACCGTCATGCGCGAGGCGGGGCCGGATGGCCGGTGGAAGATGTGGCTGACCGCACGTACCGATGAGGACCCGTTTGCGGTTCAGATCGGCGGGGTGCAGATCGGCGGGCCGTTTCGCGCGACGCCCGACGGCGCGACAATCGAAGGCGCCACCGCGCGCGCCATCGCCGCCGCTTTGGCTGCCGCGCGTCGTATCGCGGTGGTCGACGGGACGGGGCGCGATCTTGCGCGGATTTCAACCGACGGCCTCGACGAGGCGCTGCGCTATGTCGACGATGTGCAGGGCCGCGCCGGCACCGTAACCGCGGCAAGTGTGCGGGGCCGCAAATCCGCAAGCGCGGTGCCGCCGGCACCTGTGCTACCGATCGTGACGGTCGCACGGCCGACCGGTCATGCGCCCACGCTCACATCGGCCCGTATCAAGGTGTTGCAGCGGCGCGCCAAGTGCCCGGTCACGCACGGCCTCGCCAAGGCGCAGATCCATTCCCTCGATAGGACGCGAAATGTCGCGCTGGTGCCGTGCCGTGCCGGCGGCGACAACCCTACCCAAGCGGTGTTCCTGATCGACAGCAAGGGCAAGGCGCGGCCTGCGCTGTTCGACTCAGTGCCGGGCCTCAACTGGTCGCGCATCCCGCGCCTCAGTAATGGCAGCTACGCGAACGGATCGCTCTACAGCTACGTGCGCAAAGCGCATGACGGAGACTGCGGCGTCTCACAGCACTACCTGTGGGATGGCGGCATGTTTCGGTTGATCGAGCAGGCGCAGATGGATGTCTGTCGCGGTAACGAGAGTTTCCTCAACACGTGGCGGGTGCGGTTGCAGTCGAAATAGCGCGCAGCTCAGGGCGCAAGGCGACTTGGCTGCGCTTCGGCGAGGATCACCGCGAACTGCTCGTCTTCGTCGGTCCAATCGGCGATCGGTGTCCAGCCGCCGGAACGTAGCAGGATGCGAGCATCGCGCGGGCCGTATTTATGGCTGTTCTCGGTGTGGACCGTGTCGCCCGCCGCCATCGCAAACGCATGGCCCTCGATGGTAAAGTCCACGTCGGATTGCGCTTCGAGATGCATTTCGATGCGGGCGCGATCGTCGTTCCAGCGCGCGACGTGGCGGAAACGATCCAGCGGGATCGTGCCGCCCAATTCACGGTTGATGCGCTCCAGCAGGTTGAGGTTGAAGGCAGCCGTGACACCTGCGGCATCATCATAGGCGGCGGTGAGGATCGAAGCGTCCTTGATACGGTCCATGCCGATCAGCAGCATCGCACCCTCTCCCAGCGACGCCTTCATCGCGCGCAGCAGATCGACCGAGGAATGCGGCACCATGTTGCCGATCGTGGAGCCGGGGAAGAACCCGAGTTTGGGTGCGTCTGCGATCTCGTTGGGTAACGCGATCGGCTTCATGAAATCGCCTTCGACCGGCAACACCGCCAGGCCGGGGAACGCGCTGGCCAGCGCGGCGGAGGATTCGCGCAGGAAGTCACCGGAAATGTCGATCGGCACATACGCGGACGGCGCCACTGCGGCGAGCACCAGCGGTGTCTTCATCGACGATCCCGAGCCGAACTCGACCACCGCGCGGCCCGGACCGGCCAGCTTCGCCACCTCGGGCGCGATGCGGCGCAGGATCGCTGTTTCGGCGCGCGTCGGATAATATTCGGGCAAATCGGTGATCGCTTCGAACAGCTCCGAACCGCGCCGATCATAGAACCACCGCGCCGGGATGGCGCGCGGACGTATCTCGAAGCCACGTAGAACGTCCGCGCGGAACGCGGGATCGGCGAGGCTGGCCTGACCGTCTTCGATTTCGGGCTTGAGCATCTAGAGATCCTTTGCCAGCCGAACGCCGGTGAACTGCCAGCGCTGGTGGGGATAGAAGAAGTTGCGGTAGCTCGCGCGGGCGTGGCCGCGCGGCGTGGCGCACGAGCCGCCTCGCAACACGAACTGGCCGCTCATAAACTTGCCGTTGTACTCGCCGACGGCGCCCTCGATGGCGCGAAAGCCCGGGTACGGCCTATAGGCGCTGCCGGTCCATTCCCATACGTCGCCGTAGAACGCCGGACCGTCCGCCGACGGGCGCGGCTCGACAGGGCCGGCCACATCGAGCTGGTTGCCAGCACCCGCGTCTTGACCGGCGGCCGCGGCTTCCCATTCGAATTCGGTCGGGAGGCGCGCGCCGGCCCAGCTTGCATAGGCATCGGCCTCGTAGAGACTGACATGCGTGACGGGCGCGGCCGGGTCGATCGGGCGGCGCCCGTCAAGACCGAAGCGTGTCCAGACATCCTCACGACGCTCCCAATACATCGGCGCGTCGATCGCGTTGGCCTTTACCCACGCCCAGCCGTCCGACAGCCAATGGCGCGGATCCGTGTAGCCACCATCGGCGATGAACGCCGCCCATTCGCCGTTGGTGACGGTGCGATCGGCAAGCGCATGGGGGGCGAGCAGCGCCGCATGGCGCGGGCCTTCGCAATCAAACGCGAAATGCGGATCGTCATGGCCGATCTGTGCGATGCCGCCATTTCGCTCGATCCAGCCGACCGGCCCCGGCATTGCCACCGGCACCTTGCGTGCACCCGGCCAGAGCGCCGGCTCGAGCGGGTTTTCGGACATCAGGTGGAGAATATCGGTGAGCAGCAGTTCCTGATGCTGCTCCTCATGATGGCAGCCGAGCCGGATCAGTTCACGCGCATCATGCGGCAGGGCGGGCAGCGCCAGCTCGATCTCCGCATCGACATGCGCGCGATAGGCCAGGACCTCGTCGAGCGTCGGGCGTGTGATCATGCCGCGCCGTGCGCGGCTGTGGCGGCGACCTTCCGCTTCGTAATAGCTGTTGAACAGGAACGGGAAACGCTCATCGAAGCGATGGTAACCGGGCACGAAATCGCGCAACACGAAGGTTTCGAAGAACCACGTGGTATGTGCGAGATGCCATTTCGCCGGGGAGGCATCCTCCATCGACTGCACCGTCGCATCGGCGTCCGACAAGGGACCGACCAGTGCGACGCTGAGCCGGCGAACGGAATCATAGCGTGCGCAGAGCGCCTCGGGAGACGGAGATAGACCGAGACGTGTTCTCATAACGTTCCTTCCTATCGACCTCTGACTGGGTGTCAACGGCCGAACGGCAGGCGCGCGTTTACGATCGCGACCCGCCTGGAACCCACAGAACGTCGCCATCGGCCATTTTGTTCACGTAACGGCTCGCGACGAACAGATAATCCGACAGTCGGTTAAGGTAGGCGAGCGCCGCAGGGTTGAGCGGCACATGGTCGCCAGCGGCGATGGCAGTGCGTTCCGCGCGACGCACGATCGCGCGCGCGAGGTGCAGCGCCGCACCCGCGCCGCTGCCGCCAGGTAGGATGAAGCTGGTGAGCGGCTCGAGATCGGCGTTCATCGCATCGATCTCATCCTCCAGCCGCGTTACCTGCGCGGGCACGATGCGCAGCGTCATCTCGCCGGGCGCGAAATCTTCCCCCGGCGTGGCGAGATCGGCGCCAAGATCGAACAAGTCGTTCTGGATGCGCGTCAGCGCGGGCGCCGGTTCGGCGCTGCCGAGCGCCACCACCGCCACGCCGATCGCGCTGTTCGCCTCATCGACATCGCCGATCGCGGCCATGCGCGGATCGGCTTTGGACACACGCGAACCATTGACCAGCCCGGTGGTGCCGCCGTCTCCGGTGCGCGTGTAGATCTTGTTGAGCTTGACCAAGGATCAGCTCTTGCTGCTGCCGATGAACAGGATCAGCACGATGATGAAGATCGCGATCGCCTGGAAGAAGATGCGGTATTGCATCATCTTGTTGGACTTGATCGCCGAGTCGTTCGGCACGTTCGGATCGCCATCGCCGCGCGCATCGGCACTGGCGTTGAGGAGGAACGCGGCGAGGCCCCGCACCAGCACGACTACCGTCGCGATCATCGCGGCGATCAGCAGGAGGAAAAGGAACGTGCTCATCGGCGGAGCCTACGCTCTTGCGGCGGCGATGCCAATGGGGAGCCGACCGGCGCGCAGTGTCGCCGCGAGTTCGGGTCCGACCTGACCGGACTCGCGAAGTGCGGCCAGCGATGGCGCGCCTTCGCGCTTGGCCAGGCGCTTGCCGTCTGAGTCGGTGAGCAGCGCGTGGTGGTTGTAGATTGGCGTCGGCAGCGCGAGCAGCGCCTGTAGCAGACGGTGGACATCGGTGGCGGCGAACAGATCGGCGCCGCGCACGATGTGGCTGACACCCTGCCATGCATCGTCGATGGTGACGGCAAGGTGGTAGCTTGCGGGCGCATCCTTGCGCGCGAGTACGACATCGCCGTGCGCGAGCGGGTTTGCCCGCACCGACCCAGCGATCTCGTCCAGCCAGTCGAGCGCGCCGGTGCGCGCGACCGCCTTGCCCATGTCGAGGCGCCAGCAATGCGGCTTCGCCATACGCGCGCCCGCTTCCGCCGCCGAAAGCGCGCGGCAGGTGCCGGGATAGACGCCCTCCGGACCGCCATGCGGCGCGGCGAGGCTCGCGGCTATCTCAGCGCGCGTGCAGAAACACGGATAGAGCAGGCCCATGTCCCGCAACTGGCCGAGCGCGTGCGCATAGGCGTCGAGCCGGGTGGATTGCCGCACCGCCGGCCCGTCCCACGTCAGGTCGAGCCAGCGCAGATCCTCCTCGATACCGGCAATGAATTCGGCCCGGCTGCGCGTGCCGTCGATATCCTCGATCCGCAGCAGGAACCGCCCGCCATCCGCCCGTGCACGATCATGCGCGAGGATCGCGGACCGGGCATGGCCGAGGTGCAGTCGCCCGGTCGGGCTGGGCGCGAAGCGGGTGACGGTCATCACCAAATCTCCACTGGGCCTTGACCGCGAGTCGTGCGCTGTGCTGTCATCACCCCGTCATCCTAGTGGGCGATTGCCGCACAAGGAAGCGAGGGGAACGCGCAAGTGTACCATCCCGACTTGATCCGCCACCCGGACAGTTGCCCGGCGCTGGTGCTGAACGCCGACTATACGCCGCTGAGCTATTATCCGCTCAGCATCTGGCCGTGGCAGACCGCGATCAAAGCGGTGTTCCTCGATCGCGTCGCGATCGTTGCCGAATACGAGCGCGAGGTGCGCAGCCCGACCGCGAAGATCAAGCTGCCCTCGGTGATCGCGCTGAAGCAATATGTGCGGCCGAGCGCATTCCCGGCGTTCACCCGCTTCAACCTGTTCCTGCGCGACAAGTTCGAATGCCAATATTGCGGCGCCGGGCACGACCTGACGTTCGACCACATCATCCCGCGCGCGCAGGGTGGTCGCACCACTTGGGAGAATGTCGCCACCGCCTGCGCGCCGTGCAACCTCAGGAAAGGCGGCCGCACCCCCAAACAGGCCGGCATGCCGCTGTACCTGGAGGCGATCCGCCCGACCAACTGGCAGTTGCAGGAACACGGCCGGCGTTTCCCGCCGAACTTCCTGCACGCGACCTGGCGCGACTGGCTTTATTGGGACGTCGAACTGGAGGCTTGAAGGTTCCTCGGTTTCCGCCCCTCGCCGGGGTGAAGGCCAAGGTCGGCACCGTCGTCAGAACGGCACTTTCAACGTAACCTTCGCCTGCGCATCGCCGAGCCGGCCCTGGTCGATATGCGGCGTGATCGTGCTGCCGCCGGGCAGGTTGATCCGAAATCGCGGGTCCTTGACGAACCGCTCGGGCAGGGCGCGCAGCCGGTATGTTTCCTGCGCGTCCACTCGGCCGCACACCACGATGTCGCCGTTCGCGTCACTCGGGCATGGCGGCGGCAGCACGCTGGTGCGCGCCGGCGGCGCGGCGGGCGCGGCCTCGGGCAGGGTCGCCGCTTGCAGGAACATCGCCGTCCATCCGAGCATTGCGTGTCGCCTCCCGCAGGACCGATCCGGGAACCTCGCTTGAGAACATGGCGGCAAGATGGTCGCTCACGCGGCTTCGCCATTGACCCTGCCTCCACCGCGATGCAGCATCACGTGTATGGCTGACCTCCCATCGATCGCGAACAATCCCGACGTCCGCTTCCTCGGCAAGATGCTCGGCGACGTCATCCGCGCCTATGGCGGTGAGCTGCTGTTCAAGCGCACCGAATATATCCGCGCCGCCTCGGTGGACCGGCATCGCGGCGTGGCGGGCGGTGAGGTCGATCTTGGCCTGGGCAGCCTCAGCCTCGACGAGACGCTGGATTTCGTGCGCGGCTTCATGCTGTTCTCGATGCTCGCCAACCTTGCCGAGGATCGCCACGGCGTGACGGCGGAGAAGGGCGCGGACGTCGCCTCCGCGCTGGCCCGGCTGGAGGGCGAGGGGATCGATAAGGCGCAGGTGATGGCGCTGCTCGACCACGCGCTGATCGCGCCGGTGCTGACCGCGCACCCGACCGAAGTGCGTCGCAAGTCGATGATCGACCACCGCAACCGCATCGCCGAGCTGATGGCGCTCAAGGATGCCGGCCTGTCCGAGACGCCCGACGGCGACGATGTCGACGAGGCGATCTACCGCCAGATCGCCTTGCTGTGGCAGACGCGCGTGCTGCGCCGTGAGCGGCTGTACGTGACGGATGAGGTCGAAACCGCGCTCAGCTATCTGCGCGATGTGTTCCTCCCCACCCTGCCCGCGCTCTACCAACGCTGGGACCGGGCGCTGGGCGAACGCGCACCGAGTTTCCTGCGCCCAGGGAGCTGGATCGGCGGCGATCGTGACGGCAACCCGTTCGTCACCGCCGACAGCTTGCGTACCGCGCTCGGCAAATCGTGCGAGGCGGTGATCGGCTATTATCTGGAAGCGCTGAGCGGGCTCGGCGCGGAACTGTCGATTTCCAGCGACCTCGCCAGTGTCGATGCCTCGGTGATCGCGTTGGCGGAAGCGAGCGGCGACACGGGGCCGAGCCGCAGCGACGAGCCGTATCGCCGTGCGCTGACCGGCGTGTACGCGCGCCTCGCCGCGACGCACCTCACGCTGACGGGCAAGCCCGCACCGCGCCTCGCCAGCGTGAAGGGCGAGCCGTACCCCGACCCGCAGGCGTTCCGCGCCGATCTCGTCGCGATCGCGCGCGCGCTGCGCGCCGGCGGATCGGGTGCGCTCTCCAGCGGTGGCGCGCTCGGCCGGCTGATCCGCGCGGTCGAGACGTTCGGCTTCCACCTCGCCACCCTCGACATGCGCCAGAACAGCGCGGTGCATGAACGCGTGGTGGCGGAACTGCTCAAGGTCGCCGGGGTCGAGGCGGATTACCTCGCGCTGTCGGAATCGCAGCGGGTCTCGCTGCTGCGCCACGAACTTTCCAACGCGCGCCCGCTGACCAGCCCATTTGCCGAGTATTCGGACGAGACCAACTCCGAACTGGCGATCGCCCGCGCCGCCGCCGAGGCGCACGCGACATACGGGCCGGGCTGTATCACCAACTATATCGTGTCGATGGCGCAGTCGGTGTCGGACCTGCTCGAAATCAACGTGCTGCTCAAGGAGGTCGGCCTGTACCGCCCAGGCGACGCGCCCACCGCCGCGATCATGGCGGTGCCGCTGTTCGAGACGATCGGCGATCTCGAAGCCGCGCCCGCGATCATGACCGAATGGTTCGCGCTGCCCGAGGCCGGCGCGATCACCCGCGCGCGCGGCTATCAGGAAGTGATGATCGGCTATTCCGATTCGAACAAGGATGGCGGTTATCTTACCTCGACGTGGTCGCTGTCGAAAGCGTCGACCGCGCTGAAAGCGGTGTTCGAGCGCGCCGGCATCGGTATGCAGCTGTTCCACGGGCGCGGCGGTGCGGTCGGGCGTGGCGGCGGCTCGTCGTTCGCGGCGATCCGCGCGCAGCCGACCGGCACCGTGCAGGGCCGCATCCGCATCACCGAACAGGGCGAGGTGATCGCCGGCAAATACGGCACCCGCGAAAGCGCGATGATAAACCTCGAGGCGATGACCTCGGCGGCGTTGCTCGCCAGCCTCGAACCCGATCCGATCGCGCCGGCGGATCAGGCGCGCTTCTCGGCGGCGATGGACCGGATTTCGGACGCGGCGTTCACCGCCTATCGCGATCTCGTCTACGGCACCGAGGGCTTCCGCACCTTCTTCCGCCAGATGACGCCGCTCACCGAGATCGCCGGCCTCAACATCGGCTCGCGCCCGGCGAGCCGCACCAAGTCCGACCGGATCGAGGATCTGCGCGCGATTCCGTGGGTGTTCAGCTGGGCGCAGGCGCGGGTGATGCTGCCGGGCTGGTACGGCGTCGGGCAGGCGCTCAGCAGCTTCGAGGACAAGGGCCTGCTGGTCGAGATGGCGCAGAGCTGGCCGTTCTTCGCGGCGATGCTCGGCAACATGGAGCAGGTGATGGCGAAGTCGGACATGGGCATCGCCGAACGCTACGCCGCGCTGGTCGAGGACCCCGCGCTGGCGAGCGCGATCTTCCCGCGCATCCGCGATGGCTGGCAGGTGACCTACGACACGCTGTTGACGGCGACGGGGCAATCGCATTTGCTCGAAAAGCACCCCGCGCTCGACGCGTCGATCCGGTTGCGGCTGCCCTATATCGAGCCGCTCAACATGCTCCAGATCGAGCTCATCAAACGCCGCCGTGCCGGTGAGGAGGACGAGCGGGTCGGGCAGGGCATCCTGCTGTCGATCAATGCGATTGCTACGGCGCTCAGGAATTCCGGCTAGGCCAGGCGCGCGAGAGATTAGCAAAGCTAATCGCAAGCCCGGCGCAGCCGGAGCCTAGCCCGGCCGGCGGCGCTACAGCGCCGACCGACGACGCGGCTTCGCCGCGGCGTTGCCTTAACCCAGCCCCTCAACTCGTCCCAAACACCCCGCACGCCACCCGCCCGCCACTGTTGCCGGACGGATCGGTCATCAGATCGTCCGGCTTGGCATGCACCACCAGCGCCGAACCGTCCGCATCAAGCAGCCCCGCCATGGTCGCACCCGGCACCGTCACGCCGATCGTGCCGCGCCCGTCGGTACCGATCACCAGATTGGGGAGGTCGCCCTCATGCGGCCCCTGCGGGTTCATCGCGCCGTGCTTCATGCCCGTCGGGTTCCAGTGGCCCCCCGCGCTGGCGAAATCGGGTGCATCGCAGCGCCCAGTCATGTGGATATGCGCACCGTGCATGCCGGGCGGCATCGCGTTGGCATCAACGGTGATGCGCAGCCCCCCGGACACCTCGGTCGCGGTCGCGCGCCCGACATCGGTGCCGTCGGCGGTATGCAGCATCGCCACGGCGCGTGCACCGCCGGGTGTCGGCGTGCCGAGTTCGGTCTTGCTATGGTCGCACGCCGCCAGCGTGAGCGTGGCGACGAGGCTGGCCGTGACGATACCGATCCGCATGGTGCATCTCCCTGTTTGCCGGAGACCCTAGCGGCTGTCGCAGGGCGCGCAACCTTGTAGGGCTAGCGCGTCTCGAACGCGCGCACGCCCTTGCCGAGCCGGTTGTCGCCGACCGCCAACCGCTCGTGGCTGTAATCCGCCACGAACGCCGGGCTGCGCGTTTCACCCGGCGCAAGGCTGGCGGTGTTGCCGACGATCCGCAGACCCGCCGCGCTCTGCTCGCGCACTTCGGCGGCGACCACGATGAAGCCTGTCCAGTTCTCCTTGTCGCGACCCTGCACGAAGGTGTTGCCCTGGATCAGCCCGGTCGCACCGTTGGGCAGGTCGATCATGTAGTTGGTCTTGTGCCCGGCGGTATCGTCGAAGCTGTTGTTGGTGATCGACACGCGCGGCCCGCGCACCTTGACGTAATGCCCGCCACGCCCACGTTCGAACCGCGAATTGGTGATGGTGACGAGGCCTTTCGTCTCGAAATACACCGAATGCGCGCAGCTCGGGCTCTGGTCGCACTGGCCGAGGCCGGAGAAAGTAGTGTGGTCTATCGTGATCGGGATGTTGGTGCCCGATCCGCCGATGATACCCTCCTGACTGTCGAGGAACATGGAGTTGCGCACCACCAGCGGCCCGCTCTCGATGCGGATGCCCGCGCCATTGCCGTCATCGACCTTGAAGCCACGAAAGACGATGCCGTCGACGGTCGATCCGGTACCGCGCAGCACCAGCGCCGCCTTTCCCTCGCACGCGGTCTGCTCGAAGATCACCTGGCCCGGCACCGCTGCCTTGAAGGTGATGTGCCCGGCCTGCTGGATCGCACATTCGTGGTAGGTGCCGGGTGCGATCACGATCGTCGCATCCTGTCCGCGGATCGCCATCAGCGCCTCGTCAAGCCGCGCGAAGCTCTGCCCGCCCTGCACAGTGAACGGCCCGCCCGCGGTTTGCGCGGCAACCGGTGCTGCCAGCGAGAGGAAGGCGAGGGCGAGGATGTGACGCATCGGAACGGCTCCTTTGGGGCGTTGAGATGCGCGCGGGCAGGCGGCTTGGGAAGGCGAATAGAGGGTTAACCTCGTGAAGCCTCCCCAATCCTACGCAGTTACTTCTTCCCCGAGGTATCCCCGCCGCGCCATGCCCGCTCGAACGGCAAGCGCCAGGCGTGCGGCGCGATGAGCTGGTGGATCGACTTCGGTCCCCACGAACCCGGCTCGTACAGCCGTACCGGGGGCGGGTTCTCGAGCAGCGGGGCGGAGGCGCGCCACAGGCTCTCGATGCCCTCGGCGGTGGTGAACAGCGTGCGGTCACCGCGCATCGCGTCGAGGATCAGCCGTTCGTACGCCTCGAGCACCTCGTCGATACGACCGGTCTCCTGGAGCGCGAACTGCATCGACAATTTGTCGAGCCGCATCCCCGGCCCGGGCCGCTTGCCGTAGAACGACAGCGACACGCGCGAGGCGTCGGCAAGGTCGAACGTCAGATGGTCCGGCCCCTGCGAGCCGACGCCGGAGCCCGCCGGGAACATGCTCTTGGGCGGCTCGCGAAACGCGATCGAGATGATGCGCTGCCCCTCGGCGAGCTTCTTGCCGGTGCGCAGGTAGAACGGCACGCCCGCCCAACGCCAATTGTCGATCTGGCACTTCAGCGCGATGAACGTCTCGGTATCGGACTGCGGATCGACACCTTCCTCGTCGCGGTAGCCGACATACTGGCCGCGCACCACGTCATGCGGGTCGAGCGGCAGCATCGAGCGGAACACCTTGTTCTTCTCCTCGCCGATCGGGCCGGGTTCGAGCGAGGTCGGCGGCTCCATCGCCATGAAGCCGAGGATCTGGAACAGGTGCGTCACCACCATGTCGCGGAACGCGCCGGTGCTTTCGTAAAAACCAATACGCTTGCCCAGACCCAGCGTCTCGGGAACGTCGATCTGGACGTGATCGATGAAGTTGCGGTTCCAGATCGGCTCGAACAGGCCGTTGGCGAAGCGGAACGCGAGGATGTTCTGCGCGGGTTCCTTGCCGAGGAAATGGTCGATGCGGAAGATCTGCTCCTCCGCGAAAATCTCGTGCAGCTTGGCGTTCAACTCGACCGCGCTGGCAAGGTCGACGCCAAACGGCTTTTCCATCACCACGCGTGACCGCTCGATCAATCCGGCCTGCCCGAGCATCCGCGCACTCGACAGCGCGGCGCTCGGCGGTACGCTGAGGTAGTGCAGCCGCCGGCTTTCGGTGCCGAGGCTCTGTTCGGCGGCAAGCACTACCTCGCGCAGCTTCTCCGGCCCCGCGGCGGTCGGCAGATAATCGAGCAGCGCGGCAAACGCGTTCCATTCGGCATCCGCCACCGGCCGCGTGCCGAACTCGTCAAGCGCGGCGCGCGCGAAGCTGCGGAACGCATCGGCATCCATTTCGTCGAGCGACATGCCGATGATGCGGCAATCCGGAATGAACCCCTCGTTGATGAGGTGGAACAACCCCGGCAGCAGCTTGCGCCGCGCCAGATCGCCGGTCGCGCCGATCAGCACCACCACCTGAGGGTATTTCGGACCGACCGAGAGAGACGCCTTCGACATCGAGAACCCCGCGAGCACATCGTTACGCGCCGTTCCTGACGGAGCGGCAATCGATAGGCAAACGCTAAGGCGCGGTAATCTTTCCGCTCAGATCGCGCGGTCAGTCCAGATTGGGCCGCAGCCAGCGTTTGGCGGTGTCGAGATCCACCCCGCGCCGCGCGGCGTAATCGGTCACCTGATCCTCGCCGATCCGCGCCACGCCGAAATATTCCGCCTGCGGGTGGCCGAAATAGAAGCCCGACACCGCCGCCGTCGGCAGCATCGCGAAACTCTCGGTCAGCGTCGCGCCGGTGGCGTGGTGCGCGTCGAGCATCTTGAACAGCATCGTCTTGAGGCTGTGCTCGGGGCAGGCGGGATAGCCCGGCGCGGGGCGGATGCCGCGATATTGCTCGCGGATCAGCGCCTCGTTGGTGAGCTGCTCGTCGGGTGCGTAACCCCACAGCTCCTGCCGGACATGCTGGTGGAGCCGTTCCGCGAACGCCTCGGCGAGACGGTCGGCCAGCGCTTTCAGCAGGATGTCGGAATAGTCGTCGATCGCCGCCTTGAACTTGGCAAGATGCGGTTCGATGCCGTGGATCGACACCGCGAACCCGCCGAGCCAGTCGCCCTTGGTATCTATAAAGTCCGCGAGGCACATATTAAAACGGCCCTCGCGCTTGGCGATTTGCTGGCGCAGGAACGGGAGGCGGAACACATCGGTGGCGTCGACCACGTCGAGCGCATCGAGACCGATCAGTTCGCCGGCGTTGAAGTCGCCCTTGGTATCGACGATCACGTCGTCATCGTGGCGCGCACACACCCACAGGCCCGCCACGCCGCGCGCGGTCAGCCACTTCTCGTCGATGATGCGGTCGAGCATCTTCTGCGCGTCCGCAAACAGCGCGGTGGCGCTTTCGCCGACCACCGGGTCGGTGAGGATCGCCGGGTAATTGCCGGCCAGTTCCCACGCGCGGAAAAACGGCGTCCAGTCGATCAGCTCGCGTAGGTCGTTCAGGTCCCAGTCGCGGAACACATGCACGCCGGGCTTGGCGGGGGCGGGCGGCTTCAGCGCCATATCCGCCACGAACGGATTGGCGCGCGCCTTGGCGAGCGGGAGCAGATCGTTGTTGCCCTTGTTGGCGCGCGCGATCCGCACCGCCTCGTAATCCTCCGCCGTCTTGGTAACGAAGGCGTCCTTCTGCGTATCGCTGACCAGCGTCGAGGCGACACCGACCGCGCGGCTGGCGTCGAGCACGTGCACGACCGGACCGTCATAGGCGGGCGCGATCCGCAGCGCGGTGTGGACCTTGGAGGTGGTCGCCCCGCCGATCAGCAGCGGCATGGTGAAGCCGGCGCGCTTCATCTCCTCCGCCACCGTCACCATCTCGTCGAGCGAGGGTGTGATGAGGCCGGACAGTCCGATCATGTCGGCGTCGTTCTCGTTGGCGGCCTTGAGGATGTCGCTCCACGGCACCATCACGCCCATGTCGACCACGTCGAAGCCGTTGCACTGAAGCACGACGCCGACGATGTTCTTGCCGATATCATGCACGTCGCCCTTCACGGTCGCCATGATGATCTTGCCCTTGCCACGCGCGCCGGGCTCCTTCGCCGCCTCGATGAACGGGAGCAGATGCGCCACCGCCTTCTTCATCACGCGCGCCGATTTCACCACCTGCGGCAGGAACATCTTGCCCGATCCGAACAGATCGCCGACCACGTTCATGCCGTCCATCAGCGGCCCCTCGATCACCTCGATCGGGCGCGGGAAGAGCTGGCGGCACTCCTCGGTATCCTCGACCACGTACATGTCGATACCCTTGACGAGCGCATGTTCGAGCCGCTTGTTGACCGGCCAGCCGCGCCATTCCTCCGCCGCCTTTTCCGCCACCGCATCGGTGCCGCGGAAACGTTCGGCGAGCGCGATCAGCCGTTCGGTCGGCGTCTCGTCGGGTTTGCGCTGCGGGCGGTTGAGGATGACGTCCTCGCACGCCTCGCGCAGTTCGGGGTCGATATCGTCGTAGATGTCGAGCTGGCCGGCGTTGACGATCGCCATGTCAAGCCCGGCGGGGATCGCATGGTACAGGAACACCGAATGCATCGCGCGGCGCACCGGCTCGTTGCCGCGGAACGAGAATGACAGGTTGGACAGGCCGCCCGAGAAGTGGACATGCGGGCAGCGCGCCTTGATGACCTTCACCGCCTCGATGAAGTCGACGCCGTAATTGTTATGCTCCTCGATGCCGGTCGCGACCGCGAAGATGTTGGCGTCGAAGATGATATCTTCGGGCGGGAAGCCGATCGTCATCAGCACGTTATACGCGCGCTCGCAGATCTCGATCTTCCGCGCCTGGGTGTCGGCCTGGCCCGCCTCGTCGAACGCCATCACCACCACGGCGGCTCCGTACGTCATGCACTTCTTCGCTTCGTGCAGGAACTTGGCCTCGCCTTCCTTCATGCTGATCGAATTGACGATCGGCTTGCCGGAAACGCATTTCAGACCTGCCTCGATCACCGACCATTTCGAGCTGTCGACCATGAACGGGATGCGCGCGATATCCGGCTCGGCGGCAATCAGCTTGAGGAACGTCGTCATGGCATGCTCGGCGTCGAGCAGCCCCTCGTCCATGTTGACGTCGAGCACCTGCGCGCCGCTCTCGACCTGCTGGCGCGCCACCTCGATCGCGGCGGGATAGTCGCCCGCCATGATGAGCTTCTTGAAGCGCGCCGAGCCGGTGACGTTGGTGCGCTCGCCGATGTTGACGAAAGAGGTGGAGAGGTTGGTCAAGGCAGTTCCCATCGTCGCCCGGCACGCCGGGGTCTTGCAGTATCGCGGAGGCGTCGGCGGTTTACCCCGCCATCGTCATCGGCTCCAGCCCGGCGAGCCGCGTCACCACCGGCGGTTTCGGCAGCCTGCGCGGCGCCAGGCCACGCACCGCACGCGCGATCTCGGCGATATGCGCGGGCGTCGACCCGCAGCACCCGCCGAGGATGTTGACCTGCCCCGCATCGGCCCATTCCTTGACGAGACCGGCGGTCGTCTCCGGCATCTCGTCATACTGGCCAAGCTCGTTGGGTAGCCCGGCGTTCGGGTACACCATGATCAGCGTATCGGCGATGCCCGCCAGCGTCTTGACGTGCGGGCGGAGCTGTTCCGCGCCGAACGAACAGTTCAGCCCGATCGTCACCGGTTTGGCGTGGCGCACCGCATGCCAGAACGCCTCGACCGTGTGGCCGGACAGGTTGCGCCCGGACAGATCGGTCAGCGTCATCGACAGCATGATCGGCACGTCGCGCCCCAGCGCATCGCCCGCCTCGATCGCCGCCATAATGCCGGCCTTGGCGTTCAAGGTATCGAACACCGTCTCGATCAGGATGAAGTCCGCGCCGCCTTCCAGCAGTGCGTCGGTCTGCTCGCGGTACACGTCTTTCAGATAATCGAAGTCGATCTCGCGGTAGCCGGGATCGTTGACGTCGGGGCTTAGCGACAAGGTCTTGTTGGTTGGCCCGATCGCGCCTGCCACGAAGCGCGGGCGGCCATCGCGCGCCTGATATTCGTCGGCGATGCGGCGCGCGAGCTGCGCGCTCTGGATGTTGATATCCTTGACAAGCGCCTCCGCGCCGTAATCGGCCTGGCTGATGACGTTGGCGGAAAACGTGTTGGTCTCGGCGATATCCGCGCCTGCTTCGAAATAGGCGCGGTGGATCGTCTCGGGCACTTCCGGCTTCGACAGCGCGAGGATGTCGTTATTGCCCTTCTGATCCTTCAGCAGCCCGAGCGAGCCGGCATAATCGGCCTCGGACAGCTTCCAGTTCTGGATCTCGGTGCCGAACGCGCCGTCGGTGATGAGGATACGCTCGGCGGCTTGCGCGAGCAAGGATTGGCGTGGGGTCATCATGATATCCTTCAGGCCGCGACCGCAGCCGCGACCGGTGCCTTGGCGCGCAGGCCGAGCAGGTGGCAGATCGCGAAGCTCAGCTCGGCGCGGTTGAGCGTGTAGAAATGCAGCGAGCGCACGTCGCCCGCATACAGTTTGCGGCACAGTTCGGCGGCGAGCGTCGCCGCGATCAACTGGCGGGCGGTGGCATGATCCTCCAGCCCCTCGAACAGCCGCCCCAACCACGCCGGCACTTCGGTGCCGCACAGTTTCGACATCTTCACAATGCTGGCGAAATTGGTGACCGGCATGATGCCCGGCACCATCTCCGCGGTGATCCCGGCGGCGGCGGCGGCATCGCGGAAGCGGAAGAACGTCTCCGGCTCGAAGAAGAACTGCGTGATGCCGCGTGTCGCGCCCGCGTCGATCTTGCGCTTGAGGTTGTCGAGATCGTGCGCGAGGCCCTGCGAATCCGGGTGGCATTCCGGATAGGCGGCGACCGAAATCTCGAACGGATGCAGCCGCTTCAGCCCCGCCACCAGATCGGCGGCGTTGGTGTAGCCTTGCGAGTGCGGCACGAACCCGTCCGCGCCCGGCGCATCGCCGCGCAGCGCCACGATATGCCGCACGCCCGCCTGCCAATAGGCATCGGCGATCTCCTCGATCTCACCCTTCGAGGCCTCGACGCAGGTGAGGTGCGCGGCGGCGGGCATGCTCGTCTCCGCCTGGATGCGCGCGACGGTGGCGTGGGTGCGCTCCCGCGTCGAACCGCCCGCGCCATAAGTGACCGAGACGAACTCGGGGCGGAACGGCTCGAGCGTCCTCACCGTCTCCCACAACGCCTCTTCCATCTTCGGCGTCTTGGGCGGGAAGAACTCGAACGACACGGACGTATCGCCCGCCACGTCGGCGAACAGCGGCGCCTCCAGCGCGCGGCGCGCTTCCTCAAGCTGCGAAACCGAGATCGTCATGCCGCCTTCACCTCATGTACCGTCTGTTCGGCCGAAGCGCGTTTGCGCGCCAGCCAGAGTTTCACCGTCAGTTCGCCGCCTTCCAGCGTCTCGATCCGCTCGGGCGCGAGGCCGGCGGCGGCGAACCATGTCGTCATCTGCTCGTCCGAGAAGCCGAGCCGGGTATGCGCGTCGCGCGTGCGCAATTCCTCGCAATCATGCGGCGCAAAATCGGCGATCAGCAGCCGCCCGCCGGGGCTGAGCACCCGCGCGGCCTCAGCGATCGCCGCGCCAGGCTGTTGCGCGAAGTGCAGCACATGGTGGACGATGGCGAGATCGGCCGCGCCGTCACCAAGCGGCAGCGCATAGAGATCGGCCTGCCGCAATTCGGCATTGTCGACACCGTGGCTCGACAGCTTGGCGCGGGCGAGCCGCAGCATTTCCGAGCTGCGGTCGATCCCCAGCGCCTGCTCGGCGTGCCCTGCAAACAACTCCAGCATGCGGCCCGTGCCGGTGCCGATGTCGATCATCTGGTGCACCTTGCTCTCGCCCAGCACTGCGCCGATCGCCGCCTCGACCTGTTCCTCGGCGATGTGTAGCGAGCGGATCGCATCCCACTCGCGCGCATTCGCCTCGAACCACTGCGCCGCCGATGCCGCACGGTCGGCGCGCACCGCCGCCAGCCTTGCCGCATCCGCTGTCGCCCAGTGATCCGCCTCCAGTCGACCCCACGCATCGAGCGCGTCCGCCACCGGCGCGACCCGATCGGCCGCCCCCAGTGCGACGAACACCCAGCTTCCTTCCTTGCGCCGCTCCGCCAGCCCCGCATCGCATAGGATCTTGACGTGGCGGCTGACGCGCGGCTGGCTCTGCCCAAGCACCTGCGCGAGTTCGCCGACCGACAGTTCCATCGTGCGCAGCAGCGCGAGGATGCGCAGCCGCGTGCCATCGGCAAGCGCACGGAAGATGTCGAGGGCGATGGTCATCGTGGGAACGAGACATAAAGATATCTTTATATGCGGTCAATCACGCGATCGCGTGGCGGTGGACCTTTCCCTCGATTGCAGGCGTTGTCGCGTTTCAATATCCCTCATGCATTCATCCTGACGGAGCCGTCACCATGAAGAAGACCCTTATCCTCGCTCTCGCCGCCACCATCGCGCTCGCCTCGTGCAGCCAGAAGGCGCAGGACGAAAGCGCGCAGGCCGCGGACACGACGGCCGCCGACGCCAACGCGACCATGCGCACCGCCGCCAACAGCACCGAAGCCGCCGCCGACAAGGCGTTCGGATCGGCCGAGGCGACGATGGACAATGCCGGCGACGCGATCGGCAATGCCGCCGACAAGGCCAAGGACAAGACCGGCCAGGCGCTCAAGGATGCCGGCAACACGGTCGAGAATTGATCGCGGTGCGCCGCGGTCTTGCTCTCGTCCTTGCGTGTGCGCTCCCACTGGCGCTTGCCGCGTGCGGATCGAACACCACGCCGGGCGCGATGAGCGGCAGCGAGGCGCAGCAGCTCAACGACGCGGCAATGATGCTCGATGCCAACAGCATGGACGCTAACGCCGCCACCATCGTCGACGACAACACGCAGGATAACAGCGAATGACCGACCTCAGGCGCTTGGGCGCGACCGATTTCCACATCCTGCCGCTGGTACTCGGCGGCAACGTGTTCGGCTGGACCGCCGACCGCACCGCCAGCTTCGCCGTGCTCGACGCGTTCGTCGCCGGCGGTGGCACGATGATCGATACCGCCGACATGTATTCCAACTGGGTGCCGGGGCATAAGGGCGGCGAATCGGAAACCATTATCGGCGAATGGCTGAAAGACTCGGGCAAACGCGACTCGGTGGTGATCGCTACCAAGGTCGGCATGCTCCCGGTCGAGAACGGCTCGTCCTTGTCGGCACAGGCGATCGTTGCCGGCTGCGACGCCTCGCTACAGCGGCTCGGTATCGATACGATCGACCTCTATTATGCGCACAAGGATGACGCGGACGTACCCCTCGACGAAGTGACCGAGGCGTTCGCCTCCTTGGTCAAGGCGGGCAAGGTGCGCGCCCTTGGCGCATCCAATTACCACGCGATGCGCCTCAAGACCGCGATCGATACCGCACGCGCCGCCGGCTTGCCCCATTTCCAGGTGTTGCAGCCCGAATACAACCTCGTCAGCCGCCACCATTTCGAGGGGCAACTGCAGGACTATTGCGTCGAGAACAACATCGGCGTGGTGCCCTATTATGGCCTCGCGTCAGGCTTCCTCACCGGCAAGTATCGCTCGGCCGATGATATGAAAAAGAGCGCGCGCGGCGGCGGCATGGCCGACCTCATCACGCAGAAATCGGGCGTTCTCGCCGCAATGGATGGCGTTGCGGCGGAGACCGGCGCGACGCTCGCGCAGATCGCGCTTGCCTGGCTCGCCGCGCAACCGGGCGTGGTGGCGCCGATCGCCAGCGCGACGAGCGTCGCACAGGTCGAGGATCTGCTCGGCGCGACGCGGCTCGTGCTGAGCGCTGAGCAACTCGACCGGTTGAGCGACGCGGGGGCGTGACCCCGCGTCGTCATCGTCTCGCCGACGGACCCCGATCAGCGTCGGATGACGCCGAAGAGGATCCTCTTCCCTAAACGCCTTCGACGATCATGACCCGATACTCGGCAGCCTTCAGGCGGTGCTGCATCGCCGCCTGGTAGCCCGGTCCATGATACCATGCCCGCGCGTCTTCGACGCTTGGGAACTCCAGAACGACGACACCGTCGGGCGCGGGGCCCTCCAGCGCTTCCACCGTGCCGTAGAAGGCGAGCCGCTTGACCGGGAAGCCCTCGCTCCCGCGTTCGCGGTTCATCCGCTCATACTCCGCCATTTCCGCAGAATCGTGAACCGGCTCGTCGCGGATGAAGAGGATGTAGGCGCTCATCGTTGCTCTCTCACGCGACCGGTTGCTGGTTCTTCATCGCCTCGATCAGCTTCTTGACCTCCTGGCTGCGGCCGCGCGGCAGGATCAGCACGTCATTGCCGCTCGCCACCACGATCAGATCGTCCACCCCGACGATGGCGACACGCACGCCGTCGGTGCGCACCAGGCAGTTGGTCGTCTCGATCGCGATCACCTCACCGGCGGCCCCGCTCGAATGCGCGTTGCCGGCGGCGTCGAGATCGCTGATCGCGTGGAGCGCGTCCCAGCTGCCGACGTCGTTCCAGCCCATGCTGACCGGCACCACCGCGACGCGCTCGGCCTTCTCCATCACCGCATAGTCAATCGAATTGTCCGGCGAGCCCGCGAACGCCTCCACGTCCGGGAAGATGCGCTTGCCGTCGTGGTTAGCCTTGGCCATCGCAAGCTGGCAGGCGGCGAGCATCGTCGGAGCATGGGTCGAGAGCGCGTCGAGATACGTGTCGGCACGGAACAGGAAGATGCCGCCGTTCCAGGTGTGGTCGCCCGCCTCCAGCATCGCCTCCGCCTTGTCGCGCGGCGGCTTCTCGACGAAGTGCGCGACACGGTGCACGCCGCCGCCGATTTCCTCGCCGACCTTGATCCAGCCGTAGCCGGTCTCGGCCGCGTCGGGGGCGATGCCGAACGTGACTAGCCAGCCATCCGCGACGAGCGGCAGCGCGGCCTGGATCGCGTCGTGGAACGCAGCGACATCGGCGATGACGTGATCCGACGGCATGACCAGCAGCGGGCTCGAACCCTCGGCCGCGAGCGCGGCAAGCGCAATCGCCGGTGCGGTGTTGCGCGCGATCGGCTCCAGAATGATCGCCTGCGCATTGGCGCCGATGTGGTCGAGCTGCTCGTCGACCATGTCGGCATGGCGTGCGTTGGCGACCACGATCGGGCCGCTGAAATGCTCGCCCTTGGCACGCATGGCGGTGAGCTGGAGCATCGTCTCCTCGGCGGTCAGCGCGAGCATCTGCTTCGGGCGCTCCGGGCGCGACATCGGCCAAAGCCGCGTTCCCGACCCGCCGGACAGGATGACAGGCGTGATCGAGGTAGAAAGCGGCATCACAAAGTCTCCGAGTATTTTGATGGGCTGTCATGTATCGCTAGCTGGTTGATCGATCCAGCGTAAACGGTTGCGTGGCGACGCGCCTTACCAGAACGGACATCTGGTCGTTACCTTTCTCACGATCGCCCAGAACAACATGCTTGGTGCCCATCGCGGCTTGTGCTTGGTTGGCGATGTACGCAGACGCTTGAGCCGGTAGCGCCATCATGGGCTTACGCGCAGGGAAGGAAATCGGATGACGGCAACGGCGGAGGTGTTCGGCGCGCGTTCGTGGCTGTTCGCGCCCGGCGACAGCGCGAAGAAGATGGCCAAGGCCACCGCCAGCGCGGCCGACATCGTGCTGATCGACCTGGAAGACGCGGTGGCGGAGGCCGAGAAACCGGCGGCCCGCGCTGCCGTTCGCGACTTCCTCGCGGCGCAGGCTGATGGGTACGAGCGGCTGTGGGTGCGGGTCAACCCGCTTGACGGGCCGCACACGCTGGCTGACCTCGCCGCGGTGATGCCGGGGCGGCCGGGCGGGATCATGCTGCCGAAAGCGAATGGTCGCGGCGATGTTGAGCGGCTCGACCATTACCTGTCCGCGTTCGAGGCGGCGCATGGAATCGACATCGGTGCTACCAAGGTGATCGTGCTGGTCACCGAGACGGCGGCGGCGATGTTCCGGACCGGTGATTATGCTGGCGCGCCGCGTTTGGTGGCGTTGACCTGGGGCGCGGAGGATCTGGCCGATGCGCTCGGCGCGAGCGCCAATCGCAACGACGATGGCGGCTACGGCTTCACCTACGAACTCGCACGCAGCTTGTGCCTGCTCGGCGCGGCGGCGGCGGGCGTGGCGGCGATCGAGACGATCCAGGGCGATTTTCGCGATCTCGACGGCTTGCGGACGCGTGCGGAGAAGGTGCGGCGTGACGGCTACCGCGGGATGCTGGCGATCCATCCGGCGCAGGTCGAGGTCATCAACGCCGCCTTCGTGCCGAGTACGGGGGAGATCGCGGCGGCGAAGCGGATCGTCGATCTGTTCGCAGCCAATCCCGGTGTTGGCACGATCGCGGACGTGGGCGGGATGCTCGATCGGCCGCACCTCGCCCGCGCGCAGGCGCTGCTGCGGCAGGCGGGGGTGGGCGACTAGCTGCGGCTTGATTGCGGCGCCGACAGGCATGCGCGGCCGGCAACGCTATTAGCACCCGGGCCACCCTGCTCCGCACATGATCGTGGCCCACGCAGCGCCGTGGGGTAACGTATCAGCAGGGCCCGGTCTGTTTGCGGACGAAGCGTTGCCGCCGCTCAGCGGGGCGCAATGCCGGCGGTGAGGATGTCGACCATCTGCGCCGCCACGCCGGGCGCATCGAACCGTCCGGCGGGGTCGTACCAGCGCGCGGGCCAGTTCAGCGCGCCCGCCAGCGTGAAGGCGAGCAGCGTGGGGTCGGCCGGCGCGATCGACCCGTCCGCCATGCCCTCCGCGATCAATTCGCGCATCGCCGCGTCTATCTCGCGCTTCATCGCACGCAGCCGGTCCGCGCTATCCGGGCTAAGCGCTTCCTCGGGCGTGCGGATCACGCAGGCGCCGAACGCGTCCATATTGACCTCAGCATAACGGCGCAGGAACGCTTGCAAGCGGTCGAGCCCGCGACCTGGCGTGGCATGTGCGGCGTCGGCGGCGGCGATCAACTGCTGAAGGCCCATCGTCAGGCATTCGAGCAATACCTGATCCTTGTTGCCGAGATAATGGTAGATCGTCGGCTTCGAGATGCCGAGGCTGGCCGCCACGTCATCCAGCGAGGTCGCGTGGAACCCGCGTTCGTTGAACATCGCCACCGCCGCCGCCAACACCGCGTGGCGCTTGGCGGCGCGATCCGCCCGGCGTTGCTCGGGCGAGGGGAAGGGGGACGTGTTCATCGGCGTCCTGCTTGACGGCAAACTGGTAAGACGGCATCCTACTCACGAGTAGGATGCTTTGGATAGCCTATGATTTTTAACGAGACGCAAAGCGCGATTCAGCAAGCAGTGCGCGACTTCGCACAGGCGCGCATCCGCCCGCACAGCGCCGCGTTCGAGGCGGCGAAAGGCTATCCGCGCGCGCTGTTCGAGGACGTCGCGGCGCTCGGCCTGATGGGCATGACCGCGCCCGAGTCGGTCGGTGGGGCGGCGGCGGACTATGTGGCCTACGCGCTTGCGCTGATCGAAATCGCTGCTGCCGATGGCGCGCTTTCCACCATCGTCAGCATCCAGAACAGCCTAATCGTGTCGGGGCTGGTCAAGGACGGCAGCGCGGAACAGCAGGCGCGTTTCCTGCCCGACCTGATCGCCGGCCGCATGCTCGGCGCGTTCGCGTTGACCGAAACCGATGCCGGCTCCGACGCCGCAGCAATGCGCACCCGCGCCGAGAAGGTGGACGGTGGCTATCGGCTGAACGGTGCCAAGCAGTTCATCTCGTGCGCGAGCATTGCCGGTATCGCGATCGTCTATGCCGTCACCGACCCTGCGGCGGGCGAGCGCGGCATTACCGGCTTCATCGTGCCAACCGATTCGCCCGGCTACCATGTCGACAAGGTCGAGCATAAGCTCGGGCAGGCGGCGTCCGATACCTGCGCGATCCGGTTCGACGATGTGTTCGTTGCCGACGACCTGCGGCTGGGTGCCGAAGGGGCGGGCTATGGCATCGCGTTGTCCAACCTCGAGGCCGGACGCATCGGCATCGCCGCGCAGTGTATCGGCATGGCGCAGGCGGCGCTGGAGATCGCGATCGGTTACGCCAAGGACCGCAAGAGTTTCGGGCAGGCGATCATCCAGCATCAGGCGGTCGGCTTTCGACTCGCCGATCTCGCCGCCAAGCTGGAGGCGGCGCGGCATCTGGTGCTGCACGCCGCGAGCATGAAGGATGCCGGTTTGCCGTGCCTGAAGGAGGCATCGATGGCCAAGCTGGTCGCCTCGGAAACGGCGGAGAGCGTGGTCTCGGGCGCGCTCCAGACGCTCGGCGGTTACGGCTATCTGGAGGAGTTCGGCGTGGCGCGGATCTACCGCGACGTGCGCGTGTGCCAGATCTATGAGGGCACGTCCGATATTCAGCGCATGGTGATCGCGCGCGCTTTGTAACGATCAATACGAGGAAGCCTTATGTCCGATCCTGTCGTCATCGTCAGTTACGCGCGCACGCCAATGGGCGCGTTCCAGGGTGCGCTCGCGCCGTTGAAGGCAACCGAACTGGGCGCTATCGCGGTCGCCGCCGCGGTCGAGCGCGCTGGCGTGTCGGGTGATGCGATCGAGCGTATCTATATGGGTTGCGTACTTCCGGCGGGTCTTGGTCAGGCGCCGGCGCGGCAGGCGGCGATCGGCGCCGGGCTGCCCAACTCGGTCGAAGCGACGACGATCAACAAGATGTGCGGATCGGGGATGCAGGCGGCGATCATGGCGCATGAGGCGCTGGCATCAGGCGCAATCGAGGTAGCAATTGCAGGCGGCATGGAGAGCATGAGCAACGCGCCCTATGCGCTGCCAAAGCATCGCGGCGGCGCGCGTTTCGGCCATGACGTCATCATCGACACGATGGCGATGGACGGGCTGGAGGATGCCTATGAGCCCGGCAAGGCGATGGGCGTGTTCGCGGAAGCGTCGGCGGGCGACTATCAGTTCACGCGCGCCGAGCAGGACGATTATGCGATCCGATCGTTGACGCGCGCCAACGAAGCGATCGCCAGCGGCGCGTTCGCGCGTGAGATCGCGCCCGTTACCGTCAAGCTGCGTGGTGGCGAATCGGTGGTGGCGGTGGACGAGCAGCCGGGTCGCGCCAAGCCGGACAAGATCCCGTCGCTGAAGCCCGCTTTCGCCAAAGACGGCACGATCACGGCGGCGAACGCGTCGTCGATCTCGGATGGTGCGGCGGCGCTGGTGATGACGCGGCAGAGCGTGGCGGAGAAGCTGGGGTTGACGGTGGTTGCGCGCGTGGTGGCGACGGCTGGTCACGCGCACGAACCGGCGAAGTTCACCACCGCGCCGGTACCGGCGATCCGCAAGGTGCTCAACAAGGCCGGATGGAGCGTGGCCGACGTCGACCTGTTCGAGGTGAACGAGGCGTTCGCTGTGGTGGCGATGATCGCGGCGCGTGATCTCGACATTCCGGCGGACAAGCTCAACGTCAACGGCGGCGCGACCGCACTCGGCCATCCGATCGGCGCGTCGGGCGCGCGCATCATGGCGACGTTGCTGGCGGCGCTTGAGGCGCGCGGGCTGAAGCGCGGCGTTGCGAGCCTGTGCATCGGCGGGGGCGAGGCGACGGCGGTGGCGCTGGAAATAGTATAGTCGAAAGGCTCGCCACGCGAGTGGCGAGCCTTGATTAGCGCAGGTACGCCGGTCGTCTGAGATCGAGCGTCAGCGGGAATTCGGTCGGCAGTTCCTCGGGCGGCACCGGTACCGTGCCCGGCGTGTGGCCGTGATCCTGGAAGCGGGCTTTTCGCCGCGCCTCCGCCTCATAGGCGTTGACCGGCACCGAGTCGTAATTGCGGCCGCCCGGATGCGCGACGTGGTAGACGCAACCGCCTAGCGACCGCCCGCTCCACGTGTCGATCACGTCGAAGGTGAGCGGCGCGTTGGCGGGCAGGCGCGGGTGGAGGCAGTCCGCCGGCGCCCATGCCTTGTACCGCACGCCGCCGACCACTTCACCGGGCACGCCGGTGCCGACCATCGGCACACGCCGGCCATTGCAGGTCAGCACGTGGCGGCCGGGCGTGACGTTGCCGGCCTTGACCTGCAACCGCTCGGTCGAGCTGTCGACATAGCGGACCGTGCCACCAATCGCGCCGGTTTCGCCCAGCACATGCCACGGTTCGAGCGCATGGGCGATCTCGAGCGAGACGCCGCCAGCGTCGATCGTGCCGTGCATGGGGAAGCGGAACTGCCGCTGCGCCTCGAACCAGGCGGGATCGAACGCATAGCCGGCGCCAGCGAGATCGCCGAGCACGTCGAGGAAATCCGCCCACACGAAATGCGGCAGCATGAAGCGATCGTGCAGCGTCGTGCCCCAGCGGGTGAGCGATCCGTGCTGCGGCTCGCGCCAGAACCACGCAGTCAGCGCCCGCAGGATAAGCTGCTGCGCGAGGCTCATGCGCGCGTCGGGCGGCATCTCGAACGCGCGGAACTCGACGAGGCCGAGCCGGCCGGTCGGGCCATCGGGCGAGAAGAACTTGTCGATGCAGATTTCCGTGCGGTGGGTGTTGCCGGTGACGTCGACCAGCAGGTTGCGGAACAGCCGATCGACGATCCACGCCGGCGGCTGCTCGCCCGCGATCGGCCCGGGCACCTGCGCCAGCGCGATTTCGAGTTCGTACAGCCCGTCGTGCCGCGCCTCGTCGATGCGCGGTGCCTGGCTGGTCGGGCCGATGAACAGGCCGGAGAACAGGTAGCTGAGCGAGGGATGCCGCTGCCAGTACAGCACGAAGCTCTTGAGCAGATCGGGCCGGCGCACGAACGGCGAATCGTACAGGCTCGGGCCGCCCAGCACGATGTGGTTGCCGCCGCCGGTGCCGATCGCGCGGCCGTCGAGCATGAACTTGTCCGCCGTCATGCCGGCGTGGCGGGCGATATCGTACACGCCTTCGGTGATGGCGACGGTTTCAGCCCAGCTTGCCGCCGGGTGGACGTTCACCTCGACCACACCGGGATCGGGCGTGACCTTCAGCACCTTCAGGCGTGGATCGGGCGGCGGCGGGTAGCCCTCGATCCGCACCGGCGCACCGAGCCGCGCGGCGGCGGCTTCGATCTCGGTGATGAGTTCGAGATAATCCTCAAGTTCGCGCACCGGCGGCACGAACACCGACAGGAAATGCCCGCGTGGCTCGACCGTGACGGCGGTGCGCACCGCGCCGGCGACGATCTCCTGCTCGACGCGCTCCTGCGGCTGCGCGCCCGACACGGGCGCGCGTTCGGTGATGCGCTGTTCGGTTACCGGCGCGGGCGCGATTTCGGGGCGCTGCGCGCGCGCGTCGGCGAGCGGTTCGCGCGGCTCGCTGGTATCGCGCGGGTTGATATAGGGGTATTCCGACGGCGGCACGTAAGGCAGCGAGCCGAGCGGCAGCCGGTAGCCGAGCGCGCTGTCGCCGGGCACGGTGTAAAGCTTGCCGCGCCGGAGCGCCCATTGTTCGGTCAGCCAGCTACCCTGCTGTTTCGTCTGCCATTTTTGGACCGGCAGGACATAGCCGACCGGATTGCCCAGGCCCCGTTCGAACGCGCGCACCATGCGGCTGCGCGCTTCGGGATCGTCGATCTTGGGGTCGTCGGGGGTGGTGTTGACCGGAAGTTCGGCCTCCTTGAGCGCCCAGCCGGCCGGATCTTCATACGCAGGCACGACATGGCCGGGCGGCAGGCCCAACCCTTCGGCCATCACGTCGAGGAAGCGTTCCGCCATCGCGGCGGTGACCAACGGCTTGCCGGTGCCGTCTTCTTCCGCGATCAACGAAGCATCGTGCCAGATGGGCACGCCGTCGCCCCGCCAATAGGCGGCATACGCCCAGCGCGGCAGCGTTTCGCCGGGGTACCATTTGCCCTGCCCGTGATGGAGCAAACCACTTGGCGCGAAGGTGGCGCGCAGTTCGCGGATCAGCGTGTCGGCGTAGCCTGCCTTGGTCGGGCCGACCGCGTCGCCGTTCCATTCGCCGGCTTCCCCGCCGTCCGCCGCGACGAAGGTCGGTTCGCCGCCCATCGTCAGTCGCACGTCTTGCGCCAGCAGATCGGCATCGACCTGCGCGCCGAGCGCGTTCACCGCCGCCCAGCGTTCGTCGGTGAAGGGGCGGGTGATGCGGACGGCCTCGGCGATGCGCGAGACGCTCATCTCGAAATGGAAATCGACCTCGGCCGGTTCGGCCATGCCGCTGATCGGCGCGGCGGAGCGATAATGCGGCGTCGCGCACAAGGGGATATGCCCCTCGCCCGCGAACATGCCTGAAGTCGCGTCGAGCCCGATCCAGCCCGCGCCCGGCACGTACACCTCCGCCCAGGCGTGGAGATCGACCACATCCTGCGTGACGCCTTTCGGCCCTTCGACCGGCTCGACGTCCGCGACCAACTGGATCGAATAGCCCGAGACGAAGCGCGCCGCGAAGCCCAGCCGACGCAGCAACTGCACCAGCAGCCACGCACTGTCCCGGCACGAGCCGGAGCCGACGTCGAGGGTTTCTTCCGGCGTCTGCACGCCGCTTTCCATGCGGATGATATAGGCGATGCGCTGCTGGATCTTGGCGTTGATGTCGACCAGGAAATCGATCGTGCGGCCGGTGTGACCGGCATGCTGCGCGACCAGCGTTTCGAACGCCTGCCCCTGCGGCTCGACATCGAAATAGGCGGTGAGGTCGGTCTTCAGCGTCTCGTCGTACTGGAACGGATACGTTTCGGCATATTCCTCGACGAAGAAGTCGAATGGGTTGATGACGTCGAGATCGGCAAGCAGATCGACTTGAATCGAGAAATGGTCGACCGGGTCGGGAAAGACGATCCGCGCCAGCCAGTTGGCATGCGGATCCTGCTGCCAGTTTATGAAATGCCCGGCCGGTTCGATCTTCAGCGCGTAGTTCGGCACCCTGGTACGGCTGTGCGGCGCCGGGCGCAGGCGGATCACCTGCGGGCCGAGCCGGATCGGCCGGTTGTAGCGATAGGCGGTGAGGTGATGCAGGCCGGCTTTGAGCATAAACCCGAACAGACGCTATGCATTGCTGCTATGCAACATCTAAATCGTGGCAGTCGTGGGTGGCGGCGAAACCTCCGCCGCGTCGCCGGCGTTGAAGCTAACCTCGCAAAGGAGACGTCGCGTGGCTGCGTATTCCTGCCCTAATTGCCGGCAGCTTCTCCACTTCGAGACGCGCGTCTGCCCGAGTTGCGCGCACGCGCTCGGGTTTGCGCCGGTCAGCGGCGGCTTTCTGCATTTCGATACGCAGGGCGGTGTGTGGCGCGATGCGCAGCGCGTGTCCGCGAACGTGTTGCCGTGCGCGAACGCCCGTTACGGCGTGTGCAACTGGGTCGTAGACGCGGACGATCCCAATCGGATGTGCCTCGCCTGTCGCCACAATCGCATCATCCCCGATCTGGCGGTGGCGGGCGTGCTGGAACGCTGGACCCGCATCGAGGATGCCAAGCGCCGCGTGTTGCATGGCCTGATGCGCCTGGGCCTGACGCTGGAGACCAAGGCGCAAAACATCCACGGCCTCGCCTTCGATTTCCTGTACGATCCGGCGGCGGAGCAGGGTGCTTCGCCGCAGCATTATACCGGCCATGACAACGGCCTCATCACGCTCAACCTCGTCGAGGCGGACGATGCGCAGCGCGAGCGCATCCGTCGCGAAATGGGCGAGCCGTACCGGACGCTGGTTGGCCATTTCCGGCACGAGATCGGCCATTATTTCTGGTCGCGGCTGGTGCAGTTCGGGCCGGACCTGATCCCGTTCCGATCGCTGTTCGGCGACGAGCGTGCCGATTACCAGGCGGCGTTGCAGGCGCATTACGCAACGCCGCCGCCGGGCGGCTGGGAGGACCATTATGTCTCGGCCTATGCAACCATGCACCCCTGGGAGGATTTCGCCGAGACGTTCGCGCACCATTCGCACATCGTCGATACGTTGGCGACGATCGGCGGGTTCGGGACCCGGCTCGATCCGATGCCGGCGGCGGTGCCGGACACGCCCGACAGCGTTATCGATTTCGACCCGTATACCGCCGATACCGCCACGCTGACCGCCCACTGGATCCCGTTCGCCTTCGCGATCAACGAGATCAATCGCAGCATGGGCCAGCCGGATCTCTATCCATTCCGGCTGTCGCCGGGCGTGGTGCTGAAGCTCGATTTCGTCAACCGGCTGGTCGCGTTCTACGCCGGGCGCTGGGCGCCGGGGGAGGCGGAATCGAGCGATATCAGGGCGCTGGTCGCCACGCTGGGGCAGGGCGTGGAACTGGGTAGCGGGTGAACTGCGTCACCGGTTCATGTGTTTTCGGCCCAGAGGAGATGAGCCATGCCGCGTGGAGACAAGGACGCGTATACCGACAAGCAAAAGCGCAAGGCCGCACATATCGAGCAAGGCTATGAGGATCGCGGCGTCTCCGAGAACGAGGCGGAAGCTCGCGCCTGGGCGACGGTGAACAAGGACTCCGGCGGCGGCAACACATCCGGCTCCGGGCGCGGCAAACCAGATACGCACGAGGCGTCTTCGCGCGGCGGGCGGGCACACGCGTCCGGCTCGGCCGAACAGCGCTCGGCGGCGGCGCGTAAGGGCTGGGACACGCGGCGGAAGAACGCGGCGAAGCGGTGACGCCGCATCCCCAGATCTTTGCTAACCGCCGAAGCGCACGCCGATCCACAGAGTCCGCGGCGTACCAAGATCCATCGAACCTGCCTGATTGCGCGTCACGACCGTCGCATCGAACAGATTTTCCGCGCGGGCGATCACCGCGACCGCCTTGTGCACCGGCACCTTCACGAATGCATCCAGCGTGGTGGCGGCGCGCAGCACGTCGGTCTGGAGATCATCCTCATACTGCTTGCCGACATAGCGTGCGGTCAGCGAGGCGAGGAACCCGGAGCGCGGCGCCCAGGCGAGCGTGCCGCTGGCGGTGTGGCGTGGGCTTTGCGCAGGTGTCAGGCCGTCGAAGGCCATGCCGGGCGCATCGACCTTGCTGTCGCTGAAGGCATAGCTCGCCGACAGATCGACCGCGCCGAGCTTCCAATCGCCGGTCGCCTCCAGCCCTTTTGCGACGATCGCGTTGACGTTGCCGCGCATCCGCAGATTCGTGGTGATCGTCAGGTTGGCGATCGCGTCTTCCAGCCGGTTGTAGAAGCCGGTGAGGCTGAGCGTGACGCCGGGCAGCGGATGCGCGTCGATACCGCCTTCGACCCCGCGCAGCCGTTCGGGGGCGAGATTGGCATTGGCTTGCGTCGTCACCGGGAAGACGGTGAACGGACGGTACAGTTCGTTGAGCGTCGGCAGGCGGAAACCGGTATAGCCGGCCACCCGCAGATCGACCGAGCCGAGTTTTAGCAGCGCGCCGGCCCTTCCGGTCGCCTCGGTGCCGTCGCGGTCCGGATACAGCGTGTTGGTGGTGAGCACGCCCGCCGTACTGCGCTGACGGAAGAAACCATCGGTGATCGTCCAGCGATCGATCCGCGCGCCGCCGGTCAGCACGAGCCGGCCGATCGTCCAGTCGTCTTCGGCGAACAGCCCCGCCACGCTGGTGTTGCCACCCGCATTGCGGCGCGCGGTGACGACACCGGTCGCGCTATAGGCATCCTCGAACAACTGCCCGTCGGCGAGGCGGAAGTCGCCGCCGATGCGCAGCACGTGTGTCCCCCCGACCGGGGGG
The DNA here is from genome assembly GCF_026540945.1 of Sphingomonas sp. GC_Shp_3. NCBI lineage: Bacteria > Pseudomonadati > Pseudomonadota > Alphaproteobacteria > Sphingomonadales > Sphingomonadaceae > Sphingomonas > Sphingomonas sp. GC_Shp_3. Next base: position 82,831 of record NZ_JALNUT010000008.1, read on the forward strand.
CGCAGCTCGATCTTGCCGCCTACCCCTGTGGAGGGTGTGTTGCGCTGGTCGAGCGTGAGCTTGAAGGTGGAGGAGGAGATCACCTTGTTGGCGAAATTGCGCGCCTGCACATAGGCGAGCGCGTCGACCTGCCACTCGCCGCGCGATACGAGCCGCACGCTGGCATCCTCGCCCGACGACGCCGAGTCCGCGCCCTTGAAGCGGAGCGTACGGTTGTCGCCGAACACCAGCCCGCGGAACTGCACTTCGGTATCAGGCCCGATCGGCGCGACCGCGCGCAGACCGGTTGACCAATCGCGGTAGCGCGCCGGCACGGTCGCCGGCGTGCGCTGATCCTCGGGCGTTGTCTGGAAGCCGTCGCCGCGTTCGAACTGGCCGGACAGCGCGACGAAGCCGCCGCCGACCGATGGCGCGAGCGTAGCGCTGACCTGCTGTGCATCACGACTGCCGTATAGCGCCTGTCCCGACAGGACCGGCAGATCGGCGCGGCCGGCGCTGGTCATCTCGATCGTGCCGGCGACGGCGCCCGCGCCGAACGGCCCGGAACCACCGCCGCGCGTGACGCGGATGCCGGCGAGGCGATCGGGAACCAGCGCGCTGAACGGAATATAGCCGAAGAACGGATCGGCAATGGGAACGCCGTCGAGCAGCACCAAAGTCCGGCTCGACGCGTTGCCGCCGAGCGCGCGCAGCGTTGCACCTTGGTTTGACGGGTTGGACGAGCGGCTGTCCGAACGGCGAAACTGCTGGAATCCGGCGACGTCGAGCAGCACGTCCTCGACCCGGCCCGAGGCATCGTTGGCGAGCCGCTTGCGGTCGATCACCACCGATCCGTAGGCGGGCGTGCCGGGCGGCAGATCGAGCCCGCGCCCCAGTACGACGATGTCGCCTGTCGCGGGATCGACCGCCTGCGCGTTAGCCACTGCCGGCGCGACCAGGCCGAGCGCGATCAAGGGGAGGCGCATCGCGCGCGCTTTGTTGCTATGGTGGCGAAAGGACATCGCCGCGGCGCTTGGGGCATTGCCGCAAGTCCGTCAATTACAAGGACGTTTCTTGAACCAGGACCAGCCCGCCTCGCCGTGGCCAGACCGCCGCATCGCGCTGTTGATTGACGCGGACAACGTGTCGCACGCCAATATCGCGGCGATGCTGGCGGAGTTGTCGAAATACGGCACCGCCAACATTCGCCGTGCCTATGGCGACTGGGGCAGCCCGGGTCTGAAGGGCTGGCGCGAGAAGCTGCACGAATTTGCGATCCGGCCGATCCAGCAGTTCAGCTATTCGACCGGCAAGAACGCGACCGATATCGCGCTGGTGATCGATGCGATGGAGCTGCTCTACACGCAAAAGCCCGACGCCTTCTGCATCGCATCGAGCGATGCCGATTTCACGCCGCTGGTGATGCAGTTGAAGGCGAACGGCCACGACGTCTACGGTTTTGGCGAGCGCAAGACGCCGTCGCCGTTCGTCAACGCCTGCACGACGTTCCTGTATCTCGATACGCTGGAAGGGAGCGCCGCGAAGGAGCGCGTGGCGGAACCTGCGGCCAAGCTCAAGACCAGCAAGAAAGCATCGGAAAAGGCGGGTGAGAAGTCGGGCGATAAAGCGGCCGACCAGCCCGTCGCCAAGAAGGCCGCCGAACCGCTTGCCAAGGACGCCAAGCTGGTCGCGTTGCTGCGCGGTGCGGTCGAGGCATCGGCCTATGACGACGGCTGGGCGTCGATGTCGGCGGCGGGCAGCACCGCCAAGCGTCAGGCGCCGATCGACCCGCGCAATTACGGGTGCAAGAACTTCCCAGCCTTGTTCGAGGCGACCGAGGCGTTCGAGATCTTCAAGGGCGAGAACGGCCAGCGTTATGTCGCCGACAAGCTGAATGCGGAGCGGACGCCGAAGCCTGCCTTTTAAACGGAAGCGGTTTCGCGTGTGCGCTGCCGCCCGAGGCCGACGGTGATCGCCACGTCCATCGTGACGTTGCCGACGGTGCGGAACAGATCGGGGATCGTCTCGACTGCGATCAGCAGGCCGAGCGCCTCGATCGGCACGCCCATGGCGAGCGCGACCGGAGCGACCGACGAGAAATAGGTGATCGTCCCCGGCAGGCTGACCGCGCCCATCGTCGTAATCGCGGCGGTGCAGATGCCCGCCAGCAGCGCGCCCGGCCCGATTGCGACGCCCAGCCAGTGCGCGATGTACAGCGCGACCGCGAGGTTCATCGCCGGGCTGGTGGCGCGAAAGATGGCAACCGCGATCGGCAGCACGATGCCGGCGGCAGCGGGTGCGGCGCCGAGCGATTCGCTCGCCGCCAGCATCGTCGGCAGGCTGGCGAGCGAGGATTGCGTCGAGATCGCCACCGCCTGCGCAGGCGCCACGGCGCGTGCGAACCGCGCGATCGACACGCGGCCGAACAGCGCGGCCACCGGATAGGCAGACAGCAGCACGAGGAAACCAAGTGACGAGACGACGATGATGTAATGCAGCAGCGCGCCGAACGCCGCCGCGCCGGTGCGCGCGCCTACCCCGTACGCGAGCGCGCCCACCCCGACCGGTGCGAGCTTCAGCACCCAGCCGATGATGATGAGCAGCGCATCGGTCATCGCACCGAACCAGGCGGTGAGCCGCTCGCGTGGCTCCGGCGCGAGCTGCGTGATGGCGAAGGCGAGCGCCAGCGTGAAGATGGTGAGTGGCAGGAACGAGTCGCTGGCGGCGGCGCTGACCACGTTGGACGGCACGATCGTCTCGAAAAACTGGCCGAGCGTCGGCACCGTGCCGACCGGCTGCGCACCGCTCAGCGCCTTGCGCAGCGCGTCAGACCATGCCGACGGCAGCGGCCAAAGATCGAGCAGCAGCGGCGTGACCACCGCTGACAGGATCGTCGTCGCCCACAGAATGACGACCATCGTCAGCACTCCGCGCAAGGCAAGCTTGCCCGCACGCGCCGCATCCGCCGCCGCGCCGACACCGGTCACCAGCAGGCCGACGATCAGCGGCACGATCACCATCTGTAACCCGTGAAGCCAGGCGAGGCCGATCGGCTGGGTGATCTGCGTGACTCCGATCGCCACTTTCGCATCGACCGCGACCAGCGCGATGCCGATCAACAGGCCGCTGACCAGCGACAGCAAAATCCGTGTTGCCTGCGACATATGGTCCCCCTGTGTCGCGTAACGAAGCGGGGAACACGCCGGAATGGCAAGAGAAATCTGTTCGGATGCTCCCTACAGACACCTGAGAAAAGGCGAAACAGGCGCTCGCCGTCCCCGGCGCGTGGTCGATCGCCGGGACGCTATCCCCGTCATCGAACGTGCGGACCGCGATGTAGCGGCCCGCACGTTCAACAGTCAGCGCCAGTAATGGCCGCCCCAACGCGGCCCACGGCCGTAGCCAGGCCGACCGTAGTAGCCGTAATGCCCATAATAGGGCTGGTAGGTGCGATAGTACCAGCTGTGGTACGGGTAAGGACGATACGCCCACGTGCCCCCGACGAAGACCCACGGGCGATACCATCCCGGTGCGGCATATTCGTAGTCCGGCTCCGCATAGGTGTAGACCTGCGCATCGCGGCGCACGACGAAGCCGGGCGGGCAGCCAGGGCTGGTATCGTTGCTGGTGCTGTTGCCGACGGCAGCACCGCCGACCGCGCCGATCGCCGCGCCTGCGAAGGTCCCCGCGCCGCGGTCGTGTCGACCGGCAAGACCGTTGCCGAGGAGCGCGCCGAGCACCCCGCCGATCACCGCACCAGTGGCGGTGTTGTTGTGCGACTTGACGCAATTCTCGCGCGACCAGGTCTCGACATTGGCGGCGTAGCGGCTGTCGCGCTGATCGAGGTCACCCGGGCCGGGCTGGTAACCGGGCGGTGGCGGCGGCGGGCGGGTGCCGTCATAATCCGGTGGCGGCGGCAGGTCGGACTGGGGCGCACTGGCATAGGCCTGCGACGCACGATCATCATAGCGTTGCGACCCACGATCGTCGTACGTCTGCGGCGCACGGTCGTCGTAGGGCGACTGCGCGCGATCGTCATAGCGTGACGGCACCTGGCGATCCTGTGCGGCGGGTGCCGTGTTGGTGTAGGCCGGCGGCGCATCGTCAGCGTTGCCGGTATATTGCGCGGCGGCGATGCCGCTGGCGATCGGGCTGAACGCCAGAGTCATCGTGCTGGCGGCGAGAAGCATGCGGGAAGCAGTCAGCGGCATGTCGGGAAGATCCATCCAAGGGTGGTGTGTGGAGCATTGCCACCGCGGATGTGAACGCAAGCTGATACTTGCATGAGAATGTCGGCGCCGGACCATGGGCCGTCTTGAATGGCATACGCTCGGACCATTTTGGCTGTACTCAGACCGGGTAGGCGGCCCAATCGTAAGCAACAAAATATACGGGGATGACAGATTTTTTATATATAGTTGGTGCGCCAGCCGAGGCGGAGGACACTCCATTTGTGGTGGTGGGGCCAGGCCGGGGCGAGATGATCGCTCCGGTCTGGTCTTCGCCGCCACGTTCCCGCACATTAGCTGCCGGGATGGTAGACGCGCTCGATGTGGCCGGTCAGGTCAGCCGGCTCGAAATACACCGGCCTTAGCGTGCCGCCGGCGTAGCGCGCGATCTGGTCGGCGAAATGCGGCGAGGCGGGATCACCCGATTCGCCGCCTGCCATCACCGCCACCGCTTTGGGGCGTGCGCCGAACTCGACCACCGCGACGAAGCTGTTGCCGCTGGTGCCGTACCAGCGCTTGGTGTTGTCATAGGCACGCGCGCCGAACGAAGCGAGCGAACCCCATTGTGAAGAGGTGAACGGCACCGGATAGCTTGGTTTGGCATCATCGAAATGCGGCGCGATACTGTCGTCGAGCCGCTGGAACCGGTTGATCTCGCCCCAAGGCACCCGCCAGCGCCCGAAATCATCGGATAGCCGCGCCACCGCCTTTGCGAAGGCATCGACCTTCTGCGCGGGCGCAAGGCGTTTGCCGATATAGTCGGGCACGTTGATCCGCTCGGCCTGCGCGAACGGACCGACTTCATGCCATAGCGTGTCGCCCCAGAATACCGCGAGCGAGGTCGCCACCGAATCGGCACCCCAACGATCATCCCAGCCGCGCAGCACCGCGATCGGTTCGGCGAGTTTGGCACGACGCGGGTCATCCGGCGCGAGCGCGTCGTACGCGGAGAGCAGTTGCGGGATCAGCCGCGCGAATGCCGGCAGATAGCTGTCGAACGCCGCCGCCAGCAGCCGCTCCCGCGTGAAGTCGTGACGACCGGGCAGCAGCAGCAACGCATGTTCGCCGCGCGCGTTTTCGCCACCCTGATCCATGTATTTCGGATAGTCTGCGGCCTTGGGGCTGTCCGGACCGGCGGCGGTCCAGGGCCAGTTGTTGGTGTTGAACGCATAGCCCGATCTGGGGCGGATCACGTTGGGCAAGGTCGCGACCGGGTGCAGCCCGTGCCAGTCGGTCGCGGGATCGCTGCCGTCGACTGCGTGCGTATAGTCGAACTTCGCCGAACGGATCGGCACGAACTGCGGGTGGAGATAGGCGATCTCGCCCTTGGCATCGGCGAACAACGTGTCGTTGGACGAATTGGCCTGCAGCGCGGCAACCTTGAGGTAGCCGGCGAGATCGCTGGTTGTGGTCCTGAGCCAGCTCTGTTCGAGCGCGGGCACCGGCTTCCACATCAGCGCCTCCGCGATCCACTTGCCGTCGCGCTTGGCGACGATCGGGCCGTGGTGGCTGGCATAGGTGGTGAAGCGCCGTTCGGTGAGGCTGCCGTCCGGCTGCCGCACCTTGATGGTGATGGCGCGGGTGGTGAGCGGGCGCAGCGCGGTGCCGTAGCGATAGCGCTGGCCGACGATCGTCTCCGCGAACTCATCGACATTATCGACGGTGGATGAGGTATGCATCCAGCCCACGTGCGCATTGAAGCCCTGATAGATGAAGAACTGCCCCCAGGTCGACGCGCCATAGGCGTTCAGGCCGGCATCGCTGGTCATCTGAAGTTCGGCGCGGAAGTAGAAGCTGGTGTGCGGGTTGATGAGCAGCAGCGCATGCCCGCCCACGGTATTGGCGGGCGCGATCGCGATGCCGTTCGATCCGCGCGGTTCTTCCGGGCGGAAGCCGCGCTGCGCCTCGGTCAGCGCGACCGACGTGTCGCCGTAAAAGGCGGCGAGATCCTTTAGCGAGATGCGCTCGATATCGCCGCCGATGCTGCCTTCAGTAAAGGACAGCGCCATCCACGGTTCGAAATGCGTCAGCACCCTGGGATGCGTGGCGGGGTGCGTCGCGAGGTAGAAGTTGAGCCCGTCCGCCCATGCCTGCATCAGCGTGCGCAGCCACGCCGGTGCGCTTGCATAGCGAGCCTGAAGATCGACGGGATCGGTGTAGAGTCGCTGGCGCAGATCGGCCCACAGCGCCACCTTGCCCTCCGCCTCGGCAGTGCGGCCGAGCGCGGTCAGATAGTTTGTCTCGATGCGCGCGAAATCATCCTCGGCCTGCGCGTAGATCGCGCCGAACACCGCATCGGCGTCGCTGCGCCCATGGACGTGGGCGATCCCCCAATCGTCCCGCGTGATGGTGACGCGCGATGCTTCGCCGCGCGCGCGGAGGAGGTCGACGTCGGCCGGTACCGGCGATGCAGCGAGCAGGGCGAGCGTGGCGAGGGAGATCGGCATGTGCAGACGCTATGTGGCGGCCACGCACACGGCAAGCGCATCAATGCGGGCTGTGCCGAATTCGCAACAGCCGACGCATCAAAAGCACCTTTTCTTCGCAGGCAAACTTATTGAGTTGACTTTGCTGCTGTGCGGCAAAAGAAGGTCGTGACGAGAAAACAAGTTGCCGGATGATACCGGCGGGGTGTTCTCGGCAGCTTTGTTCTGGGGTGCGAGTGCGCTGTGCATGTGACCGCGCGGGCGCAGCAAAAGGGGGTTGGTCGATGGATGTGACAATGACGGCGTGGCTTGTCCCGCTGGTGGCGCTCTTGCTCGCGGGGCTCGCCGCAGGCTTTACCGCCGGGATATTCGGGGTCGGGGGCGGCTTTATCGTGGTGCCGGCACTGGTCTACCTGCTGCCGCTGCTTGGCGGCGACAAACTGCAATATGCACATGTCGCGATCGGCACGTCGGCGGCGACGATCATCGTCACGTCGATCCGCTCGTTCCGCTCGCACTCCAAGCGCGGCGCGGTCGATATGGAGGTGCTGCGGACATGGGCGCCGTGGCTGGTCGCGGGTGACGCGATCGGCGTCGTGCTGGCGGATCACGTCGATGGCCATGTGCTGCTGCTGATTTTCGCGATTGGCGTGTTGCTGATGTCGGTCAACTTCTTGGTGCCGAAGCTTAGCAACTATGTCGTGTCCGACACGATGCCCGGCCTTGCACCGCGGGTGGCGATCGCCGGCGGGCTCGGCACCTTCTCCTCGCTGCTCGGCATCGGCGGCGGCAGCATTGCGATCATGGTGATGACGCTGTGCGGTCGGTCGATCCACAAGGCGATCGCGACCGCGGCGGGGATCGGCGTGCTGATCGCTATCCCGACCGCGATCGGCTTCATGATCACGGGCCTGAACGAACGGGGCCTGCCGTGGGGTTCGCTTGGCTACGTCAACCTGCCCGCGACACTGGCGATCTCGTCGATGTCGGTGCTGACGGCGCCCTACGGTGTCGCGGTCGCGCACAATCTGCCGGCGGCACCGCTCAAGAAGATCTTCGGCCTGTACCTCATCGTGATCTCGTTCACGATGTTCGCAAAGGCGCTGCACGCACACTGATCGCTCGAACTTTAACAAAATCGGGGAACTGGAATCATGTCGGATATGCTGGTGAAGGAAGACGTGCAGGACGATCTGCTGGGCCGTGGTTTCGCGCGGCGCGATCTGGCGCGGATCGCCGCCGTGTTTGGGGTCGGCGCGGCCGCCGCCACGCTCGGGCGGCCCGCGTTCGCCTCGGGCGGTGTGCCCGATGCCGCGCCGACCGCGAAGGTGCGGATCGGCGCCAACGAATGCTGGACCGGGCCGTTCATGCCCGGCCAAAAGGCCGCCGCCGCGATCATCGCCAGCGGCAACCGTTATGCGCCGCATGACGAACGCGGCGATTTCATCAAGGCTGTGATGGCGGTAGAGGGCGTGCCGTACGATCACGTCGCGCCGTGGCCTGGGTCGAGCGATCCGCTGTGCCGTTCGGTCGTGACCTTCTGCTCGCCGACGCGCGGTCTCGTCACCGCCGATCCGACGTTCGAACTGGCTGGCCGCACCGCTGCCTGGCTGAAGGTGCCGGTCAAGGCGGTGCCGCTGACCAAGACCTACACGCACGACGTCAAGGCGATGCTCGCCGCCGATCCGAACGCCGGCCTTTATTACATCTGCACGCCCAACAACCCGACCGGCACGATCACGCCACTCGCAGACATCGAATGGCTGCTCGACAACAAGCCCGCCGATGCGATGGTGCTGATCGACGAGGCGTACACCCACTTCGCCGGCGTACCGACCGCGTCGTACCTTGCCGCCAAGCGCAAGGACGTGATCGTCATGCGGACCTTCTCGAAGATCTTCGGGATGGCGGGGATGCGGATGGGCTTTATCATGACCAACCCGGATAATCTGGGGAAGATGATGCGCTACGACGGCGGCATGCAGTCCGGCGCATTGCCGCTGCCGTCGCTTGCCTGTGCGACCGCCAGCCTGACCGCCGCGCCGCTGATCGCGCAGCGCCGCGCCGAGATGCAAAGCGCGCGCGGCCTGACGCTAGACCACCTCAAGAAGTACAAGGGGCTGGAGGTTAAGCCGACCGAGGCCAACATGTTCATGATCGACTGGAAGACTAAGCCCGCGCATGACGTGCAGGCGGCGTTCCGCAAGCAGAGTATCGAGATCGGCCGGTCGTGGCCGATCTGGCCGACCGTCAGCCGCGTCACCGTCGGTTCTGCAGCCGAAATGAAGGACTTCTGCGTGGCGCTCGACAAGATCATGGCCTGATTGGACAGGATGCCGCGAGCACCGGCTTGCGGCATCCCTGCGATCGCGTCCTTACCCGATGCTAGCGGTCGTCTTCCGGCATCTCGAAGCTGCCCGCTGGCAGCGTGAAGCGGAAGGTTGCGCCGCCAGCCGAGCGGTTCTCCGCGCTCAGCGTGCCGCCGTGCGCCTCGATGATGCGTCGGCAGATCGACAGGCCCAGACCCATGCCTTCGCTCCCCTTGGTCGAGGATAACGGCGTAAAAAGAGTCTCGAGAATGCGCGCGTCGATGCCCGCACCGGTATCGCTGACGCTGATCTCGATCATGTCGCCGGGTTTGCCGCGCACCGCGATCAATATGGTGCGACGATGCTTGGGCTGGTCCTGCAGCGCCTCGGCGGCGTTGCGCAGCAGATTGACCAGCACCTGCTGGATCTGCACCCGATCGGCCAGCATGAACTGGCCCGGCTGCTCGAATGCGTAGCGTACTTCGACATCGACCCGCGCGGAGCCGACCAGCACCAGCGACACCGCGTCCCGCACCGTTTTTTCGATCGGTTCGATGCCGATCTCGACGTCGCGTTTGACGATGAACTCGCGGATGTTGCGAATGATGCTGCCGGCGCGCTGGATCTGATCGTTGGCGAGCGTGACGAGTTCGGCGACCTTGTCGCGGTCGCCACCGCGCGACACCAGCAATACCGTCGCGGCGAGAAAATTGGCGGTGGCGGACAGCGGCTGGTTGAGTTCGTGCGCCAGGCTCGCCGCCAGCTCACCCATCGCCGCGCCACGCCCGACCTGGGCGAGCTCGTTGCGCAGGTCGGCGGCGGCCTGTTCCGCCGCCGCGCGTTCGGACAGGTCGCGGATGAACACGGTATAGCGCGGCTCCCCCGCGACGATCATCTCGGTGATGCTGAATTCGACCGGAATTTCCGCACCGCCGTTGCAGCGTGCGACCAGTTCGAAAAGCTCGCCGGCATCGCCGCTCTCGCGCGCTGCGCGGTAGCTGGCGAATTGCGCGCTCAGGCTCTCTCGCGCGCTGTTCGGCACCAGCAGCGCCAGGTTCTGGCCGAGCAGATCGGCGGCGGCATAGCCAAAAAGCCGCTCGGCCGCGGCGCTGAACATGTGGATCGCGCCGTCCACATCGATCACTACCATCGCACTCGGCATCGTTGCCATGATCGCACCGAGCTGCGCTTCACGGTCGCGCAGGGCCGCCTCCCGCTCGACCCGTTCGGTCACGTCAACGTTGACGCCAGTGGTTTTCACCAGCGTACCGGCCACGTCGTAGATGCAGCGCGCCGCACCTTCGATCGTGCGAGCCTTGCCGTCATCGCGGCGAATTCGATACCGGAAGGTGAACTTGTCGAGCTTTTGCGCAGCGACGTTGGCGATCAGCGTCTGTGTTGCTGAGACATCCTCCGGAAAGACCCGCTGGCTCCAGCTTTCAAAACTCACGATTGAGCCCGGTGCCAGCCCAAGACTCGCCTCGTCGCCATAGGACCAGGTCAGCGCGCCGGTCACCAGATCCCATTCAAACAGGCCAAGCGCTGTCGTCTCGGCCGCGAATGCAAGTTGGGCTTCTGCCTCCCACAAGGCTCTTTCAGCCGATACTCGGTTACGCGTGTCTGACATTCCAGCTCTAGAATAGGCCATCTATTGAGCCAGATTCAAAGTTTTTTTGCGAAGATCTTTGATCTAGGTTGGGAGACGCTCACGCAAGTGCAGCATTTTGGCATCTTTGGCGTGCCAAGATCAGCGCCATAACGGCACGTAGTGGCGTTCGCACGTGCGTATCGACGTGTTTGCGGCAGAGATGCGAGACAAAGCGGCGGCATTGAAAATCGAGCTACTGCCAGATCGCCATCATCTATTAGTTAGCGTAAGCTTTACCATGACTTGTTGACTGTTCCGCTCCCTGCCTTAAACCCTAACGGAAAGTATGACGCAAGTGATTGGCGAGGTGGGCATCTTTGGCTTGGGTTCGCGGACATGACTTGCGTCGGGGTACGGGCACACCGCGCGACCGGTTATGCAGACCTCCGGTAACAGCCGGCTACGTCAGACCCGGCCACAATGGCGCGATAGCGTATTGATATAGCTGCAAAAGCGTTCTTATATCAGGGGTGCGAACTAGGGGAGTTTGTGGTGGCGAGCCGAAATATCTATATCGTTGATGACGATGACGTCGTTCGGGCATCGTTGCACAGTCTTTTATCGATCGCCTCGAATACGGTCATACAAAGCTTTAGAACCGGCGATGCATTTCTTGGCGCGAAAGATGATCTATTACCGGGTTGTCTGTTGCTCGACATTCATATGCCCGGCGTCAGTGGTATGGAGGTGCTGAAAGACATCGAGGGGTCTGGTCGTTTCGCCACCATCATCCTGACCGGGCGCGGCGATATACAGCTTGCTATCACGGCGATGAAATCGGGCGTGGTCGACTTCATCGAGAAACCCTACGAGTTCGAGGCGCTGAACGCCGCGATCGATCTTGCATTTTCCCGACTGGAAAAGGACGGCCGGGTGCAGGCACGCATGGATCAGGCGCAAGCGTTGATCGCGCTGTTGTCGCCGCGTGAGAAAGACGTGCTGTCGGGCCTGATCGAGGGAAGATCCAACAAGATGATCGCGATCGATCTCGACATCAGCCCGCGGACGGTTGAAATCTATCGAGCGAATCTGATGGATAAGCTGAAGGTCGGTAGCTTGTCGGAAGCGTTGCGTCTCGCGTTCACCGCGGGGATGATCACTACGGACTGACCGTGCCGCCTTATAGCAGCGCGACCAGCCGGGCGATATCGAAGGGTGCCGGCAAATAGGGCAGTTCGGTCGCGGTGGGATCGACCGTGCTGCCGGCGGTGCCGAGGATCAACACGCGGCCGCACCAGCCATGATCCTCGATGATCTCGCTCCACTGGCTTGGATCGGCCGGGAGCAGTGACTCGGCGATTGCGATCGACGCGGTACGCCGCAGCGCGTCGCCGATCGCCGGCGTCTTGAAGTCCGCTGCCGATACCACCGTTTCACCACGTTGCGCGAGTTGCGCAACGCAGCGCGTGCGCAGCCTGGCATCGGGCGAGGCGACAACGACCGCGCGTCCTAGCGCAGAAGTAAGGTCTGTCATTATGGCTTCTCCCGCCGAGTCGGGAGTGTATCGAGGCGCCCGCTTCCAAACCCCATGCGACAATAACTATGCCGCACGGCCGTCCGCTCGCACCGGCTCGGTTGCCAGGCGACGACTCTCAGGAAGCGACAGGGATCAAAGCGAAGCGGTCGGGTCAAGCGATGATAACTCCATTATGGACCTACCTTTACGCTCCCGCTGACTCCTCGTCATTTCCGTAGCATTGCGCTCCGTACCAACCTCGTTAACGAAACCGCACCACCATACGAGGCCGTCAGGCGTTCGCCGCCATCGCAGTGGCGGCGTCGTTGCTGGCGGCGAGGCCATCCATGACCGAGCGGTTCACGTCGATCAGCGCGTCGATCGTCTCGCGTCCGCCGATTACCGCGCTGCTATGCCGGTCGACCCACAGAGCGATCGAGATGATCTGTCCGCGTAATGCGACAGGAAGCTCGTTGCCGGGTGCTGCGCACGCGCTGGAAAACGCGGACCAAACTTCACGATTGTGATGCAGGCATCCGGCCAGCGCGACACCGCTCTTGCCGGCGGCAGCGGCGGCGATCATCTCGCCGGTCACCTGACCCATCAGGCGATGTTCGGTGGAGCGCGGCGTTTCGATGATGTTGCGCGCTTTCTGATAGGCATGGACCGACATGGCTGTGTTGCACTCCTGCTAAGCGCACCGGCGCGCCGAAAGGGCGGCGCCTGCGCGGTAAACTCCTCCCATAATAGCAGGGCGCACGCTTTTCCGGGCGCTTCGCCACTTTCTTTCGCAGCGCGCAAAGGGGCGGCAATATTTTCCTATAATCCGACCAGAAGCATTTCTCGGGTGGTTAAGGGGCGATCATGCTCAACGGTGTCGGGTTCCTCATCATTCTCGGCTGTGTGTTCGGCAGTTACCTGCTTGGCGGCGGCAAGCTCGGCGTCATCATGGAGGCGTTGCCGCACGAGCTGATGGCGATCGGCGGCGCTGCGATCGGCGCGTTCATCGTCGCCAATTCGATGGGCACGGTGAAGCTGGCCGGCAAGGGGCTGATGCGCTCCTTCAAGGGCAGCCGCTGGAAGGACACCGATTATCGCGACCTGCTCACCCTGCTGTTCCAGGTGCTGACCACCTTCAAGAAAGGCGGCGCCACCGCGATCGAGCCGCATCTCGACAACCCGCACGAAAGCAACCTGTTCAGCCGCTTCCCGCGTCTGCTCGCCGATCATCACCTGATTGAGTTCATCTGCGATTACCTGCGCATGATGACGGTCAATTTCGAGGACCCGAACCAGATGACCGAGGCGATGGAGAACGACATCGACCGGCATCATCACGAGGAGCTGGAGCCGCAGCACGCGCTTCAGGCGATGGCGGAGGGCCTGCCCGCGATCGGTATCGTCGCAGCCGTGCTCGGCGTCATCAAGACGATGGGCTCTATCGATCAGCCGGTCGAGATCCTCGGCGGCATGATCGGCGGCGCGCTCTGCGGCACCTTCCTCGGCGTGCTGCTCTCCTACTGCGTGATCGGTCCGCTCGCCTCCAAGCTGCTCCAGGTGATCGAGGGCGACAGCAAGGTCTATATGATCGCGAAGACCGCGATCATCGGCTACGCGCAGGGCCTGCCCACGCAGGTTGCGGTCGAGATCGCCCGGCGCATGACGCCGTCGTCGTCCGCGCCGACCTTCCAGCAGCTCGAATCCGCGCTCGACGAAGCCAAGAGCGCACTGAGCGCGGCGGCGTAAGGGCATGATGATGGACACCGTACTGCGCCTGCCGGTGCATTGCCTGACCAAGGATGCCGAGGATCTGCGCGTCCGGCTGGTGATCGCCGCCGACCAGGGCGACGGCATCATCGTGGATGCCACCGATACGCAGACCATTGGCCAGGCGGTGCTGCAACTTCTCGTCGCCGCGCGCGCCGAGGCGGTGGCGACCGGCCAGGCATTCGCCATCGACCATCTCGATCCCACGCTCGCTGCGCGCCTTACCGGCTTCGGCCTCACCGGTGCGCTCGGGCTCGGAAAGGATTTCGACCTGTGACCAAGACCATCCTGACTGTCGACGATTCGGCGAGCATGCGGATGCTGCTCAAGGCGACGCTCACCGCGCAAGGGTTCCACATCGAAACCGCGAACGATGGCGAACACGGCTTCGAGCGGTTTCAGGAGGTGACGCCCGATCTGCTCATCACCGACATCAACATGCCCAAACTCGACGGCTTCGGGCTGATCGAGGCGGTGCGCGGCATCCACGGCTTCCGGGGTACGCCGATCCTGGTGCTGTCGACGGAATTCTCCGACGAAAAGAAAGCGCGCGCCCGCACCGCCGGCGCGACCGGCTGGATCACCAAGCCATTCAACGCGGACAAGCTGGGGGCGGCGATCCGCCGCGTCTGCCCGTGAGCGACGGTTTCGACGATATCCAGGCGATCTTCTTCGAGGAGTGCGCCGAGGGGCTGGCCTGCGCCGAACAGGGGCTGACGGAGATGGCGGCGGGCGCGGCGTCGGCCGATGTGGTCGGTGCGGTGTTCCGCGCGGTGCATTCGATCAAGGGCGGATCGGGCGCGTTCGGGCACGACGCGCTGCTCGCCTTTTCGCACAGCTTCGAAAATCTGCTTGATGCGGTGCGCGGCGGCCGGATCGAGGCGACGCCGGCGGTGGCCCAGGTGATGCTGGCGGCGCTCGACGTGTTGTCCGATCACGTGGCCGCCGCGCGCGGTGAAGCGCCGCTTCCCGACGACGCCGCCGCGCTTGCCGCGCTGGAGACGGTGCTGGCGGGCGGCGAGACGGCGGCCGCCGTACCTGCGGCCGCGCCCGTCGTGGTGCCGGTCACCGCGCCTGAGGACGACGATTTCGGCTTCGTGCCGGTCGGCGTCGATCTCGATCTGTTCGACGATTTTGCCGTACCTGCGGTCGATACGGCTTCCGAACCAGGCTGGCGTGTGCGCTTCGTGCCGTCGCGCGCGGCGCTCGCCAACGCGGGCGAGCCGCTGCTGGTGATCCGCGAACTCGAGCGGCTTGGGGGGATCGCCACGGTTGTCATGCCGATCGCCGTGCCGCCGCTACGCGACCTCGATCCGGAGGATGCGTATATCGGATGGACGATTGCGCTGCCCGCCAGCGTTGCCGAGCAGGACATTGCCGAGTGTTTCGATTTCGTCGTGCCCGACGCCGTGGTCGACATCGTGCGCGAAGTGTCGGCTGCACCTCCTGCGCCGCTGGCACCTCCCGCGTCGGCCGCACCGCCGCCCTTGTCACCGGTCGTTGCCGTGGTGGAGTGCGATTCGTGCCCGCCGCTGCCGCCCGAGCCGCAATCGGCAGCCACCGAGTCGCGCGCCGCTGAGGCGCCGACGCAGACGATCCGTATCGACGTCGCCAAGCTCGACATGTTGCTCAACCTCGTCGGCGAGCTGGTGATCCGCAATTCGATCCTGTCCGACCGGCTTGCGCCGGTCGATCAGCAGCGTGCCGAGCTGCCGCAACTCACCCGGCTGACGCGCGAGATCCAGGACAACGTCATGTCGCTGCGGGCGCAGCCGCTGCGCCAGTCGTTCTCGCGCGTGCCGCGCATGCTGCGCGACCTGTGTGCGGAAACCAGCAAGCGCGTCGCGCTCGAGATCAGCGGCGAGAATACCGAGGTCGACAAGAGCGTCATCGAAAAGATCGGCGACCCGCTGACCCATATGATCCGCAATGCCGTCGACCACGGGATCGAGCGGTGCGCGGACCGGATTGCAGCCGGCAAACCCGCCGAGGGCCGCCTCACGCTTTCTGCCGAGCAGCGCGGCGCGCGCATCATCATCCGCGTGCGCGACGACGGGCGTGGCATCGACCGCGCACGGGTGCTGGCCAAGGCGATTGAAATGGGGCTGGTCGCGCCCGACGCGGTCCTCACCGATGAGGAGATCGACCAGTTGATCTGCGCGCCGGGCTTCTCGACCGCGGAAAAGGTATCGAACATCTCCGGGCGCGGCGTCGGCATGGACGTGGTGCGCAGCAACGTCGAGGCGCTCGGCGGCCGGATCGAGATCGAGTCGGAGCCGGGCGTCGGCACCGTCTTCACGATGATCCTGCCGCTGACGCTGGCGATCCTCGACGGCATGATCATCCGCCTGGCCGGCCAGCGTTATGTGCTGCCGCTCGCCAGCGTGGTCGAATCGGTGCGGCCCGAGCCAGGGCAGGTCCGCCGTGTCACGCCCGCCGCCGAGGTGATCGAGCTGCGAGGCGAGTTCGTGCCGGTGAAGCGGCTCGGCGATCTGTTCGCGATGCGGCGCGAAGCCGCGCCTACCCCGGAGGAATCGATCGTCATCATGGTCGACAGCGATGTCGCCGGCCGTGTCGGCCTGATGGTCGACACGATCGAGGAGCGGCGCGAAGTCGTCATCAAGAGTCTCGACCGGCATCTCTATCCCATCCGCGGCCTGGGCGGTGCGACGATCCTCGGCGACGGGTCGATCGCGCTGATCATGGATGTCGATGCGCTGGTGGCGGCCGCGCCCGTCGCCACGGCGAAATACACAATGAAAGGACTGGCAGCATGAGCGCGCGCGAGACGCAGGGCGAACAGAAGATCGTCACCTTCACGCTGGGTGGGCAGACGTTCGGCATCCACATGCACGCCCTTGTCGAAATCCGCGAGTGGGAAGAACCGACGCCACTGCCGGGCGTGCCGGCGTACATCAAGGGCGTCACCAATCTGCGCGGCAGCGTCGTGCCGGTGGTCGGCCTTGCCGAACGGCTTGGCTGGGAGCCGAGCAGGCTTCACGCGCGCTCGTGCATTCTGGTGTGCAACATCGGTGGCAAGCACGCGGGTTTTCTGGTCGACGAGGTCAACGACATCGTCGTGATCGCCGATGGTGCGATCCAGCCGCCGCCCGATGTCGATACCGGCGAGGACAGCATGATCCTCGGCCTGATCGCGATCGCGGCGCGGGGCGGCGATGGTACGACCGAACGCAAGCCGATCATGGTGTCGCTGCTCGATCTCGACGCGCTGCGCCTGTCGCGGCCGGTGGATCTTGCCGCGTGAGCTATCTCGCACCGATCCCGCAGACCGGGGGCGAGACATGGAGCCTCGCCGCCGACCTGACGCCCGCCGACTTCGCGCGGGTCGCCGCGATCATGCAAACCGATGCGCGCATCCACCTTGCGGAGAGCAAGGCGACGCTCGTGCATTCGCGGCTGAGCCGGCGACTGCGCGCGCATGGGCTGGCACGGTTCGCCGATTACATCGCGCTGGTCGAGCGCGACGCGGGTGAGCGCGCCGCATTGGTCGAGGCGCTGACCACCAACCATACCCACTTCTTCCGCGAGCAGCACCATTTCGATCATCTTCAAGGCGTGGCGTTGCCGCTGATGCGGGAGAAGGCGCGGCGCGAGCCGGTGCGGGTGTGGTCGGCAGGCGGATCAAGCGGGGAGGAGGTCTACACGATCGCGATGACCTTGCTCGGTCGTGATCCGGCGTGGACGCAAGCGGGCAAGCTGCTGCTGCTCGCCACCGATCTGTCGCCCGCGATGGTGGTCGCCGCCGCCGCTGGCCGTTACGCGGCCGCCGCCGCCAAGCACATCCCCGCTGCCCACCGCACGCGCTGGACAAAGGCGACGGCGGACGGCATCGAGATCGCCGCGGAGGCACGCGCGCTGGTGACCGCGCGGGTGCTCAATCTGTTCGATCCGTGGCCGATGCGGCGCCAGTTCGACGCGATCTTCTGCCGCAACGTGATGATCTATTTCGACAAGGCCGCGCAGGCCGATCTCGAGGCGCGGCTGGTCGAGCAGCTGGTACCGGGCGGGTTCCTGTATATCGGCCATAGCGAGCGGCTGGTCGGGCCGGCGTGCGCGCAGATGGAATCGTGCGGGCAGACGATCTATCGCAAACATGGCGGACCGGTCGCATGAGCGCGCCCGCCCCCGCTACGCCCGTCCGCGTCCTGATCGTCGATGACAGCGCTTCGATGCGCGCGATGTTGCGCGCGATCCTGTCCGCCGACCCGGAGATCGAAGTGGTCGGTGGCGCGCCCGAACCGCATGCCGCGCGCGAGATGATCAAGGCACTCGATCCCGACGTGCTGACGCTCGACGTCGAAATGCCGGGGATGGACGGGCTGTCCTTTCTCGAACGGCTAATGCGGCTGCGGCCGATGCCGGTGGTGATGTGTTCGACGCTGACCGCTCGCGGCGCCGAGGTGAGTGTCGAGGCGCTGCGGCTGGGTGCGGTGGATTGCATCGCCAAGCCGGTCGGCGGCGTCAGGGAACTCGCGCGCGACGGGCAGATGCTGCGTGACACGGTGAAGGCCGCCGCCCGCACCCGGCCGCGTGCGCCGAGCCCGGCGCAGCCGGTCGCGGCAGCGGACCTGTGTACCGATTGCATGATCGCGATCGGCGCATCGACGGGCGGCGTGGAGGCGCTGTTCTCCATCCTGTCGGCTCTGCCGGTCGACTGCCCGCCGGTGTTGATCGTCCAGCATATGCCCGCCGCCTTCACCGCCGGCTTCGCGTCCCGGCTCGACCGGCTGTGCCCGATGCGCGTGGTCGAGGCGGTGGACGGCACTGTGATCGTGCCCGGCACCGCCTATGTCGCGCCGGGCGGACGACACATGGGGCTGTCGCACGGGCGCATCAAACTGAGCGATGCGCCGCCGGTGTCGGGGCATCGCCCGTCGGTAGACCATCTGTTCCGGTCGATCGCGGGGCTGGGCGCACGCGCCACCGGCGTGATCCTGACCGGCATGGGTGCGGACGGCGCACAGGGCCTGCGCGCGATGCGCGACGCGGGCGCGAGGACGCTGGGCCAGAACGAGGCGAGCTGTATCGTTTACGGCATGCCGCGTGCCGCGTGCGAGGCAGGGGCCGTGGAACACGAACATCATCTGAATGCGCTACCGCGGGCGATCCTGTCGGCCTGCCAGCGCATCAAACGGGAGCGTTGAGATGCCGGCTGCATCGGCCATCAAGGTCATGGTCGTGGACGATCAGACCAGCATGCGGGCGATGATCCGCCGCACGCTGCAGGATCTCGGCTTTCGCGACGTGCGCGACCGTCCAAGCGCGCTTGAGGCGCTGCCCGCCGTGCGGGAGGATCGCGTGCACCTCATCATCTCGGACTACAACATGCCGGACATGGACGGCCTCGCTTTTCTGGAGGCGGTGCGCGGCGATCCGGTGATCGGCAAGACCGTGTTCATCATGCTGACCGGTTCGGCGGAACGCGCGGTGGTGCAGAAGGCGGCGGAGCTCGGCGTCAACAACTACGTCGTCAAACCGTTCGCTCCGGCCGCGCTCAAGGAAAAGATCGAGCGCGTGTTCGGGGCGCTGAGCTGAGCCCATGCACCGCATCGCGATCGTCCAGGGCGAGCACGCCGTCGTCGCCGAACCGGGTGTCGTCATCACGACGCTGCTCGGGTCGTGCGTGGCGGTGTGCCTGCACGATGCGGTCGCGCGGGTCGGCGGCATGAACCATTTTCTACTTGGCGAGCCGGGCGCGGAGCAGTTGCTGCGCGATGACGAGATGTCCCGCTACGGCGTGCATGCCATGGAACTGCTCATCAACGCGATGATGGCACGCGGCGCGGTGCGGCAACGGCTGCGCGCGCGGATTTTCGGCGGCGCCAACATCGTCGCCGGGCTGGGCGGGATCGGCAGCGATAACGCCGCCTTCGCCCAGCGCTTCATGGCGGTGGAGGGGATCGCGACCGGCGCGTGCGACCTCGGCGGCACCACCGCGCGCCGGGTCGAGTTCCGGCCGTGGGAGGGCCAGGTCCGCTCGATCCGCGCTGACGACGCACCGCCGCCCGCACCGGTGCCGCACCTGCCGCGCGCCGGCGACATAGACCTGTTCTGAGGACGATATGCCCACAACGCTACACCGGCAAAAGCTGATGCTCGCCATGGCGAAGGAACTCGGCGAGGTGCGCACCCTGCTCGAGCGGCTTGCCGAGGAACTGGTCTGCGACGTCGACATGATCGACAAGCATCTGGAGAAGCTCCAGCAGTTCGACATCATCTCGCAGCATGTCGACGAATGCGGCCGACTGCTTGGCCGGATGGCGGACGGCATGACGACGTACGAGGCGCTCGGCAAAGTCGGGCTGGGCGGCTTGCAGGCGCGGCTCGCCCGCGCGCTACCGGAGGGCTAAGCCATGGCTACGCGAAGCAACGACCTGCGCCCTATCGTCATCCGGCGCGTGAAGAAGGTGTCCGGCGGCGGCCATCACGGCGGTGCGTGGAAAGTCGCCTATGCCGATTTCGTGACGGCGATGATGGCGTTCTTCATGCTGTTGTGGCTGATCTCGAATCCTGACAAGGAAAAGCTCAAAGGGCTGGCGGAGTATTTCTCGCCGGCGCCGCCGAACTCGCCGCAGGCGCAGGGGCAGACCAGCGGCGCCAGCACCACCCAAAACGCGGGCGGTCATACCCAAGCGATGCGTGGCGATGGCAGCACGGCGGCGGGCGTCCCCGCCATCCAGGCGGCATCGGCGGGCGTGGCGCGCGGCGGCAGTGCGGACATGCCCGACGCGTCGATGCGGGTGGCGGCGCAGGATCTCAAGGTCGCGCTCGACACGGTGGCGGCCTCGAGCAGCGACGGCGGCAAGACGGTGGACGTCGAGCAGACACGCGACGGCTACCGCATCAACCTGATGGACAATGACAAGCACAGCATGTTCGACGGCGGCACCGCGACGCTCAACGCTTACGGGCGCGGATTGCTCGCGCGCGTGGCGTCCAAGATCGCCACCTCGCGCGTGCAGGTCGCGGTGGAGGGGCATACCGACGCCTCGGGCGGCAGCGGCGACGCCAACTGGCGGCTGTCGAGCGAACGCGCGCTGGCGGCGCGGGCGGCGCTGGTGGCGAGCGGACTGTCGGCGGACCGGATGGGCGAGGTGGTGGCGTTCGCCGATACCCGCCCGCTCTACCCCGATCAGCCCAAGCGCGCGGAGAACCGCCGCATCACCATCGTGCTGATCGCCGACGCATCGGCGCTGCCGCGCGACCTGAGCTTCAATTACTAAGGGGCGGCCATGAAGAAGATCCTGATCCCGCTGCTGATGGTGATCGGCGGCATCGTGTTCGGCGCGGGCGGCGGCTATGCGGCGATGCTGTTGCTCAAGCCGCAGTCAGCGCACGCCAAAGGCGCCGCACCGGTGGCGACGGTGTTCGTACCCGCCGGCAAGATCCTCGCGCCGATCGTGGCGAGCGACGGCAAGCTGTCGGGCTATGCCAATTTCGACGTGTCGCTGGAGGTGCCGCAGGACAAGAGCGCGGAGGTGACGGAAAAGCTGCCGCTGTTCCTCAACGCGGTCAACATGCGCACCTACCGCTCACCGATGGCGAGCGGCCCGCAAGGCGTGCTGCCGGACCTGAAGGTGTTCGAGACGGTGCTGATGGCAGCGGCGGGCGAGGCGCTGGCCAAGGACGGCGTTCGCCGCGCAATCGTGACCGCAGCCGCGCCGGCCTGACCCGGTGCGCTGGTCATCCGGGCCAGGTCAGGCACAAGGATCACACCCGGCTGCGCCTTTGGATTGTCTGGAGGTGGTGGTTTCCGGCACGTCTGCTTACCGGAGGTCGGAGTCAGCGAACGGTCGCGATCTGATTGAGGCATGCCTGTAGCTTTTTAAGCCGGCAGCATGCCACCAGCAATTGATCTCAGAAGTGCCACTTGAGGGTCACCGCTGCCGCCGGGGTGCTGGCAAATGGATTGTCCGTCTTGATGGCGTGAACGGTGGCTTCTGCGTTGAGGGGGCCGACAAACTTCGCCCGTACGGGCTTTTCCGGCAACTGCCCGAGGCCGGAAATCGCGAAGTTCATGTTTTTGGGGGCGCATACAACGATTTCGTCAGATGGATCATGCTCGGCGCACGTCGCCTCCTGGCGTTGCACCGTAGCAAGATCGAAATCCTCGACACGCGTCGCGATCGGCGTAGGAGCAACCGAACCGAGCAGCGATACCGCGGCTACAGCGAACGTCATGCCAACCTCCTTCAAACGACGGTGATTATGGTCGCACTTTGCATCCCGCCAGCACGGCATTGTCGGCAACCGTGCGTATTGCCGCGACAGGGTCTTTCACCATGGCAAGCTCGGACGCCTCGACGCGGATGTGTTCGGCGCCGGCGACCCATTGTTCGTTCCACCAGCGATTGGCCGTGATGGTGCCGATCGCGGGAAACCAGCCCTTGGCGTAACCCAGCATCTCATCCGGCGGAATCAGGTCGCTGCCGGCCGCCAACGCATGGGACAGATCCTTTGCCAGTTCGACATTCGCCATCTCGGCCATAGTGTCGGAGCTTGCGGCAAGACCATGGATCACGTCCTGCTTGGCGGCACTCCACTCCGGTTCGGAGAAGCCGCCCGTGCGAAGGTTACAGGTAAGCTGCTTCAGTTCGCCGACAGCCGACCGCCATTGATCGCCAGTGAAGTTGTTCCACAGCATGATCAGCCGGTGCCCCTGCTCACCATGCTCGATCCACATGCCGACGGCGTTCGGCGGGCTATCCGGATGCGCCAGCGCGAGCCGATTATTGACCGCGCGTACCATCACCATGTCCATCAGTGCCGCCTGGGCTTGCCGCTTTCGCGTTCGTGGGACCGGAGGCAGCGGCGAAACCACCGTCATGAAAACGCCCCTACGGCTCTCCTTCAACGACGCGTAGCTGATCGGCGCAATGCGATCCGCCTTGAAGGTCGAGACGGGCGCATGCACCGCCGCCGGTCCGACGTCTTGCCACGAGCCGAAACGCTGTGTGATCAGCGCCCTCATCTTCGTCGCGCTCACGTCGCCGACGATCACGATCATCATGTTTTCAGGTCGGTAAAGGCGATGATAGAGCGCGCGTATCGTAGCAACGCTGGCAGTGGGTACGTCATCCGAGTTTTGCCCGTTTATCACGTCGGTCGGCGAGCCGGGCGCTACTGCGGCAATGTAGCTAGCGTAGATGTCGTTGCCGGGTTTCCTGCGGGCCATCTCGTCTACGACTTGAGTCCGCCCTTCGTCGACCGCATCGGTACGCAAGGTCAGATCGCTGGCGACCTCGCGGAAGAGACCGAGCAGCTTGTCCAGGTCTTCGGGTTTGATCGTTTTGCTGGAAACAAAATAATTCGTTTCGCTCCAGCTGGTTGTTCCAGCGGAGGGCGCAGGCAGGGACAGCGACAGGCCTTTATTTAGGAAGTGATACCGATCAGTCGGCGATCCGGTTGTCGGGCTGAGAAGCGCGACATGCTCGATCAGGTGCGTCAGGCCGCGCTCTCCCGGTCGTCGCTCGGCGATGAAGCCACCGTCGTTGCGTAATAGCAGGCCTGCTCCAGCCTCGTGACCTTGGCGCGGGAGAATAGCATAGCGAACGCCATTCCTGAGACGCCCTTTGACTATCGGCTGCCAGCGCCCTTGATAAACCGGTTTAGCAATCCGCTTTGGAAAAATGTCGCCCGCATTGCGGATCGCCTCTCTTGCCCAAACTGCGGGAGTGGAGGTGGCGATAAAAAGTAGCGCCACGCACAAAGAGGCTCGAACCGGTTTGCGCATTCAAGGGCCTCAACTTCCTACCAGCGGTCCGACTGCGCAGTTGCTTCTGAACTACGACGGACCTGAAGTTGTAAGATGTTTATGGCTGAAAGGAGGCGCACCTTCGAAGGTCAGCGTGTCCTCTACATAGATAAACGAGGGGCCGGCGAATGACCGAGACTGGGCGGTTCCGGCCTTTCCGATTCCGCCTTGCTCAGCCGAACAGGTGCGGGTGGCGCAGGCGCAGGGCGAACAGCAATGTCACCAGCTTGGCGTCAGGCAGGTGTCCGCGCTCGTAGCGTGCCCACAGCTCGGCGAGCGGGAGTTCGTGGACGGTGATGTTCTCGTGTTCCTGTGCGAGGCCGCCGCCGGGGCCGCCGCGATCGGCATCGGCATATTCCGCAAGGTAGTAGTCGAGCCGTTCGGTGGCGATCGCCGGGATCGTCCAGAACTGGCCGATATGGTCGAGGTGACCGAGCTGCACCCCGCCTTCCTCCAACGCCTCGCGACGGGTGCAGTCCTCCGGATCGTCGCTCTCGAGTTTGCCGGCGATCGCTTCGAGCAGATCGGCTTGTCCGAGCAACATCACCGGCGCGCGCGGCATCGAGACGAGCAGCGCCATGCCGGTCGTCGGGTTGTAGGGCAGCACCGCCACCGCGCGGCCGACCTCGACGACGTGGCGGTCGAAGGTGGTGCCGTCTGGCGCGCGCAGCCGGACCATCACGAGGTTGAGCCAGCCCTGATAGATGGCGCGGACGGAATCGATGGTGAACATGGGCAGCGGCTATGGCACCGCGTCAGCCACCGTGGAAGCTCTTGACCAAGGATCCCGCGACCAGCGCCCAGCCGTCGACCAACACGAAGAAGATGATCTTCATCGGCAGCGATATGCTCGGCGGCGGCAGCATCATCATGCCCATCGCCATCAGCACGGCGGAGACGGCGAGGTCGATCACCAGGAACGGCACCAGCAGCATGAAGCCGATCTCGAACGCGCGGCGCAGTTCGGAGATCATGAAGGCGGGGATCAGCGTCGGCAGCGGCGTGTCCGCGCGCGGGGTGGGCGGTTGCTTGGAGAGATCGACAAACAGCTTGAGGTCTTCGTTGCGAACCTGGCCAAGCATGAAGGTGCGTAACGGCGCGGCGGTCTTATCGAAGGCGACGGCCTCGGTGATCTTGCCCTCGGTATAGGGCTTCACCCCTTCGGTGTAGGCCTTGTTGAAGGTCGGGGCCATCACGAAAAACGACAGGAACAGCGCGAGGCTGATGATGACCGGGTTGGGCGGCACGCCCTGCGCGCCGAGCCCCGTGCGCAGCAGCGACAGCGCGACGACGATGCGGGTGAACGACGTCACCGTCATCAGGATGCCGGGCGCGAGGCTCAGCACCGTCATCAGCAGCACGAGCTGGACGATGCGCCCGGTCATGTTGCCTTCGCCACCGAGGTTGATGGTCGGGCCATGCGCGGCGGCGGCCTGCGTTGCGGCGATCGCCACCGACGGCAGCGCGACGAGCGCGCACGCCACCACCGCGCCCAGGATTACGCGCTTACGCATGGTGCGCGATGACCGGCTGGCGCAACGCGTCGGCTTCGTCCGACACCCGCGTCCACAGCCGCTCGATCGCCTGCGCCATCAGCGCGGCATAGGGTGGCACGCTGCCGTCGGCGGCTTCGGCGGCGAGGCTCTTACGTTCCAGCACGACATGCCCCTCCGGACTCATCAGTACGAGATGTTCGTGGCCGTCCTGCCGCAGCAGCACCAGCGAACGCTTCGGGTCGATGTTGAGCCGCTCGACGATCTCCAGCCGGCGCATCGGGGAGGCGCCGCCGCCGATCCGGCCGGGCAGCTTCACGTCGAAGCGCTTGACCACCCACAAGGCCCCGGCGAGCATCCCCAGCACCACGCCCAGCGAGGCGAGCATCCGCATGACGGCGAACAGATCCATGTCGATCAGCGCCCGGTACGGATGACGTTGGTGATCTCCAGCGACATCACGTCGCCGTCGACCAGGATCTGCCCGTGCGCGATCGCCTGATCGTTGACGATCACCACGCTCGGATCGTCCTGACGCGCATCGAGCGGGATCATCGCGCCCCGGCTCATCTTGAGGATCTGCCGGATCGGCATGCTGGTCGACCCGAGCATCACCGCCAGTTCAACATCGATATCGTTCAATCCGGCCACGTGCCGTTCCCCTTAACCGTTCCCCAAAGTTATAGGAAAAATCCGATGGCGATCGGCCGGGGTGGGAAAATTTTGCCTATAAGATGGCTGTGAGCGGCAAGGTGTCGCGCCTCTTATGGGATACGTCATGGGATCGGATTCGATCGGGATTTCCGCCTCCGGTTTACGCGCGCAGGCGGTGCGGATGAAGGTGATCGCGGAAAACCTCGCCAATGCGGATTCGGTGGCGGCATCGCCCGGCGGCGCGCCCTACCAGCGTAAGATCGCCACGTTCCGCGCGGTGCTCGACGGCAAGCAGAAGGGCGGCGAGGTCGAGGTGACCGGCGTGACCGGCGACAAATCCGCGTTCGGGCGCACCTACCAGCCGGGCAATCCCGCCGCCGATGCCACCGGATACGTGCAGACCCCCAATGTCGATCCGCTGCTGGAAGCCGCCGACATGAAGGCGGCGCAGCGATCCTACGAAGCCAATCTCAACGCGATCGAGGCCGCGCGCGGCCTGACGATGCGTACGCTCGATCTCCTCAAATAGGACGCCCTGATATGTCGATTGGCGCACTTGACGCAGGCATGGCCTATGGCCGCGCGATTACCGGAGCAAAGGGCGGCTCGCTGCTGCCCTCCGCGCCGCTCACCGAGAGTGGCGGCAGCGAGAGCGCCGGCCCGAACTTCGGCGCGATGGTCGGCCAGATGGTCGGCTCCGCCACCACTAGCCTGCACGGCGCAGAAAAGGCGAGCGCGGCGCAGGTGGCCGGCAAGGGCAACCTCATCGACGTGGTCACCGCGATCGGTGCGGCCGAGACCGCGCTCGACACGGTGGTGGCGGTGCGCGACCGGGTGGTGAGCGCGTACGGTGAAATCATGCGGATGCAGATCTGATGCATGGCCTCGACGCCGCCGATGCGATGGCGATCGCGCGCGCCGGGCTGCTGCTGGTGCTGACCATCGCCGGGCCGATGCTGATCGCCTCGCTGATCCTCGGCGTCGTCATCGGACTGTTCCAGGCGCTGACGCAGGTGCAGGAAGCGACGCTCACGTTCGTGCCGAAGCTGCTCGGCATCGGCCTCGTCATGCTGATGTGCCTGCCGATGATCGGCCGCGCGATGGCGGGCTTCATGGCCGAGCTCAGCCAGCGCATCATCGCCGGCTGATCCAAACGTGCAGGGTCTCGCCCTCATCGGCCAGTTGCCGGCGTTCGCCACCGCCTTCCTGCTGCTGTTTGCGCGGGTCGGGGCGATGCTGATGTGCTTGCCGGTGTTTTCCGAAGACGCGGTGCCGGGGCGAATCCGGCTGCTGATGTCGCTCGGCCTGACGCTCGGGCTCTTCGGGTTGCTGTCGGCGAAACTGCCGCACGCGCCCGACGATCAGGCGGCCTATGCGGCGATGGTAGTGGTCGAGCTGATGATCGGCCTCGCGCTCGGGACGCTCGTCAAGATCATGTTCACCGCCGTGTCGATGGCGGGCGGCCTCATCAGCCTCCAGATCGGCTTGACCTCCGCGCTGGTGAGCGATCCGGCGATGGGCGGGCAGGTGACCGTGCTCTCCAAAGTGATGAGCGTGGCGGCGGCGATCGTGTGCATGAGCATGGGCGTCCACCACGTTTGGATCGGTGCGCTGGTGCACAGCTATGCGATGTTCCCGGTCGGCGTGCTGCCGTCCTCCGCCGACTTTGCGCAACTCGTCGTCGCCACCGTGTCGCGCGCGACCGAGCTTGGGCTTGGCCTCGCCGCGCCGCTAATCGTGTACGGCATCGTCTTCAACGTAGCACTCGGGCTCGCCGCGCGTTTGGCGCCGCAGATCCAGGTGTTCTTTATCGCGCAGCCGCTCAACCTGCTGCTCGGGATGGGCATCACCGCGCTGCTGATGGCGGCGATGCTCGGCGGGTTCGCGCAGGCGATGTCGGCGTGGACCCGGTCGGTGTGGGGGTAGCGGCATGTCCGACGACAAGACGCATGCACCAACAGAAAAGAAGCTCGAGGACGCGCGCAAGAAGGGCGATGTCGTCACCGCTGCCGAGGCGCGCCATGCGGTGATGTTCGTCGGTGCGCTCGCCGTGCTGCTGATGCTGGGGACGTGGACCGCCTCGCGGTTCGGCGTGCTGCTCACCGGTATGTGGGGGCACAGCGAGGATATCGCGATCACCCCCGCCGGCGCGCAGCACCTGGCGTCCGCGCTGATGGGGCAGGCGGCGATGACGGTGCTGCCGATGCTCGCCGTACTGTTCGCCTTCGCGCTGCTGACGATGTTCTCGTCCGGCAAACCCCGCCTCGCCACCGATCGGCTCAAGCTCAAATGGGACAAGCTCTCGCCGATGGCGGGTGCCAAGCGGCTGTTCGGAATGCGCGCGCTGGTCGAGTTCGCCAAGACCTTCGCCAAGCTGGTGATGGTGATCGTCGTGGTCGGCTGGATGGTGTGGCCGCGCATCGCCGGGCTCGACACCCTGATCGGCGCGCCCGCCGCGACGATCGGCGCGGCGGCGACCGGCCTCGTGCTGGCGATGGTCAAGGCGGCGGCGCTGCTCGTCGTGGTGATCGCCGCCGCCGATTACCTCTATCAACGCCGCAGCTTCATGAAGCGGATGATGATGTCGTTTCAGGAGATCAAGGACGAGCACAAGCAAAGCGAGGGCGACCCCAAGATCAAGGGCAAGATCCGCCAGATCCAGATGCAACGCTCCCGCCAGCGCATGATGGCCAAGGTGCCGGAGGCAAGCGTGATCGTCGTCAACCCGACCCACTATGCGGTGGCGCTGCAATACGATCACGGCGCGATGGCGGCGCCGGTGGTGGTGGCCAAGGGCGTCGACGCAGTGGCGCTCAACATCCGCGAGGTAGCGACACGCGCGAACGTGCCGATCGTGGAAAGCCCGCCGCTCGCCCGCGCGCTGTACGCCACGGTGGAGTTGGACCATCCGATCAAGCCGGAACATTACACGGCGGTGGCGGAAATCGTCAGCTTCGTGATGAAGCTGGGGAAGAAGGGAAGCGCATAGCTTTGCTGTAGAAAAGCCAACCTTTATTCAACGGCGGGTGACCAGCAGCACGAAACTTGACAAGGTCGCGGGTCATAGGAACAGATTACCCGGTTTGGTTCGGAAGGTTTGCGATGCGCAGTTTGCTCTTGGTTGGGCTAGGTTTGGCACTGTTTCCAAGTGACAGTTCGGCGCAAGCGGCACGTCACGCCATGCCTGCGATCATCATCGGAAACCCCGGCGAGTGGTTCGGCCCTGATCAGTATCCCAAGGACGCCCTGCGTGCAGAGCGACAAGGTCGGGTCGTTGCGGACATCAGCGTCGACCTCACCGGAACAGCCACTGGTTGCAGCATCGAAATATCCAGCGGCACAACCAGCCTGGACACGGCGACATGTGATATCGCGCTTGCGCACGCCAGGTTTAACCCGGCGATCGATCGCAACGGGAAGCCCGTCACGTCCACCTACAAGCTGCCGATCAATTGGATGCTTCCAGATGAAGTGCCTGCCGTGGAAGCAAACAAGGCGACTGTGAGTTCGGCGTATGAGGCTCAGATCGTTGCCGATGGGGCCGGTATGGGATTGACATGCCGCACGATATCGAGATCGGGCGAAGCGCCGGATCCGTGCGGAAATTTCAAACCCGGCTTCAGGGTTAGCCGCCCGTACGTGCGGGACGGAAGAAAAGTCGGGTCGACCACAATTGTTAAAACATCCAGCAGCGTCACAATAGATCCGTGACTCGCCTGGCTTGTGCCGGACGCCGGGAGGCGCGCGTTCAGGCAATCTCCACGTGACGCTAACACTATAACGATTGCGGCGTACGCTCAAACTTCCCGATCGTACTTCGCCAGTTCCACCTGTACCCGCAGCTCGATCTCCGTCATCAGCGCATCCAGCGCCGGGTCGCCCGCCTCGTGCAGTTCGCGTGACCAGTCGGCCAGCGTCTCCACCACCGCCGCGCGCGGCGCGTCGACAATCGTTGCGGCATCGAGCGCCGCCAGCGCGTCCAGCCCGCGCGTGGCGCGTTGTACGACGCGGCGGCGGCGTTCTTCGGGCGGCGTGGCGGCGCTCATCGCGACGAGCATCTGCACCGATCCGATCGCGGGGTTGGCGAGCGCATTGGGTTGCAGCGCGGTATCGGGCGGGGGCGCCTGATCGCCGAGCGTGGCCATCGCGGGCGCGGGCCGGCCGATCGCCTGCACCAGCAATTGCGGCATTATCGCACCAAGCCCGTCGATCCGCACGTCAATCCTCCCGTTCACGCCACCTCGTACCCAATCATCCTATAAGAAAGATGAAGGCGGAGACGCCGATGTTTTCAAAGGATGCGCGTGGCTAATCTGCGGACACTGTTGGGCGGGCTCGCCGCCGTGCTGGCATTCAGTGCGCAGCCGGCGTGGGCGGGGTCGCGTATCAAGGACATCGTCGATTTCGAGAACGTCCGCCCCAACCAACTGATCGGCTACGGCCTCGTCGTCGGTCTCGCCGGCACGGGCGACCGGATGCGCAACTCCCCCTTCACCGAGGAATCGATGCAGGCGATGCTGGAGCGTATGGGCGTCAACATCCGCCAGGCGCAGATGAAGACGCAGAACGTCGCGGCGGTGTCGATCACCGCGACGATGCCGGCGTTCTCGCGCGCCGGTTCCGCGATCGACGTGACGGTGGCGGCGCTGGGCGATGCCACCAGCCTGCAGGGCGGTACGCTGATCGCGACGTCGCTGCGCGGGCTCGACGGCAATACCTATGCGGTGGCGCAGGGGCAGGTCGCGGTGTCGGGGTTCAAGGCGCAGGGCGCGGCGGCGAACATCAGCCGGGGCGTGTCGACGTCGGCGCGGATCGCCGGCGGTGCCATCGTCGAGCGCGAGGTGCCCTATGCGCTGCGCTCCGCCAACACGCTGAAACTGGCGCTGCGCAATCCCGATTTCACCACCGCGCAGCGGGTCGCGGATGTCATCAACAAGAATTTCCCCGGCTCCGCGCAAATGCTCGATCCGGCGACCGTCCAGCTCACCCCGACCTCGGCGGTGCCGGGTGGGGTGGTCGATCTGCTGACCCGCGTCGAGAACCTGCCGGTCGATGTCGATCAGCCGGCGCGCGTCGTCGTCAACGAAGCGGCGGGCACGGTGGTGATGAACGCCGACGTGCGCGTCAGCCCTGTGGCGATCGCACAGGGCGGTCTGACGATCAGCGTGGCGGAAAGCCCGGTCGCCTCGCAGCCGGCACCCTTGTCGTCGGGGACGACGCAGGTGTTGCCGCGCACGCAGATCAACGTGGATGACGGGGGCGGCAAATCGCTCGCCATGCTGGAGGGAGCCTCGCTCAAGTCGCTGGTCGGCGGGCTGAACGCGCTGGGCGTGTCGCCGCGCGATCTCATCACCATCCTTCAGGCGCTGAAGACGGCGGGTGCGCTCCAGGCCGAAATCGAGGTGCAGTGATGGACGCCGTATCTCCAACCGCCGCCGCCGTGCCGACCGCGCAGGCGCTCGCCGCCAACAAGAAGGCGAAGGACAGCGCGCAGGAGTTCGAGGCGGTATTCCTTGGCCAGATGACAAATCTGATGCTTGAGAACGTGCAGACCGATGAGCAGTTCGGCGGCGGCCACGGCGAAGAGATGTTCAAGGGCATTCTCGCCGAAAAGCTCGGCAAGCAGATGGCGAAGGTCGGCGGGATCGGTCTCGCCCCGGCCGTGATGGATCAAATCATCAAACTCCAGCAAGGATCGAAGTCGTGAACGCAGTCATGAAGCTTGGCCCGACCGACACCCTGTTCGGCACGTTGATCGACACGATCGATTCGCTGGTCGGCGTGATGGAGGAGGAAAGCGACAACCTAGCGCTGCATGGCCGTTGCCCCGGTATCGCCGAGCTCGCCAAGGCGAAATCGCGGCTGGTCGATATGCTGGAGGGTGCCACCGCTCAACTGTTCCGGCAGTCGCCCGACTGGATCGAGGCGCTGGCGGCGGACGAGCGGGCGATGCTGACGACGCGTGTCGGCCTCTTGCGTGATGCGGCGGCGGTCAACGCGGAGGTGCTGACGCGGCAGATCGCGCTGACGGCCGAAATGATGGCGGCGGTCGGCGTCGAGATGCAGCGGCTGACCGGGCGTCGCTCCGAAGCCTATAGCGCGCAGGGACAGGTGTCGCTGCGCGAGGTGAACGCGCCGCTGTCGATCAACTACCGGCTGTAAAGAACGGGCCGACGCGGGGACCGCGCCGGCCCGAACCGGATCAGCAACCGTTCTTGCGGTTCTGCGCGGCGTCGTGCTTCTTGTCGAGGTGACGGCCGAGCAGCGCACCGCCGACCCCGCCAGCGACCGTGCCGAGCGTACCACCGCCCAGCGCGTGGCCGGCCAGTGCGCCGCCCGCACCGCCCGCGATCGTGCCGGTCGTGCCGCTGCTGCGCTTGCAATCCTGACGATACGTCCGCTCGCTGCGGCGGTGATCGCGGTGATCCTGCGCCACGGCGGGTGCGGCGACGGTGGCGGCGAGCAGGGCGAACCCGATAAGCTTTTTCATGGTGAAACTCCCGATTGTGCGGCCTGTCACGCAGGCCAACCGGGTACACAACGCATGAGCGCGGCTTTGTTCAGCCCGTTCGCCGCATTTGCGCGAGGCCTGCGTCAGCCCTCGTTCTTGCCGAGCGCGGTTTTCAGCAGCGACATCTGCTTGCGGTAGAGGTTTGTCAGCGTCGCGAAATCCTGCTGGATGTTGCCGAGTTTGAGCAACTGGTCCTCCAGCGTGACGTTGTTGCCGTCGGGCTTCGTCTCGGTCACGTCATGGTCGAGCACGATGTTCCCCGCCTTTACGTTGCGGGCGCCGAGCGACACCATCGTGCTGCTGAGTTCGACGGTGGGTGCGGAGACGCTTGGCGCACCGTTCTGCACCATCCCGGCGAAGCTGGCCGGTGCGGTCTCCTGCGCCTTGAAGCCGGGCGTGTCGCCATTGGCGATGTTGCGCGCGATGACGTCCTTGCGCGTATCGAGATAGCGCATCGCATCGCCAATGCCGGCGAGCAGCGAAGGGAGTTGCTGGCTCATGTCAGATTCCTGAGGTGAAAGCGTGGAGGCTGGGCACGATCAGCCGGTCAGGCGCGCGAGCGCGTCGGTATAACTGGCGAGCTTGGCCTTGTCGTAGGCGGACACGCTCGATCCGCCGGACGGTCCGTCGACGGTGGCCGCCTTGGTCGCGTCCCAGTAGAGCGAGCGATAGGCGGTCTGCGTTATCGACAGCGCGGAGGTAAGCTGCCCGAGCGCCGCCTTGGCATCGGCGACGCTATCGAGGCGCAGCGCCGAGGACAGGCCGAGGCCGTAGGTGCCACCCGGCCGGACCTTGGGCGCGCCCGTCGGTACCGGATCGGACACGGTGAGCCGCTTGGCCGGCAGGCCCAGCTTGGCGAGCGCGTCCTTGCCGGTAGCGCCCGCGATCAGCTCGACGGACGCGCCGGCCTTCGCTTCGATGCGCAGCACGTTGCCGTTGCCGACCTTGGGCGTTGAAACCGTGATCTTGCCGCCGGTCAGCCGGTTGATCCGGCTGGCAAGCGACGTGAGCGTGTCGTCGGCGGCGATCGTCACCTTGCGCACCGCGCCGCCTTCGACCTGGATCGAGAATTCATCGCCCGCGCGCAACGAGGTGTTGGCGGTGAGCAGCGTGGAGTCCTGCGCGCCCTGCACGCCGAGCTTCAATCCGATCGCGCCGAGCGCACTCGCGCCGCCCTTAGCGGTCGAGACCTGCACCGAGTCCGTGCGCGTGGAAAGCTGGCCGAACTGGCGCGCACTGCCGATCGCGCCGGTCGCAGTGTCGATACCGACGACGAAACCGTCGGTGGAACCGATCTTGGCGGCGCCGATCGTACCGGTGGTGCGGCCGCCCGCGTAAAGCGTGGTGCCGTCGAACGCGATGCTGTCGATCTGATCGTCGGCGGCGGTGCCGACGTAAGATGTGGCGGCGCTGGTCAGCCCGGTGTCGAGCAACGTGACGAAACCGTCGCGTCCACCTGACATCGCGTTGGCCTGCGCGCCCGCCACCGCCGCGCTTGTCGCGCCGGCAACGGCGACCGTGCCGTCCGCACCGACCGCGATCGCGCGCGCCTCGACCGTGCCGAGGCTGATCTGGCCGAGATCGGTGGACAGCGCGCCGCCTTGCAGCTTGCGCACCTGCGTGTCGGTGCCGGCGTGCATCAGCGCGAGGACGTTGCCGTCGCGGTCCACCGCCAGGCCGCTCACCCCGTCGCTGCCGCCGCTATCGATGACGCGGCGTTCCTGTAACCGGCCGTTGCCGTCAAGCCGCGCGACGAACGCATCGCCGTCGCCGCTTGCCGCGCGACCGCCAACGTAGATCGAACCGTCCGGTGCGGTGGTGATCGCGCTCGCGGTGTCTGCGCCGTTTGCGCGAACCACCGTCGACCATTGCTCCTCGCCAGTGGTGTTGTAGCGCGAGACCAGCACGTCGCCATCGCTGTTCTGCGTATCGAAGCTGCCGGTGACGGTGCCGGCCACCACCACGTCGCCGTTGGGCGCGAGGCTGACCGCCGCGCCGGTCGCGCTGCCGGCCGCGCCGAGCATCCGCTCCCACACCACCTTGCCCTCGCTGTCGCGCTTGGTGAGCAGCAGGTCCTGGCTGCCGGCGAGGGTCTGCCCGCCGACATCGCCGGCGGCGGTGCCGACCACATAGGTGCTGCCATCGGGGGCGGTGACGCTGGCGTTGGCGGTGAGGCTGGCGTTGACCTGCGCGGGCGGCGGCGGCGTCACGCCCTTCACCGCTACCGTTGTCGAGGGGAGCAGCGCCGCACGCGCGGTGGCATCGGTGTCGAGCGCGGTGACGCTGCCATAGCTGTGCTGTGCGCCGTTATTGGCGGGATCGTCGAAGCGCAGCATCCGCACGGCCGAGGGCGCATCGAGCGCGCTGCTGCCGACCGAGACCATCAGCGCGTCGGGCGCATTGTCCTGGGTGATCGCGACCTGTTCGAGGCGCGGCGTGGTAATGCCCATCGTCCAGCCGTCGCTGTTCTTCACGGGCGCGAACTTGACGGAGTAAAGCGGCTTGGGATCGCCATTGTCATCCAGCGCGACGGTGCCGTCCGCGTTCTTCGCCGGGATCGCGGCGATCGCGGCGTTGATCGCGGCGGCGACGGAATCGAGGGTCGGCGGCTGCTGGGAGCCCGCCAGATCGACATGCACGGTGGTGCTGCTCGAGCCGGATGTGATCGCGACCGAGAATTGCTCGCTGCCGGTCATGCCGGTCAACGCCGCGTCGCGCGCGGTCGCGACGGTGCTGCCGGTGACGGTGCCGGTATTGGCGGCAAGCGACGGCAGCGTCTCGCTCTCGCCGCGGCGGGTCGGCTGCGCGAAGGCGAGATCGAGCTTCGAGGTCGGCGCGGTGCCGAGATAGGTCTGGAGATCGGCCAGCCCCTTCGCGAAGCTCTTGTTGATGCTGGCGCGCTGGCTGTCGCTGAGCGTGGCGGAAGATGCGGCCTGCGCGAGGATGCGCAGCGAGTCGAGCGCCTTGTACGCGGTGAAGCTGGTCTTCACGTCGTCGGGCAGTGTGCTGCTCTGCGCGGTGGTGGCGTCGATGATGGTCTTCATCGCCTTGACGGTGGCGACCTGCGCGCTGTCGGATGCCTTGGACGCGGGCGCCTTCCACGGTGGCGTCGTGGCGGCGAGCGTGAACTGCGCCTTGGCCTTGCGCACGGCGAGCGATTCAGATGTCGCGGCGGCGCTGCTGTTGGCCGAGGCGAACAGGCTGGTGTCGCCTGAGAGCAGCGACAGCCCGATCAATCCGCTGGAAGAGTTTATCGACACTTTCTTTACCGCCTTTCACCGACCGCGCATCGGTAATCCTATAATAGAGCGTGAAACCGGTGCCGGACGGCGCGGGAACAGTTTTTTTGGGAACGGCTGCAAAGGGGACGCAGATGCCGATGACGGCGCCCATCATCGAACCGCCGGAGCTGAAGCGCTATTCCGGCCCGCAGCGTGCGGCGGCGTTGCTGCTGGCGCTCGGCAAGGACAATGGCGCAGCGCTGTGGGAACAGCTCAGCGCCGATGAGATCCGCGAACTGTCGGCGGCGATGGTGGAGCTCGGCAGCGTGGCCGCGCCGGTGGTCGAACATCTGCTGCTGCAATTCTCCTCCGAGGTGTCGACAATCTCCTCGCTGCACGGTTCGTTCGAAACGACCGAGCGGCTGCTCGGCAACGTGCTGAGCGGCGAGCGTGCCAAGGCGATCATGGAGGATATTCGCGGGCCTTCGGGCCGGACGATGTGGGACAAGCTGTCCAACGTCAGCGAAACCGTACTCGCCGCCTATCTGCGCAACGAGTATCCGCAAACGGTCGCGGTCATCATGAGCAAGCTGAAGACCGAACATGCCGCGCGCGTGATGGCGGCGCTGCCGCGCGACTTCGCGATCGACGTGATCCAGCGGATGCTGCGCATGGAGCCCGTCCAGCAGGAGATCGTCGGCGAGATCGAACGCACGCTGCACAGCGAGTTCATGTCGAACCTGTCGCGGTCGCAGCGTCGTGATCCGCACGAGAGCATGGCCGAACTGTTCAACGCGCTCGACCGATCGACCGAGGAAGCGATGCTCACCGCGCTCGACAACCGCTCGCCCGATTCCGCCAGCCGCATTCGCGCGCTGATGTTCACCTTCGAGGATCTGTCGAACCTGATACCCACCGCGATCGCCACCGTCGTCAAAAACGCCGACAAGCGCATGATGGCGCTGGCGCTGAAGGGCGCGCCCGACGCGATGAAGCAACTGTTCCTCAGCTCGATGACCGAACGCGCCGCCAAGATGATGCGCGAGGACATCGCCGGCATGGGGCCGGTGCGTGCGCGCGAATGCGAAGAGGCGCAGGGCCAGCTCGTCCGGCTTGCCAAGCAACTCGCCGATCGCGGCGAGATCGTGCTGGTCGATCCCAAGGACGATGAAGCGATGGTGTATTGATGATGGCGGACATGAGCTTCCAGGCGCGCCCGTTTGCGTTCGACCGCGTGTTCGCCATCGCCGAACCCGATCTGTCGGGATCGGCGAGCGAACTCGCGCTGCGCCTCGCGGCGGCCGAAGCGCAGCTTGCGGCGCTGCGCGCGGATCACGCCGCCGCGCTCGCCACTGCCTATGCCGAGGCGTTCGAGGCAGGTCTGCGCGAGGCTCGGCAGGAGCGCGACACAGCGCTGCTGTCGGCGGCGGATGCGCTCCAGGCCGGCATCGAGGACATTGCGGAACGCCACGGCGCGGTGCTAGACGGCCTTGCGCAGGATGCCGCTGAGGTGGCGCTGGCGGCGGCGGACATGCTCGCCGGGCATGCGGTCGCGCTCGCGCCGGTACAGGCGATCGACGACGCGATCGCGCGTGTGCTCGGGCAGGTGGCGCGCGGGCAGGAAGTGGTGATCCGCGTGCACCCCGATCTGGTCACCGATATCGAAGCCCGCATCGCCGACCGGCAGAGTCGCGACCGTCGTCGGCTGGCACTGGTGGTGATCGAGGATATCACGCTCGCCCCCGGCGACGCGCAGATCGCGTGGGATAGCGGTGGCGTGGTGCTGGATGCCGCCGCGCGCCGTGCGGCGGTGCTGGCGGAACTGGCGCCACTGCTCGGGGCGTAGCGCCGGACGCGCGTCCAGCCGTCAGGCCGCGAGCGCGCGCTCCGTGCCGCGCTTCATCATGTCGGCGGCGCGTTGCGTCGCCTGGCGCGTGTCGCCGGCGAGTTTCTTGACCTCGCTCGCCACCACCGCGAAGCCGCGCCCGGCCTCGCCGGCGCGCGCCGCCTCGATCGTGGCGTTCAGCGCGAGCAGGTTGGTCTGCGCGGCGATGTCGCCGATCGCCTGCACGATGGCGGAGAGTTCCTGCATCGTCGATTCAAGCTGCTGCTTGCGATCCTGTAACTGGTTCTGGAAACGCTCGCCGTCGTCGAGGCGAAGCTGCACCTCCTGTTCGAGCTTGACCTGGCGGGTGATGTCGGTGGCGAACTTGATGATCTTGACCGGACGGTCGTCGCGGTCGAGCACTGGCGTGTAGGTTGCCTGCAACCACACCTCCCGGCCATCCTTGGCAACGCGGCGGTAGACGTTCGCATCGAACGCGCCGCTGCCGAGTTTGGCCCAGAACGCGGCGTAAGCGTGGGTGCGGATCAGATCGGCGTCGCAGAAGATCGCATGGTGCCGCCCGACGATCTCGTCGAGGGTATAGCCCATCAGGTCGAGGAAGATCGCATTCGCCCACAGCACGTGGCCGCCGGTGTCGAACTCAATCACTGCCTGAGAACGGCAGATCGCATTCCAGGCCGCCGCCGTCCGCAGATCGTCGTTCCGTTCGCTCATCGATATGCCTACTTCCATACGCAGCCGAGCGGTAGCGGCACTGGGTTAAGCCCGCGTTAGCAAATCGGCGGATGTCTATTGCAGGTAGCTGACCAGGCTCATTCGCGAGAGCTGCCCGAACACCGAATAGCTCGCCTCCAGCGCACTTTTGCGGGTGGCGAGATCGATCGCGACCTGACCAAGATCGGCATCCTCGTTATCGCTGACGATACCCTTCAGCAGCGTGTTGCGCGCCTGCGCGCGCGTGCCGAGCGTGTCGACCTGCGCCATCTTGCGACCGTTCTCGGCGTTGACGTCGCGCAGTTGCGAGATGCCGGAATCGAGCTTTTTCACCGCATCGCTAAGCGCGGTCTTCTGCGCATCGGTGAGGGTGGTGCCGATCGTGCCGGCCTGCGCCAGCGCCTTGAACGCATCGAACAGGCCGCCGCCGGCATCGCTTGCCAACACGCCGACCGTCAGATCCTGGTTCTCGCCGACGCGGACGGTGGCGCGCTTCTGGTCGTTGGCGAACGCGGCGGGCGCATCGGTGGTGGTGAGATCCGCGAGCGTGGCCGGCGTGAACGGCGGCGTATCGGTCTGCGCGCCGCCGAACACGGCGATGCCGCCTTCGGTGGTGTTGAGCGCGCTGCGATACTGATCGAACGCGGCCTGGATCGTGCTTTGCAGGCCGGAGGATTGCCCGCTGCCGATCGCGGTCTGCAATTGCGTGCGCAGGTCGCTGGCGCTGCCATCGATCGCGGTCAGCGCGGTGTCCTGAAGCGCCAGCGTGGTGCCGGCCTGCGTGGTCGCGGTCGACTCCGCCTGTTGCCGGGCGAGCATCGAATGCGCCGACACGGTACGCACGCCATCCGTGCCGAGCGTGGCGTAATCGGGCGCCTTGCTGCCCGAGGCGAGCTGCTGTTGCGACACGGCGATCTGCGACTGTGCGCGCTGGATGCCGGAGATCAGCACGGACTGGAGCGGAATGGTGGCGACGCGGGTCATGATGTCTCTCTCACTTGATCATGTTCAGCAGGGTGTCGTACATCTGGCTCGCCGTGGAGATGACGCGGGCGGCGGCCGAATAGCTGTTTTGCAGCACCACCATCTGTGACAGTTCCTCGTCGAGATTGACGCCGGAAAAATTGTCGCGGCGGTTGATCGCGTCGGTCTGGCTGGCGCTCGCGACGCTGAGCCGGGAGGCGGCCTGGTTGGCGTCGATGCCGGCGCTGCTGACGAGGTTTGCGGCGTAGGTTTCGAGGGCTGCCTTGCCGCCGGTGCCGAAATCGGTGGTGCCGGCAAGCGCGTTGACGAGGCCGGTCGCGCCGCTGGTGTCGCCGGTGCCGAGCGCCTGCCTGCCGATGCCCGCGCTCGCGTCGAAGGTCGCCACCGGCAGCTTGCGCGTATCGCCGGCGAGATCGACCCGCACCCCGCCGTTCGTCAGCGCATCGGCCGCGCCGGTCAGCCCGGACAGCGCGGTGAAAGACACGCCAGTGCCGAGCCGGTCGGTCGAATCCGACGGGATCGAGATGGCGGCGCCACCGACCGATGCCTTGGGGGTGAACTGGAACCGGCCATTCGCAGCAAGCGCGAAGCTGCCGTACTGGCCGAGGTCGCTGCCGTTCAGTTCGGTGACGAGATCGCCGATCGTTCCGCCGGTTGCCGGGGTGAGTACATGGGCCGCGAGCATGCGGCCGTTGCCGTCGCG
Organism: Sphingomonas sp. GC_Shp_3; assembly: GCF_026540945.1. Taxonomy (NCBI): domain Bacteria; kingdom Pseudomonadati; phylum Pseudomonadota; class Alphaproteobacteria; order Sphingomonadales; family Sphingomonadaceae; genus Sphingomonas; species Sphingomonas sp. GC_Shp_3. Next base: position 122,546 of record NZ_JALNUT010000008.1, read on the forward strand.
CAGGTCGATTTCCGCAGTCTGTCCGGTCGCGAAGCCACTAGCATCGCCGGCTGTGAAACCGGTCGGGACGAGCGGCGACGTATCGCTGCGCACCACGTCGTTGAGCCCGAAATATTGCGAGAAGCCGGCGCCGCCGCGATCACTTGCCGGCGTGCCTTGCGCGACCACCACGCCGTTGCCGCTGGCGGCGGCGGTGAAGGTGAGCGTGCCGGTGGCGTCCAGCGAGGCGGTGGCCGCGCCGTTCAGGCCGGCGTTGATCGCCGACAGTGCATCGCCGACGGTTGCGTTCGCGCCCATCGTGGAGAAATCGAGGCTGGTCTTGGCGACGAGCTTGCCGCTCGCATCGGTGACGGCGAAGGTGGCGGCACCCGTGAAGCCGAGCCGATCGCCCGCCGTCAGCCCGGTGGCGTGACCCTCCAGGCTGTTGGGCGCGGGGACAGTGGTGGCGGCATTGCTGGCGGCGTTGAGTGTGCCCGCAAGGCCGGTGAACAGCGCGCCCAGCTTCTCCTGAAACGCCGGCAGCGTCTGGTCGCGCAGGGCCACGAGGCCGCCGATCTTGCCGCTGATCGTGCCGGTATCGATCTTCTCGCCGGTCGAGGCTCCTGCCGCCAGATCACCATCCGCGAAGCGCAGCGTGATCGCCGGATAGCTTGATTGCGCGGCGGCCTGATCGCCGACCGGATAGGACAGTTGCCGCAGCCGGTCATCGAGCAGGGCGGTACCGTTCGACGTTTCGATGGTGACGCGCCCGTCCGACTGGTTGCGCACCGTCACCTTCATCAGCCCGCTCAACTCTTCGATCGCGCTGTTGCGCTGGTCCGTGGCGGCGGCGGTGCTGCGGCCTTGCCCTTGCGCCTGCGAAACCGTGCCGTTGAGCGTGTAGATCTGCTTCAGCAGCACATTGGCGCGGTCCACGCTGGCGCTGAGATCGCCCGCGACGTCGCTCGCCAGCGCCTGCGTGTCGGCCTGGGTCTGCTTCAGTCCGCCGATCGCATCCTGCACGGCGGCTACGAACACCGCCTTCTTCTGCGTCGCGCCGGCGGTGCCGGTCAGGTCGATCGCCGCCGCCGAGATCGCATCGATCCGCCCGGGCAGGCCGGAGGCGTCACCCGGCGTACCGAGCAGCGCCTGCAGTCGACTGGTGTAATTGGCCTGGACGTCGGCCTGGCCGGTGTCGCCGGCGCGGCGGTACACGGTTTCCTCCAGGAAGCGGTCGGCGACGCGCGTCGGCTCGCCGATGCTGACGCCGCCGTACGCGTTGGAGGTGATCGCCGTCTTCTCCCGCGCGTAGCCCGGCGTGTTGACGTTGGCGATGTTGTTCGAGACGCTGCGCAACCCCGCCTGCGATGCGGCGAGGCCCGAGACGGCGGTGCCGAGGATTTCGTTGAGTGACATGGTTGGTGGTCCCCGGCCCGTTTACGGATCAGCGCTTGAGATTGCTGATTTCCTGCAACATCTCGTCGACGGTCGTGATGATCTTGGACGAGGCGCTGTAGGCGCGCTGGAAGCGGATCATGTTGGTGAACTCGCCCGCCAGATCGACGTTCGACTGCTCCAGTACGCCCTCCTGCACCGTGCCGGCGCCGACCGTACCGGCGGCGTTGAGCAGCATGTTGCCGGATTCGCCCGACACGGTGAAGCCGTTGCCGGGCAGGCGGGTGAGGCCGTCCGGATTGGCGAAGGTGGCGAGCGGGAGCTGGAACACCGCGCGCTTGGTGCCGTCGGCGAACACCGCGCTGACCACACCCGCCTTGGTGATGTCGATCGAGGAGACATTGCCGGCAAGCCCGCCGTCGATGTTCGACGCGACCGTGCCCGAGGCGCTGGCGAACTGGGTGAAGCCGTCCATGCCGCCATCGGTGCCGAGGTCGAGCTTGATCGGCTGCGATGCCGCGCCGTTGGTCCAGGTCGGGGTGAGCGAGCCGAACAGCGCGGGCGACGAATTGGCCATATCGAGGCTGCCGTCCGCCTTGAACTTCATCGTGCCGCTGGCGAGCAGGCCGCCGGCAGCGGTCACGTCGCTCTTGGGATCGGCATAGACTTCGGTCTGCCAGGTGTTGGCGTCGGTGCGCACCATGCCGAGCGTGAGGTTGTGCGGGTTGCCCTGACCGTCATAGACCTGCAGCGAGCGCGTGAAGGCGGGCGTCGTGGTGCCGGCGGCCATGTCGCCGGCATTGTAGGTGCCGGCATAGGTCGGCGTGGTCGACTGGACGTTCGCGCGCAATTCGATCTTGGTGGTCGGCGCCGCGCTGCCGCTGAGGTCGCTGAGGCGAACCGGCTGGAGATTGGTGACCGTGCCGTTGTTGGCATAATTGCCGGCCGCGTCGAGCTTCCAGCCTTGCAGGTAATAGCCGGCGCTGTTCTTGAGATAGCCGGAATCATCGGGCGCGAACGCGCCTGCGCGGGTGTAGGCCACGGTCTCGCCGCTCGGCGAGTTTGCGCGCGTGACGAAGAAGCCGTTGCCCTCGATGCCGAGATCGTTGGTACCCGACGAGGCCTGCAACAGCCCCTGTTTCGAGATGAGCTGGCGCGGCGCGAGCTGCACGCCGCCCGCCGTATAGGTCTGGTCGGTGCGCCCGTCGGTGACGAGCGAGACGAACTGCGAATCCACCGCTTTGTAGCCGACCGTGTTCACGTTGGTGATGTTGTCGGCCACCGTCGCCATCGCGTTCGACTGGGCATTCAGGCCGGACACACCGGCATAGAAGGCTGAATAGAGGCTCAAGGGTACACTCCTGTCGCCGGGCAGCGCGCCCGTTCAGATGCATTGTAGGAAGGCGTGAGGCTGCGGCCAAAACGGCAAAATTTTCCTAGTTGCGCGCCATTCGCCGTCACGGCCTTCCTATAACGGAGCCAAGGACACGATCATCAGGCGATACCGACATGCTCAAGATCACGCTGCGCAACGACGAAAAATTGGTCATCAACGGCGCGGTGCTGCGTTCGGTCGGCCGTACCGAACTGGTCATCGAGAACGACGTCGCGCTGCTGCGCGGCCGTGAGGTGATGGCGCCCGAGGAGGCGAACACGCCGGCGCGCCGGCTCTATTTCGCCTGCATGATGGCCTATCTCGATCCGGAGGGCCGCGACGCGCACCGCGACAGCATCCTGACGCTGCTCGCCGATCTGATGGGGGCGCTTGAAGCACCGGAGGCACGCGCGTTGTGCGTCGCGTTTGCGCATCACGTCGGGCTGAGCGATTATTACCGGGCGCTCACCGACTGCCGTGGGCTGATCGATTACGAAACCGGCGTCCTCTCGGCGCTGGCCGCGTAAGCGCACGCCATGCACAGCCTCGCCTCAGCCGCCCGCGCGCTGCGCGCCAGCCCGGTCGAACGCCATTACGGGCGCGTCGTCGCGGTGCGCGGCGCGCTGATCGAGGTGGAGGGCTTCCTCGGTGCGGCCAGCATCGGCGCGCGCGTCGCGCTGCGCACGCCCGAAGGCCCGGTGGAGGCGGAAGTGACCGGACTTGATCGCGGCGCGGCCTTGTGCCTGCCGTTCAGCGATCCGCACGGCATCGCCAGCGGCGCGCGCGTCGATCTCGTCTCCGATCAGGTCTCGATCCGGCCGAGCCATGCGTGGCTTGGCCGCATGGTCGATGGCCTCGGCCGCCCGGTCGACGGCAAGGGGCCGATGGCGATCGGCGCCGAACCCCGCTCGATGAAGGCCGAACCGCCCGCCGCCGCCGAGCGTGGCCGCGTCGGCCACCGTATCGACACCGGCGTGCGCGCGCTCGATCTGTTCGCGCCGTTGTGCCTCGGCCAGCGGCTTGGCCTGTTCGCCGGCTCTGGCGTGGGCAAGTCGGTGTTGCTGTCGATGCTAGCGCGGTGGACCGATTGCGATGTCGCGGTGATCGGCCTGATCGGCGAACGCGGTCGCGAGGTGAAGGAGTTCGTCGAGGATGATCTCGGACCCGACGGTCTCGCGCGCAGCGTGGTGGTGGTGGCGACGTCCGACGCGCCTGCGCTGATGCGTCGGCAGGCGGCCTGGACCACGCTCGCCATCGCCGAGCATTTTCGCGATCAGGGCCTCAACGTGCTGTGCCTGATGGATTCGGTCACGCGCTTCGCGATGGCGCAGCGCGAGATCGGCCTCGCCAACGGCGAACCGCCTGCGTCGAAAGGCTATACCCCCACCGTCTTCGCCGAACTGCCGCGCCTGCTGGAACGGGCCGGGCCGGGCCTGCACGGCCACGGTTCGATCACCGGGCTGTTCACCGTGCTGGTCGACGGCGACGATCATAACGAGCCGGTGGCGGACGCGGTGCGTGGTATCCTCGACGGCCACGTCGTCATCACCCGCCGCATCGCCGAGCGGGGGCGCTATCCGGCGATCGATATCCTCAAATCCGTGTCGCGCACGCTGCCGCATTGTCAGTCGGCCGAGGAAAACGCACTTCGCATCCGCGCGCGCGGGTTGCTCGCCACCTTCAGCGAAATGGAGGAAATGGTGCGGCTCGGCGCATACAAGGCCGGCGCCAACCCTGCGGTGGATGCGGCGATGCGGCTCGCCCCCCGCATCGAAGACATGCTCAAGCAGGGCAAGCAGCAGCAGGGCGGCGGCGGCGGCGATTTCGCGGCGCTGGCCGACCTGTTTGCCGAGGATGACGCGGCATTGGCGGTGGCGGCATGAAGACGCCGGTCGATCCGGTCGTGCGGCTCCAGCGCCGTTCGGTCGATGATCTGCGCGGGCAGATCAGTGGCGAGATGTCGCGGCTGGGCGAGATCGACGCGGCTTTTGCCGCCGTCGAAGCAGACGTAGCCGCGCAATATCGCATCGTAGCGGGTGATTGGACGATGCCGATGCACGGTTTCGCGCAGCGTCGCCGCGCCGATCGGTCCCGCTTGGAAGCGCAACGTCGCGACGCGGTGGCCCGGCTGGACCGCCTGCGCGGCGAGGCGGCGGAAGCCTATGGCAAGCTGAAGGCCGCCGAAGGTGCCGCCGAACGCTTCCGCGACGAGGCTAACGCCGCGATCGCGCTTGCCGAACAGAACGCTGCCGACGATTTCGCGCTCGGCCGTTTCGTCGCGCGCAAAGCCGCCACCGCCCGTGCGGAGCGCCGCGCATGAGCCACCGCATCGATGCTGCTACAGTTGCCGCCACCCATGTCCAGCGTGAGGCGCGCGCCCGCGCCATCTACGCCGAAGCGCAGTCGCAGATCACCAGCCGGCTATGGCAGGCGGCGATCGGCGGTGAGGACGGCGTGACCTCCGCCGTTGCGGACGCGCCACCGCTCGCCCGCGGGTTCGAGGCGATGCTCGCCCGGTTCGACCGCAGTTCGGCGATGGTATCCGGCCCGATCGCACAGGCAGCGGTTGCGAAACAGACCGCGAGCGTGCCGAGCGACGATCCCGCGCCTGCCAACATCGACGGTCTCGGCGCCAATGAACGCCATCGCACGTCGCTGGAGAAGGCCTCCGTGCGCAGCGGCATTCCCGCCGCGTCGCTTGCCTCGATCATCGATGCCGAGGCGGCGAAGGGATCGGACGGGCGGTGGAACGTCTATTCGCGCAACCCGCGATCGAGCGCGGCAGGGCTCGGCCAGTTCATCAGCGGTACCTGGGTCGGCATGGCCGAGCAGGCGGGCAGTTTCCTGCACAGCGTTGCGCAACGTAACGGCTGGCTGTGCGCGAGCGGCAAGGTGCTGCCCGAGGCGCGCGCCAAGGTGCTTGCACTACGGTATGACGCCGAAGCTTCGATCCAGACGATCGCGGACTATTCGCGCTGCAATCTCGATACGCTGAAGAAGTGCGGCATCACCGTCGGCAACAGCGTGGAGGAGATCAGCAAAACCGCCTATCTCGCGCATTACATGGGGCCGCGCGACGCCGCGAAGTTCTTGCGCGGGCAGCTCGACAGCGGTCGCGCGCGCACCCTGCTCGCCGCGCAGATCGGCACCGCCAAGGCCGGACGCGATATCGCTGCTGCGGGTAACGCGGCCGACGCGCACCGCATGTGGCTTGCCAGCCACGTCAGCCGCAACGTGCGCCCGGCGCGTTACGTCCTGTCGGGCGTGAAGGCGACGACGCTGCAATCCTAAAGCCGTGGCGCGGCTGGTCGTCCTATAAAGGATGACATGCCTCCCACACCTGCATCTGCCGTCGTGACGATCCGCGCGCATTACAGCGGGGTCTTCGATATTCGCGATTTCGACGCAGCCGATCACGCGCTGCTGCGCGAAGCCGCGCCGGCGTTCGAACGCGCTGTCCCGGCTATCATCGCGGCCTGCAATGTCCAGATCCAGGCCAGTCCTGCCGCCGCTCGCTGCCGTGCGGACAGGTCCGACATCAACGACCTGATCCACGCGCAGGCACGCCATTGGATCGCCCTTTTCACCGGACGGTTTGATACCAGCTATGTGGACTCGGCCCGCGCGATCGCGACGATGCACCGCCGGCTCGGGTTCTGTCCGCACTGGCTGTCCGCCGATCACGGCATTGTCACGACACGGTTTTGCGCGATCGCTGCCGAACACGCCAGTCGCGGCTTCCAGCCCGCACGGGGGAGGCGCGTGGCGCGCCTGACCGCGGTGGTGATGAAAACACTTCGACTCGATGCCGAGTATATCGAATCGGCCTATAACGAGGGGAGTGAGGCATTCCTCACAAACACGCGCGCCCCTCACTTCGGGCAAGCACGGGACGGCGTACCGACCCGCCGATATTACGGGGAAGGGCGGTTCCGTGCCAATCGCACCTCGGCGATCCGGCGCGGTGTGCCGCTGCCGGCGCCGACAGCTGCGGGACTCTACGTAATATAGGATTAGGTGGAGACACCTATAGGATTAACAACGATCCCTTAAGTCTTCGAACGGCATTAATGTCCTCAGGCGATGCGACGGGATGCATCGAAACAAGGGGAAGATCATGTCGAAGACCACCGATCTGCTGGAAGTGGCCGTTGCCGTCGTCATCGAGAACACGCCGGCCGGCGAGGTCCGTCAGACCAACCGCCAGCGCGCCAATGTCGACAAGGCGTTCGCCCGCATCCTCACGCTGATCGCGCCCCGCATCCGCCACTTCATCCGCCAGTACGGCCTTGTCGCGCATTGGGACGATGCCGAGCAGGTCTGCGCGATTGCCGTGCACCGCGCCATCGCCGCATACGATCCGGAGAAGGCCAAGTTCACAACCTTCGTCAACTGGCAGATCCGCGGCGAGTTGCAGGGCCTGCGCTTCCGTCTGATGGCCGACCAGCGTCCGTCCGCGAAGAAAGTCTCCGCTGCCACCGTTTCGCTCGACGCTCTGGCGATGGGCATGGACGGTGAGGACGGCGTGCACGAATTCCTGATCGAGGACGAGAGCGCGCTACCCTCCACCGAGGCCGCCGCATCGTCGTTCATGGCCGAGGGTGCCGCACAGGCGCTGCTCGATGCCTATGTCGACCATCTTCGCGAGGTTGGCACCAGCCACCTGCTGCGCGCCCGCGCCAAGACCGGCACCCGCGCCAAGACGCTCGATGCAGGCGAGTCCGCCAAGCTGGAGGAGCGCATCCAGCGCGACCGCGAGATCGTCGAGCATCACCTGTTCAACGCCGACGAATCCGCCGAACTGCCAAGCGACCTGACCCGCGAGCGTCTGCGCCAGATCACGCGCCGCGCCAGCAAGATCATCAGCGAACTCGCCGAGGACGGTGCCCACCTGCGCAGCCGCCCGGCCGACCGCAGCCGCTCGCTGCTGCCGAGCCCGGCGCAGCGCCAGAGCCAGATGGTGCGCGTCAAGGCGATCGCCTCGGTCCCCGCCGATTTCGAAGCCGCCGATGCCGCTTTCCTGCCGCGTGAGCAGACGCTCGCACCACGCGGTGCCCGTCTCAACTAAAGTTTGAGAGCTGTTTTGTCGGAGTACGTACTCCTCCTATAAGGTCTAGTAGGGACTTGGAGGAACAGTCATGCGGCATCTCTCGGCACAATGCGGTCCGCGGCATCGGCCGGTTTGCACGCGCGAACCGGCACCGGCCACGCCGGCGATCCCGACGGCCGACCTGATCGCCCACGCCCGCGCGCTGATCGCCGCGCAAGACTGCACGATGCTGCTGATCGAGCGGACGGTGCGTGCCGGCAAGGTCGCCATCCGCATCGACAAGATCGCTGCCGATGGTAGCCGCACCAACGGGATCGCCCGCAGCAATGATCCGGCGATGCACGCGCTTTGCTATGCCGCCAATGCCACGCTGCGCCAGCTTGCCACGATGCTGCCGGAGGCCGCGCGTGATCGGGTCGGGCTGATGACCGATGGAAGCGGTGCGGCGTTCAGCCCCGACCAGGTGTCGGTGGCCGCAGGGGACTGGCTCGGCGCGGTGCTGAGCGGTGCCGTGCTGTGCGTCGACATCGCGCCCTTTGCTGCCGATGGGCGCTGGGCCAAACTTTCGGTGCCGCAACGGGGCAGCCGGGCGCACTAGTCCTGCCATAATCGCCTGTTCCCTTCCGCGAACGCTTGCTATCAGGCCGCAACAGCGCACCGGCTTCTTTTGCCGGAGCCGGAGGGTGAAGTGGCGGTTCGCAAACAAGCCGGAATGATGGATGCAACCGCACGCCGCGGTGCGCCGCGCGCCCGTGGTGCTCTGATTGCGAGCGCCGGCAACGACGCCCCCGCGATCCCGCTCGACCCGTATCGCAGCATCGTGTTCCCGAACCATCTGCGCGAACAGCGCCGACTGCATGGGTTCTCCGCGTTGCTCGGGCTGTCCGCCGCGCTACCGGCGATCCCCTATATCCGGCTGTCGAAAATCGAACGTGGTGAGGTCGTCGCCCGCGCCGATGAGCTTCAGGCGATTGCCGACCTGCTCGGCATCTCGCCGGTCGATCTGCTGCTCGACATCGAAGATCCCGCCTTCGACATGGCGCATTGGGTGGCGCAGCGCGGCCAGCAACTTGAATTTGACCCGCCCGCTGAGCAACTGGCGATCCTGCTCGCTGCCGCCTTCCGCAAGACGCGGCAGGTCGATCGTGATCTGCCGCTGGCGGTGCTGGAGAGCGTCTATGGTCTTCCGCCGGTGATCGTGTCGCGGATCGAGAACGCGGTGAAGACACCCGATCGCTGGAACGCGACGACGTTGCGCGCCATCTGCGCGGTCATGGACGTCGCGGACTTCGATGCGCTGGTGCAGACCGTGCGCGAGGCGCATGCCGCCGGCGCGTTGGATACGTGGATTGAGCGGTTGCCCGGCGAGGCGAGTCGTCGTCGCCGCACTGCCGAGCGCGTGGCCGATCTGCGCAAGCAACTCAGTAGCGCTACGCCGGTGCCGCAGGCCCCGCCCACGCCGGCAGCGGACGCGCGCGCGCTGCTGACGGTGTATGGTGCGCCACTTGCCGACGGGCTGATCGCGGCGACGCCAGCCGGTTTCACCATCGCGGCGCCGCCTGCGGCCGGCCCGGCAAGCTTCGGCGTGCGGATGTGCCGCGCGACGCTGGGCGCTGGCATGCCGGCGCATGCGGTGCTGGTGGTCGATCCGGACGTGTTTCCCGCGCCAGGCGCGCTTGCCGTGCTGCGGGAAGACGCGGGGTTTCGCGTCGTCTCGATCGGAGTCGATCGCAACGGCATGATGACGGGGTATAGTGCGCAGCCAGACAAGCAGATCCCTATCGACGCGCTTGATCCGGCGGCGGTGCTTGCCGTTATTGCGGCATATTTCCCATAGTTTTGCGTGTGTCGGCTGGCAGAGTCGTCGGTCACGCTCGCGCCACGGGATCGGGCAAGGCGCGCCGCTGACCTGCCTCGCGCACCGGCGCGACGGGCAGCGCGATGAGGAAGGCCGCGCCGCCCTCCGGCGCCGACTCGGCCGTCAGTTTGCCATCGTGGCTTTCGATAATCGTGCGGCACACCGGCAACGCCAGTCCTGAGCCACGATCGCGTGGATCGCCGAACGGTTCGAACACCTGCTGGATGGCCGCCGCCGCCACGCCGACGCCGGTGTCGGCGATGCGGATGATGAGGGTGTCGCCGCGCCGCGCGACGGTAAGGTCGACGCGCTTGGTCTCGCAGCCGCGCATCGCCTCGATGGCATTGTGGAAGATACCGATCAGCACCTGTTCGATCTGGAGCCGGTCGGCCAGGATCTCCTCGTTGCCGTGTTCGTAATTGCGTTGCACCGTGACGTTCTCGGCCACGGCGTCGGGGGCGATGGCGGTATAGGCGTTCTCGATAATGTTGCCGATCGGCTCGCGGCGGCGTGTGGCGGCGCTGTTCGGAGTCAATTGCCGCATCTTTTGAACGAGTTGTCCCGCGCGCATCGCCTGTGTCTGCGCCTGCAGCACCGCGTCGAGCAGTTGCGGCGGGTGACCATCGGCCTGCGCCTTCAGGATGCGAATGCACACTTCGATGTAGTTTACGATCGCGGCAAGCGGCTGGTTCAGTTCGTGTGCGAGCGTTGCTGCCACGCTGCCCATCGCGCTCAGGTGCGACACGCGCAGCATCGTTGCCTGTGCGTGTCTCAGCTCCGCTTGCGCCGCCTGCGCGGCGGTCACGTCGATGGAGAGGCCGATGATGCGTTTGGTGTCATCGGTGGTCCGATAGGTGCGACCCATGCTATGGATCCAGCGCAGCGTGCCGTCCGACCGCACCACCGGGTACACGATGTCATGATTGGCAACCTCGCGGGAGGCGAATCCGCTGCTGTCGATCAGATCAAGCGTCGGCTGGTCGAACAAGGCACGCCATTCCCGAAGGGGTACGCCGTTGGTGCGCTCGGGCGCGACGCCGTGCATGCGCAGCATATCGGCGGAGGCGATGATCGCGTCACGCTCGAAATCGATCTCCCACAGTCCGGCGCCCGCAGCCGACTGCGCCAGCCGCAGCCGCAATTCGCTCTTGGCAAGCGCGGCGAGCGCATCCTTGCGCGCGGTGATGTCCTGTATGGCCGACGCCGCGTAGAGTGGCTGTCCATCGCGGTCCCGGATCACGGTCGCCGATATGGTTACCCAGACGATCTGGCCCTCGCGGCTGCAATACCGCTTTTCGACCGAGAATTGCTCGTCGGAGCGGGCGATCATCGCCTGCAAGATCGCATCGCTCGCCCCGAGATCGAGCGGATGGGTGATGTCACGATAGGATTTCGTCAGCAGTGCGGCGCGATCATGCCCGACGATCTCGCAAAAGCGGTCGTTCACTTCGAGGAAACGGCCATCCAGCCCGGTGCGGGCGAAACCGGCCGCCGCCTGTTCGAAGACGGCGCGGTATCGGGTTTCGGCCTCCTCCAGCGCGGCACGCGACCTCACCGCCTCCGTCGCGATTTCACCGAACACCATCACGCCACCGATCGCACCGTCACTATCGTGCCACGGCTGCAACTCGGACCGCAGATACTCGCACGAGCCATCCGCCATCCGTACTTTGCTGACTGGGCGCGAAACCTTCTCGCCGGCGAGCGCACGCACAGCACCGTCGCCGAGGTGCGCGGCGTACGGCGGCAGCACCTCGGCCGGGCGCCGGCCGATGATCGAGGGTTCGTTTTCCAGCCGCAGGTCGCGCAGGTAGCGGCGCGACACTGCCCGATAGCGTAGTTCGGCATCGAGGGCGGCGATCGCGACCGGTGCGTCGGTGACGAACGCCGTCATCTCGGTGGCGCGCCGGGTGTGGGCTGGTAGCGTAGCGCGGCCGGCGATGCCCAGCGCATCGATCATCAGCGCGGCGGTGGCGCTCAGCGCCAGGAACGGCACCAGATCGGCCGTGAGCGGTGCGCCTGCGGTGATGCTGAAAATGACTAGCGAAGCGCCGCTCAGCAGCAGCAGGATCAGCGCGGCGCCGATCGCGCTGCGGCGGTAAGCGACTCCCGCCCATAACAGCAGCGGTACAACGACCCACGCGCCCGGCCGGATATCGAGCATCGACAATGCGGCGAGCGCGAGCAGCGGCAGCCCGATCGCGCCGAGCAGCACGGGTGCTAACCCGGGGCGGCGCGTCGCGCGCGCTGGCCACAACAGCAGCGCGAGGGCGAGGATGGTCTGGACCGGTGCCGTGGTCGCGAACTCCCGGACGGCATCGGTACTGTCGAGCGAAGAACCACGCAGCAGTGCACCGAGCACGGCACCGGCCGCGCAAGTGATGACCACCGCGCCACCGGCAGCGAGCAGCGCGAGCAACGAAGGCTGCAGCGCCCTGACATCTCCCTCCGCTGGGATCAGGCTCGCACCAAGCCAGGCCGCAGACGCGCCCGCCAGGCTGGCGAGTACCTCCAGCATCGGCGGATAGGTATGAGGATGAACCAACAGCGCAGCGACGGCACCGATCACCACCGCTGGCCAGAGCCGGCGGCCGCCGACCACCAGCCCCGCCAGCGCAACGCCGATTGCCGGGAACAGCGGTGTCGGGATGTTGCGCAGCTCGGCGAGGGAGGTCAGACCTGCGGTTGCCAACGCCGTTGCCGCAGCAAGCAACACAAAACCCACCGCCGCCGCGAAAACGCTACGCGTCTGCGGGTTGGAGATGGGCACGTCTGTCATGCCTGCTGGTATCCGATGGTGCCTGTGAATACCATTCCGCTGCACTACTTAAGGCCACTGCGACAGTGTCGATGTGGCCAATAATGGCACGCTAAGCTATGGAACAAACTGCCAACTCGCTCCTGATTACCCCATAATGGGGCAATAAAGAGACGAGGTGAGCCACCTTTACGTCAGAATGTTACCGCTCGTTCAAGTAATAGCGGTCGGTCGCAACAAGATCATCATCGAGATCATACACGATCGGTTGCCCGGTCGGGATCTCCAGCCCGGTGATTTCATCATCCGGAATGTCCGACAGATGCTTGACGAGCGCGCGCAGTGAATTGCCGTGCGCGGAGATCAGCACGCGCTGACCGCTTTTCAGGGCCGGTGCGATGCGGCTGTTCCAATATGGCAGTACGCGCGCGATCGTATCCTTCAGGCTCTCGGTGGCGGGGATGGCGATGCCGGCGTAACGGCGATCCGACGACAGGTCGAACGCGCTGCCCGGTTCGAGTGGCGGGGGCGGCACGTCGAAACTGCGGCGCCAGATATGGACCTGCTCGTCGCCGTGTTTGGCAGCGGTCTCGGCCTTGTTGAGGCCGGTCAGCCCGCCATAATGCCGCTCGTTAAGCCGCCAGTCCTTTTCGACCGGCAGCCACAGCCGCCGCATTTCCTCCAGCGCGAGATCGAGCGTCTTGATCGCGCGGGTTTGCAAGGAGGTGAAGCACAGGTCGAAATCCAGGCCCTTTTCGGCCATCAGCCGGCCGGCGGCACGCGCCTCTTCCGCGCCTTGCTCGGTCACGTCGACATCCCACCAGCCGGTGAAACGATTCTCGAGGTTCCAGGCGGACTGGCCGTGGCGGATCAGGACGAGGCTGGGCATGCGGTGTCTTTCCCATGGGGCAATGATGCACCCGTTCTTAGCGGCTGCTCGCGCGGAGGCAACGTACACGCTGGGGCAGTGCGGGGGCGGGTGCGGCTATGGGTGACGTGGGATTTTTCCTGCCGCGCCTGTTCGTGTAACGCGTCTTCCCGACCCGCAAAGATCCGAAGGCGTTTGCATGAACCCCGTCTATACCCAACTCGGCACCACCATCTTCGAGGCGATGTCGGCTCGGGCGCGGGCGAGCGGCGCGATCAACCTCGGTCAGGGCTTTCCGGACGGCCGCGGGCCTGAGGATGTGCTCGCGGAGGCGGCGCGCGCCCTGATCGAGGAGTCGAACCAATACCCGCCGATGCTCGGCACCGCGCTGCTGCGGCAGGCGGTGGTGGGTCACTACCGCGCGCATCAGGGACTCGACCTTGCACTGGAGGAGGTGATCGTCACCTCCGGCGCGACCGAGGCGCTGGCCTGCGCGATCTTCGCGCTGGTGTCCCCCGGGGACGAGGTGGTGATGTTCCAACCGCTCTACGACGCCTATCTGCCGCTGGTCGAGCGGGCGGGCGGTGTGGCGAAGCTGGTGCGGCTCGAACCACCGCACTGGCGTATCACCGCCGATGCGCTGGCGGCGGTGGCGAGCGACCGGACGCGGCTGGTGATCCTGAACAGCCCGCTTAACCCCGCCGGCACGCTGGTGAACGCGGCGGAACGGGCCTTGCTCGCTGATTTCTGCGTGGCGCATGACGCGATCGCGATCTGCGACGAGGTCTGGGAGCATGTCATGTTCGACGGCGCGCAGCACCGCTCGCTGATCGCCGAACCCGGCATGCGGGAGCGCACCGTCAAGATCGGTTCGGCGGGTAAGATCTTCTCGCTGACTGGTTGGAAGGTCGGCTGGATGTGTGCGGCGCCGCAGATTGCGGAGGTGCTGGCAAAGGCGCATCAGTTCATGACCTTCACCACCGCGCCAAACCTTCAGGCCGGCGCGGCCTATGGTCTCGGCAAGGATCGTCGATACTTCGAGGAGATGCGGGCCGGCTACCAGCGCTCGCGCGATCGGCTGACGGCGGGGTTGGTCGGGCTTGGCTATGCGGTGCTGCCGTGCGCGGCGACGTATTTCGTCAACATCGACTTGACCGCGTCGGGCGTGGAGATGGGCGACGTCGCATTCGCAGAATGGCTGATCGCCGAAGCGGGCGTCGCCACCATCCCGGTTAGTGCCTTCTATGCCGAGGCGCCGGTGACGAACGTGGTCCGGCTGTGTTTCGCCAAACAGGACGCGACGCTGGACGCCGCGCTCGCGCGGATGGAGCGGCGGCCCTAGCCCGCTACTGTCCGGGTCTGCCAAAGCAAACGGCCCGCCCTCCTGCCGGAGAGCGGGCCGCCTGTTGACCGTGTCAGCCGAGACTTAGGAGAATTTCTGCCCAAGCTCGCGATTGACGTACAGGGCAATGATCGTGCCGAGCGCACCCGACAGCAGGTACCCACCCGCCGCGAGCAGCCCGAGGTGGCTTGCCAACGCCAAAGCGGCCAGCGGCGCGAATGCCGCGCCGAACAGCCACGCCAGATCCGACGTTAGCGCCGAGCCGGTGTAACGATGGTGGCTGGTGAAGTTCGCTGCGACCACGCCCGACGACTGGCCGAAGCCAACCCCGAGGATCGCGAAGCCGAGCACCATGAACACGATCTCGCCCGCATCGCCACCGGCGAGCAGTTGCGGCGCGAAGCCGCTGAACACCGCGATCGCCATCGCCGACACGCCGAGCACGTAGCGCCGGCCGAACCGGTCGGCGAGCAGCCCCGACGCAAGCACCGCGCCGAAACCCACCACCGCGCCGAGGATCTCGATCTCGAGGAAGCGGGCCGGACTCTGTTTGGTGAACAGGAACACCCATGACAGCGGGAACACCGTCACCATGTGAAACAGCGCGAAGCTGGCAAGCGGCGCAAACGCACCGATGATGATGTTGCGGCCCTGTTTGGTTACGGTGTCGAACACCGGTGCCGGCTGAAGATCGCGGGACTCGAACAGGTTGCGGTAATCGGGCGTGGAGACGATACGAAGCCGCGCGAACAGCGCGACGACGTTGATCGCGAAAGCCACGAAGAACGGATAACGCCAGCCCCATTCGATGAAGTCGTTCGCCGACAGCGTCGAGACGAGGAACGCGAACAGTGCGCTCGCCACCATCAGGCCGAGCGGTGCGCCGAGTTGCGGGATCATCGCATACCAGCCGCGCTTGTTCTCGGGCGCGTTGAGCGCGAGCAGTGAGGCAAGGCCGTCCCACGCGCCGCCGAGCGCAATGCCCTGGCCGATGCGGAACAGCGCCAGCAGGATGCCGGCCGCCTTGCCGATCTGTTCGCTGCCCGGCAGGAACGCGACCAGCGCGGTGGCGCCGCCAAGCATGAAGATCGCGATCGTCAGCTTCGTCCCGCGCCCGTAGATCCGGTCGATCGTCATAAAGATCATCGACCCGATCGGCCGCGCGATGAACGCCAGCGCGAAAATCGCAAACGAATAGAAGGTGCCGGTCAGCCGGTCCACGTCCGAGAAGATCAGCTGCGGGAACACCAGCACCGACGCGATCGCATAGACGAAGAAGTCGAAGAACTCCGACGTTCGCCCGATGATGACGCCGATCGCGATTTCGGCCGGCGCGATGCCATGCTTGCCGATATCGGCGTGCGCATCGGTGCCGTGGCCGCCGGGCGGGGCGCTGCCGGATTGGTTGCCGATGGTCTTCGTACTCATATCACGACTCCGGTATGGCGGCGCGCCGCGCAAAGAACGCACGGCGAGTCGATCGCGGATCGGGTCCGCGCGGTCAAGCCGGCCTCTCGATTATTGCTCGCATCTGCGGGATTGGACAAAATGTCCTATGTTGCGCTGCGGGACACATGCTAGGCGCAACCCCATGCCCGAAAGTGCTCCGAAATTCCGAGTCCGCACGATGTTGCGGCCGATCATGATCTTGGCGACGAGCATGATGCTCAGTGGCTGCAACATGGTCGTTCTTCACCCGGCCGGCGACGTTGCTGCGCAGCAGCGTGATCTGCTCATCATCGCCACCGTGCTGATGCTGCTGATCATCGTACCGGTGCTCGCGCTGGTGGCGTTGTTCGCGTGGCGGTATCGCGCCACCAACAAGGATGCACACTACGAGCCGGACTGGGACCATTCGACTCAGCTCGAACTGGTGATCTGGGCGGCGCCGCTGATGATCATCATCTGCCTCGGCGCGGTGACCTGGGTCGGCACCCACCTGCTCGATCCCTATCGTCCGATCGAGCGCGTCGGGGTGGGACGTCCGGTTGCCGCCAACATCAAGCCGCTGGAGGTCGATGTAGTCGCGCTCGATTGGAAGTGGCTGTTCATCTACCCGGAATACGGTATCGCCACCGTCAACGAACTGGCTGCGCCGGTCGATCGCCCGATCGCGTTCCGCATCACCGCATCCTCGGTGATGAACGCCTTCTACGTGCCGTCGCTCGCCGGCATGATCTACGCAATGCCCGGCATGGAGACGCGGCTTCACGCCGTGATCAACAAGCCCGGTGACTATGCGGGCCTGTCGGCCAATTATAGCGGTGCCGGTTTCTCGGGCATGCACTTCCGGTTTTACGGGATGAGCAACGCCGACTTTAATGGATGGATCGCGCGCAACAAGGCCGCGGGCGCCAAGCTCGACCGAGCGACGTACCTGAAGCTGGAACAGCCGAGCGAGCATGTGCCGGTCCAGCGGTTCGCCGCGGTCGATGCAAGCCTGTTCCGCGCCGCCGTCAACCTGTGTGTCAAGCCCGGTGCGATGTGCGCGGACGATATGATGCGGCGCGATGCGGCGTCCGACAGCACGCCGGATGAATTGCAGAAACACGGCCCGATGCCGATGCCTGGTGCTGCCGCCACGCCGTCACCATCTACCAAGTCGAACACCGCATTGCTGACCGGCGCGGGCCTGCCCAAGCCGACTGCAACGTCTGTCGGAACGGCGATCGCCGCTGCCGCCAGCCAACCCCGTTCTTAAAAAGCGAAACCCATGTCAGCCCCACAGTTCGTTCCGATCAGCCCGATCTTCGGTCGCTTCACGATCGACTCGCTGCCACTCCACGAGCCCATTCTCGTCGCCACCTTCTGTGGCGTCGCGGTGGGCGGCATCGCGCTCGTCGCGGCGCTGACGTGGTTCAAATTGTGGGGCTATCTCTGGAAAGAGTGGTTCACGTCCGTCGATCACAAGAAGATCGGCGTCATGTACATGATCCTTGGTCTCGTCATGTTCCTACGCGGCTTCGCCGACGCGCTGATGATGCGCGCGCAGCAGGCGATCGCGTTCCACGGCAATGACGGCATCTTCCCCGCGCACCATTACGACCAGGTGTTCACCGCGCACGGCGTCATCATGATCTTCTTCGTGGCGATGCCGTTCGTCACGGGCCTGATGAACTTCGTGGTGCCGCTTCAGATCGGCGCGCGCGACGTGTCATTCCCGTTCCTCAACAACTTCAGCTTCTGGATGACGGTCGGCGGCGCGGTAACGGTGATGATGTCGCTGTTCGTCGGTGAGTTCGCCCGCACCGGCTGGCTCGCCTATCCGCCGCTGTCGGGCATCGCCTACAGCCCGGGTGTCGGGGTCGACTATTATATCTGGGCGTTGCAGATCGCGGGTGTCGGCACGCTGCTGTCCGGCGTCAACCTGATCGCGACCATCGTGAAGATGCGCGCGCCGGGCATGACGCTGATGCGGATGCCGATCTTCACCTGGACCGCGCTGTGCACCAACATCCTGATCGTCGCGGCCTTCCCGGTGCTGACCGCGGTGCTCGCGATGCTCAGCCTCGATCGCTACGTCGGCACGGATTTCTTCACGAACGACTTCGGCGGCAACCCGATGATGTACATCAACCTCATCTGGATCTGGGGCCACCCGGAGGTGTACATCCTGATCCTGCCGCTGTTCGGCGTGTTCTCGGAAGTGACCTCGACCTTCTCGGGCAAGCGGCTGTTCGGCTATTCGTCGATGGTCTACGCGACTTTGGTCATCACCATCCTCGCCTATGTCGTCTGGCTGCACCACTTCTTCACGATGGGGTCGGGCGCGAGCGTCAACAGCTTCTTCGGCATTACCACCATGGTGATCTCGATCCCGACCGGCGCGAAGATCTTCAACTGGCTGTTCACGATGTATCGTGGCCGCATCCGCTTCGAACTGCCGATGATGTGGACGATCGCATTCATCTGCACCTTCATCATCGGCGGCATGACCGGCGTGATGCTCGCGGTGCCGCCGGCCGACTTCGTGCTGCACAACTCGCTGTTCCTCGTCGCGCACTTCCATAACGTCATCATCGGCGGTGTGCTGTTCGGGGTGTTTGCGGCGGTGAACTTCTGGTTCCCGAAGATGTTCGGCTTCAAGCTCGACGTGTTCTGGGGCAAGGTCGCCTTCTGGTGCTGGGTTCCCGGCTTCTGGGTCGCGTTCACCCCGCTGTACGTGATGGGCCTGATGGGCGTGACGCGTCGTACCCGCACCTTCGACGATCCGTCGTTGCAGATCTGGTTCATCATCGCCGCACTCGGTGCGCTGTTGATCGCCGCCGGGATCGCCGCCATGCTGATCCAGATCGGCTGGAGCATCATCAACCGTGAGAAGCTGCGCGATACCACCGGTGACCCTTGGCACGGCCGTACGCTGGAATGGTCGACCTCGTCGCCGCCGCCGGAGTACAACTTCGCCTTCACGCCGGTCGTGCACGACACGGATGCGTGGTGGGACATGCAGGAGCGCGGCGCGGTGCGTCCGACCGAAGGCTTCAAGGCGATCCACATGCCGCGCAGCACCTGGGCCGGTATCGTTCTCGCCGGGATCAGCGTCGTGTTCGGCGTGGCGATGATCTGGTACGTATGGTGGCTTGCGGCGATCAGCTTCGTCGCACTGATCGCCACCGCGATCGCGCACACGTTCAACTACAAGCGTGATTACCACATCCCCGCCGAGGACGTGGCGCGTACCGAAGCCGAGCGGACCAAAGCGCTCGCGGTGGAGGCATAACATGTCGGCAAATTCGATGACTGCGGACGGCGAGAACCTCGAGGTGTTCTACGACCTCGACGAGCATGAGCATCCCGAGGGCTACAGCACGATGCTGGGCTTCTGGATGTACCTGATGAGCGATTGCCTCATCTTTGCGATGCTGTTCGCGACCTACGGCGTGCTGGGACACAGCTACGCCGGCGGTCCTGGCCCACGGCAGTTGTTTGAACTGCCGCTCGTCGCGCTCAATACGGCGATGCTGCTGTTCTCGTCGATCACCTACGGCTTCGCGATGCTGGCGATGAACCAGAACAAGGTCGGGCAAACCCAGTTGTGGCTGTTCGTGACCGCGTTGTTCGGTGCGGCGTTCCTCACGATCGAGCTGACCGAGTTCGCCTCGCTGATCCATGAAGGCGCGACGCCGCAGCGCAGCGCCTTCCTGTCGTCGTTCTTCACGCTGGTCGGCACGCACGGGCTGCACGTCACCTTCGGTCTGGTGTGGCTGTTCACGCTGATGGTGCAGATCGGCCGCAAGGGGCTGATTCAGGCTAACCGCCGCCGCCTGATGTGTCTAAGCCTGTTCTGGCACTTCCTCGACGTCATCTGGATTGGCGTCTTCACCTTTGTCTATCTGATGGGAATGCTGCGATGACCACGCAGGACGGCGCGCCCGCGCACAGCCATGGCCAGGACGTCGCGCACGGTCATGACGATCGCCACGGCGACGGTGCCTCGCACGGCACCTATGGCAGCTATCTGCTCGGCTTCGGCTTGTCGGTGGTGCTCACCGCTATCCCGTTCTGGTTGGTGATGAGCCACGTGCTTCCCAATCAGGCGACCGGCTATGTCATCATGGCATTTGCGGCGATTCAGATCATCGTCCACATGATCCTGTTCCTGCACATGGATACCAAGTCCGAAGGAGGCTGGAACATGATGGCGCTGGTGTTTACGCTGGTCGTTCTCATAATCACGCTGAGCGGTTCGCTATGGGTGATGTACAACATGAACACCAACATGATGCCGATGTCCGTCGAGGACATGCGACAGATGCCGTGATGCCACGCGGCGGCCCGGTGGAACGGCCGCCGCGATCGCTGGCGACGCTGGTGCTGCTCGGCAGCATCGCGGCACTGGTGTTTGTCGCTCTCGTCGGGCTCGGGATGTGGCAGATCGAGCGACGCGCGTGGAAGCACGCGTTGATCGCCCAAATCGATGCGCGGCTTCATGCTGCGCCCGTGCCTGCGCCGGGTCCGGACGCATGGCCGCACATCACCGCTGCCGATGCATACCGTCGTATCGCTCTCGACGGTGTTTACCAGTCGGGGCGTGACGTTTTCGTCAAGGCAGTTACCGCTCGCGGCGCCGGTTTCTGGGCAGTGTCACCGTTCCGAACCGTGCGTGGCTTCACCGTTCTCGTAAACCGTGGCTTCGTGTCGCACCCGAAGGCGTCCGTGCCCGCCGGTGCCATGCACATCACCGGCTTGTTGCGGGTGAGCGAACCGGGTGGCGGCTTCCTGCGCTTGAACGATCCCGCCGGCGATCATTGGTATTCGCGTGACGTCACCGCCATCGCGCGCGCAAAACGGATTGGCGTCGTCGCTCCATATTTCGTCGACGCTGATGCTGCGTCCTCCGAGCGCGGCGGCCCGATCGGCGGCATGACGGTGGTGCGGTTCAGCGACAACCATCTTGTCTATGCCCTGACGTGGTTCGGGCTTGCCGCTCTGCTGTTGCTTGGGGTGCGTGTGGTGATCCGCGAGGAACTGCGCGTCCGCCGCGCCTCCTTGCGGTGACGATCGAAGCGACACCGCCGCGCGAGTCGACCCGCACCGCGTTGATGAGCGCGCTGCTGTCGGCAGATGCCGCCGGGCGCAAGAACATGGTGTTGCTGATCCAGCTGCGCTGGTTGGCCGTCGTCGGACAGTTCGCAACCATTCTGGTCGTCCAGTTCGCGATGGGTGTGGTCTTGCCGCTGCACGCGATGATCGCTGTTCTGGCCGGGCTGGTCGCGTTCAACCTGTTCAGCCTTTACCTCGTGCGGCAACGTCGCACGATTTCGAACAGCGAACTGCTGGCGGCGCTGTTGCTCGACGTGGCGGCACTGACGCTGCAACTGTCGCTGAGCGGCGGGGCGACCAATCCCTTCGTATCGCTGTTCCTGCTCCAGGTGGTGCTCGGCGCAATCCTGCTGGAACGTTGGTCGAGCTGGGCGCTGGTTCTCGTCACCACTGCGGCGTTCGCGCTGCTGATGCGCCGGTTCAGCCCGCTTGCGCTGCCGCTGAAGCTTGCGACCGATCCCTTCGGGCTACACATCCTCGGCGCACTGGCCTGTTTTGCGTTGGTGGCGGTGTTGCTGGTCCTGTTCGTCACGCGGGTCAGCGGTAATCTGCGGGCGCGCGACGCCTTTGTCGCGGATATGCGCCAGCGGGCGGCGGATGAGGACCACATCATCCAGATCGGGTTACTCGCGTCGGGCGCCGCCCACGAACTCGGCACGCCGCTCGCCTCTCTGGCGGTGATCCTAGGCGATTGGCGGCGGATGCCGCGCCTCGCCAGCGACCCGCAGCTTGCGCAAGACATGGCCGAGATGCAGGCCGAGGTCGAACGCTGCAAGGCGATCGTCACCGGCATCCTGATGTCGGCGGGCGAGGCGCGCGGCGAGGCGCCTGCCATCACCAGTGTACACGGCTTTTTCGACGATCTGGTCGACTATTGGGCGGCGCGCGGCACCGCTCCGATCGATTATGACAATGATTTCGGGCCTGATCTGCCGATCGTGTCCGACACCGCGTTGAAGCAGGTGATCTGCAACGTGCTCGACAATGCCGCCGAAGTCTCTCCGCGGGGCATCGCGCTTGTGATCGCGCGGGAGGGTGACGCGATCCGCCTGACCGTGAGCGATGGCGGCCCCGGCTTCGCGCCCGAAATGCTTGCCAACCTCGGCAAGCCCTACCAATCCACGAAGCAGCGGCCGGGCGGCGGCCTGGGCCTGTTCCTGGTGGTCAATGTCATGCGAAATCTCGGCGGATCAGTGGCGGCGAGGAACCGCGCCGATGGTGGTGCGGAGGTGACGATGCGACTGCCGATTGCGTCGTTGGCCTTCGAGGGTGACGTCAGGACCGTGGGGGAGGAGGATCATGACGGCTGAACGTCTGCTCGTCATCGTGGAGGATGATGACGCCTTTGCACGAACGCTGAAGCGGTCGTTCGAGCGACGGGACTATGTGGTGCTGACCGCCGCCAGCCCCGAGGCGCTCGACGCGTTGCTGGTAGATCACCGGCCGGGCTATGCCGTGGTCGATCTCAAGCTCGGTCAGGCATCGGGCCTCGCGTGCGTCAAGACGCTGCACGCGCATGATCCGGCGATGCTGATCGTGGTTTTGACCGGCTACGCCAGCATCGCGACTGCGGTCGAAGCAATCAAGCTCGGCGCATCCCATTACCTCGCCAAGCCGTCGAACACCGACGATATCGAGGCGGCATTCCACAAGGTGCCGGGGGATATCGACGCGCCGATCAGCGAGCGGCAGACGTCGATAAAGACGCTGGAGTGGGAACGCATCCACGAGGTGCTGGCGGAGACCGGCTTCAACATCTCCGAAACCGCGCGGCGGCTGGGCATGCACCGCCGAACACTGGCGCGCAAGCTGGAGAAACAGCAGGTCAAATGACGTTACGCGGACATTTCTATCGGCCCGCGTGCGTACGATCCTGCGGCCAGGTGACTGCAACAAGCGGATCGCATCGCGACTAAAAGGCTACCCCGTGGATGCCGTGGCATGTGTGCTTCGGCAGCAGGATAACGGACCTGCGTTGGTCGACGTCCACGGCGAACGTCGCCGCGATAGATGCTGCCGGACCCCAACCCATGGTGGGGCGATCTTGAGACACCGCCCGCTGTCGGTCTACTGTCGTTGCGGGTCGCGTTGCGCCGCCTTTCGGTTTCGACCTCGGGCGATTACGTGCACGGCGCTACACGATCGATCGGCAACCCCGGAGTTTGGTCACAGCAACGCATTTGCCGCGCAACTCCGGTACGCGTTATTCCCGCGTTATCGCCCGACCCAGTCCGCTACCTGCACCGCAACCTGATTGGCAGCCTGATTCAGAGCCGCCGCGCTGCCATTTGCGTCGATGACGGAGACGGGCACGCTTGCCGAAAAACGCTTCTTGTCGATCACGTTCTTGTCATCGCGGATCAACGACCCGTCGAACGCCACCACCGCCTGCTTCGAGGTCGCATCGATCCCGAAGCTGCGCAACTCGCCCGACAGCCGCGCGCCCGGATCGGCGCGAAACTGCGAGACGCTCAGCACGACGCGGCCGGTGCGTGTCGTCACCGTGTCCGACAGCAGCCGTGCGAACAGACGCGCGGGCGGTTCCACCCACTGTGCCTTGGCGACATAAGCGATTGAAGTCTCGTTGATCTGTACCGGGATGCGCGTACCGGCAAGCGCCTGCGAAACGGCCGGCACCTGGATGACGATCGTCGGCTGCGTCGCCGAACTCTGGTCCTGCCCGATCGCTGCGGGCGTAGTCGACGTGATCGTCAGCAATTGGGGCGGCGGCTTTGGCGCGAAGCTGATGCAGCCCGACAGCGACACCAGCGCAAGCAGGGCGAGAGACGATTTGACGGGCGCTTTCGGACGGAAGGAACGCATCGAAGACCTCACTTGCTTGGCTTGTAGTCGGGCAGCTTGGACTGGCCGACGAGCGAACTGGCGCCACCACGATCGAGCTTCTCGGCAACCGCCGTCAGCGCCTGCGACATGTTGCGCAGATCGTGGACGAGCGCACCGACCTCCGGGATGGTTTCCTTCGAGAACGCCTTCAGGCCGGGCCGCGCATCGGAGATCGCGGAATCAAGCGTCTCCATGCTGTGCTGCGCCGCCGCCACGGTTGCACCGAGGTTCTTGGTCGCCGGGCGAATGTCCTCGTTGATCATCACGTTGGTCGATCCGGCAAGATCGCCGATCTGCTTGGCTGCGTCACTCGCCTGCTTCAGCGTGGTGCGCATCTCAGCCAGCGTGGCGGCGATTTCCGGGCCGCGATCCGCGAGTGCGCCGGTGAGCCGATTGGTATTGGCAAGAATGCCGGTGATCGACTGCTGGTTCTTATCGGACAACAGTTCGTTGAAGCGCTCGGTCAGCGTCGAGATGCGTTCGAGCAGCTTTGGTGCGGAATTGAGCAGCGCGCCGAGCCCACCGGCCTTGGCCGGGATGGTGGGCAGGCCGTTGGGGCAATCGAGCTGCGGGTTGGTGTCCGGGCAAGCGATCGGCGGCGCACCTTTAACCGCACCGTCGAGCTGGACCGTGCTGGTGCCGGTAAAGCTGCCCTGGATCGTCGCGGTGGTGCCGACCAGAATCGGCGTATTGTCCTTCACGCTGATCCGCACCCGCACGAACTGCGGATCGTTGGTGAGGGCGATCTCCTTCACCTCACCGGTCGGCACACCAGAAAATGCGACCGCCGAACCTTTGGCGAGGCCATCGACCGACTGTTTGAAGAAGATGTCGTATTCCTTGTCACTCGCCCCGCCGAAGCGGGCGATCCACACCAGGAACACCGCCATGACGGCGATCAGGATCAGCACGACAGTACCGACAAGGACGTGATTCGAGCGCGTTTCCATCAGCTTTCCGTCCCTGCAGGCTCGTTCGCTTCATTATGTTCCAAGGTGGCGCTCGCGGCGCGACCGCGCGGCCCCCGGAAATATTCCTGGATCCAGGGATGATCGGTCGCGAGCAATTCGTCGATCGTCCCCACCGCGATCACCTTGTGATCGGCCAGCACCGCGACCCGGTCGCAGATCGCGTACAACGTGTCGAGATCGTGCGTGATGAGAAACACGGTGAGGCCGAGGGTGCGCTGGAGCGACTTGATGAGATCGTCGAACGCCGCCGCACCGATCGGGTCGAGTCCGGCGGTCGGCTCGTCGAGGAACAGCAGATCGGGGTCGAGCGCGAGCGCGCGGGCGAGGCCGGCGCGCTTCTTCATGCCGCCCGACAGCTGCGACGGATATTTCGGGCCCGCATCGGCTGGCAGTCCGGTCATCACCACCTTGTAGGCGGCAATTTCGTCGAGCAACGCGGGCGGCAGCTTCTTATAGAACTCGCGCAGCGGAACCTGCACGTTCTCCGCGACGGTCAGGGTCGAGAACAACGCGCCGCCCTGGAACAGCACGCCCCACCGCTTCGACAGGTCGACCATCTCGGTCTCCTCACGGTCGATCGTGGGGTCACCAAGCACGTGAATGTCGCCGGCATCGGGCTTTTGCAGGCCGATGATCGAGCGCATCAGCACCGACTTGCCTGTGCCCGAGCCGCCGACCACGCCGTAGATCTCACCACGTCGCACCTCGAGGTCGAGCCCGTCATGCACGACCTGCTCGCCAAACGTGTTGCGCAGGCCGCGCACGACGATCACATCGTCAGGCGTGTCGGCAGGGGGGCGTGTGCTCATATCCAGCCTACCCAGGTGAAGAACACCGCGAAGAACGCATCGAGCACGATCACCATGAAAATGCCCTGCACCACGGCGGCGGTGGTGCGGGTGCCGACCTGTTCGGCGTCGCCCTCGACCAGCATGCCCTGGAAACAGCCGGCCATGCCGATGATTGCGCCGAACACCGGCGCCTTGATGAGGCCAACATACAGATCGGTCATCGGCACCACCTCGCGCAGGCGCTGCACAAACGTAACGGGCGGAATGCCGAGTGAGACCCAGCACAGCAGACCGCCGCCGATGATCGAGATCAACGAGGCGTAGATGCCGAGCAGCGGCATCATCACCACCACCGCCATCACGCGCGGCAGCACCAGCGCCTCCATCGGCGAAACGCCGATCGTGCGCATCGCGTCGATCTCCTCGGTCAGCTTCATCGTGCCGAGCTGCGCCGCGAACGCCGAGCCGGAGCGGCCCGCAATCATGATCGCGGTCATCAGAACGCCGAGTTCACGTAGCGTGAGCCGGCCGAGCAGGTTGATCGTGTACACCTCCGCACCGAACTGTCGGAGCTGCACCGCGCCCTGTTGCGCGATGACGATGCCGATCAGGAAACTCATCAGCCCGACGATGCCGAGCGCCTTGACACCGACCACCTCGAACCGGGTGACGGTCGCGTTGAAGCGGAAGCGCGAGGGGTGGACGATGACGTTCCACAAAGCGATCATCGTCGCACCGAGGAAGCCGACCAGCCCGACCAGCGTCCTGCCGGTGAGGACGACGGCGTCGCCCACCTCGCCGATCACGCGGGTGATGCCGCCGACCGAAGCAGGGCGTATCGCGACCGGCTGATCGGCGGCTTCGACCTGCTGGAGCAGATGCTGGCCGTCCTGATCCAGGCCCTCGATCCTGGCACCGTGCTGCGCGGCGAAACGGTGGATCAGCCACGCGCCGACCGTGTCGATCCGTTCGACCCCGCTGAGATCGACGGTAGCGACCTTACCGGCATAGCTGCGCAGGCGATCAGGCAGGTTGCCGATCTGGGCGAGCGACAGGCTGCCGGTGAAGCGCAAGACATCGCCATCGCCGGAACGGTCTTGCGTGAAGGCGGCTGGGTCGTTCATCGCGCGCATCTTTGCGACAATCCCGCTGGAACGGCAAGCCGCGCTGTTGCTAGGGTGAGACGATGCACGCCATCGCCATATACGATCTCGACAAGACAATCACCCATGCTCCGACCTGGACCGCCTTTCTCATCGCAAGCGCCCGGGCGCAGAAGCCTTGGCGGCTGGCGCTGCTGCCGCTCGCCGGGGTGGCGACGCTCGGCTACGCGCTCAAACTGGTGGACCGCGCGCGGCTAAAGCAGATCACGCAACGCCTGCTGCTCGGCAACGGCTGGCAGGATGCGCGGGTCGCGCGCGCGGTCGCCGACTTCGCCGATGGTGTGATCGCGGACGGTATCTACACCGGCGCGCGGGCGGCGATCGCGGCGGACCGCGCGGCGGGGCGGCGGATCGTGCTCGCCACCGCGTCCTATGCGTTCTACGCGGGCGCGATCGCCGAGCGGCTTGGCTTCGACGATGTGATCGGCACCTGTGTGGTGCGCGACAACGGCAAGGTCCGCGCCCGGATCGAGGGCGAGAATTGCTACGGTGCGGCCAAATTGCGGATGATCGAGGCGTGGCTGGCGGGCGAGGGGATCGCGCGGGATGACGCGACCGTCCGGTTCTATACGGACCATGTGTCCGACGCGCCGACGCTGGAATGGGCGGACGAGGCATTCGCCGTCAACGCGCACGGGCCGCTGCGGCTGCTGGCGAAGCTGAAGGGATGGACGATCCTCGACTTCGAGCGGTGAGTCGCATCGTTGCGGCCGACATATCCGGTGTCGCCGACGCAAGATGTGGCCGCCTCAGCCCAGCGCCACATCCACGGTGTGGATCACGAGGCCGACAAGGCCGCCGACCAGCGTGCCGTTGATGCGGATATATTGCAGGTCGCGCCCCACCGCATTCTCCAATCGGCTGGTGATCGTGTCGGCATCCCAGCCCTTTACCGTCTCCGACACCAGCCGGACGATGTTGTCGCCGTAATCCGCTGCGATGCCGACCACGGCGCGGCGCACGAATCGGTTGATCGTCGCGCGCAGCATCGATTCACGGCCAAGCGTGTCGCCAAGCTGGCGCAGCGCGTCGCCGATCGGTCCGCGCATCACCCGGTCCGGATCGCGCGCCATGTTCATCATTCCGATGCGCGCCTGTTCCCACACGCCGTCAAGCCAGCGCTGCATCGCCGGGTTGGCGATGATCTCGGCCTTGATCGCTTCCACCCTCGCCTGCATTTCTGGGGAATGCATGAGGTCGTGCGCGAGGCTGGCCAGCCCCTCGTCGGCCTTGGCGCGCAAGGGATGTTCGGGGTTGTCCGCCATATCGGTGAGCAGCCCGTTCAGGCCGGCAATGATCTTGTTGGAGAGCGTCTCGTCGAGGCCGGTCCAGCGCATGATAGACCCGGCGCGATCATGCACCATCGCACGGATCAGATGGTCGTTGGCTTCAAGGATGCGCGCCGCCCAGCGCACGATCCCGTCGAGCAGCGGCAGGTGGCGCTCCTCCGCGATCGCGGCCGTGAGCGCCTGCCCGAGCAGCGGCGCGACATCGAGATCGGCCAGCCGCTTGCCGAGCATCCCCCGGACGATCCCGCCGAGCCGCTGCTGATCGAGCGCCTGGAGCATGCTGATCGTCATCGCCGACGCGCCACGCGCGATACGTCCGTCGCGGGCGAGCGGATTGGCCAGCCACAGTCCGGCCGCACCGGCGACATCGAGCCGGAGCATGCGGCGCGCGACCACGCGCGGGATCAGGAAATTATCGCGCAGGAAGGTGGCGAGCGTGTCGCCGATCCGGTCCTTGTTACGGGGGATGATGGCGGTGTGGGGGATCGGCACGCCCAAGGGGTGGCGGAACAGCGCCGTTACCGCGAACCAGTCGGCCAGGCCGCCGACCATCGCCGCCTCGGCAAAGGCGCGCACGAAGCCGAGCGCCGGCCAACGCTGATCGTAGGTGCGGGAAACCAGAAACACCGCCGCCATCGCCAGTAACAG
Source organism: Sphingomonas sp. GC_Shp_3 (assembly GCF_026540945.1). Taxonomy (NCBI): domain Bacteria; kingdom Pseudomonadati; phylum Pseudomonadota; class Alphaproteobacteria; order Sphingomonadales; family Sphingomonadaceae; genus Sphingomonas; species Sphingomonas sp. GC_Shp_3. Next base: position 151,420 of record NZ_JALNUT010000008.1, read on the forward strand.
GCCGGTGGCGATCAGCCGCATGCGGACGAGACCCGGCGGGGCGGCTTCGGTGCTCAGGCGTCGGGCTTTCGTCATCGGGTACGAAAAGCCCGACGCGCCGGATAGTTCAAGTCCGGCGCTCAGGCTTTCGTCACTCGGCCGCGTGCGGGGCCGGCGGCAGCAACGGCTTCTCGTCATGCTCGATCACCGGCTGGCCATCATCTCCGGGCCGGTAGGTGAGCAAGCGGCGACCGAGCCGCGGCCCCGCCCAGCGCTCGACCCCGACCGCGAGGCTGAACAGTGCCGGTACGATCAGCAGCGTGAGCATGGTCGACAGCGTCAGCCCGCCGATCACGGTGACGCCCATCGGGGCGCGGAACGACGTGTCGCCGTTGAGGCCGAACGCGGTCGGCATCATGCCCGCCACCATCGCCACCGTGGTCATCACGATCGGCTGCGCGCGCTTGTGGCCGGCGTCGAGGATCGCCTCGCGCACCGGAACGCCGTGCTTCATCTCCTCCAATGCGAAGTCGATCAGCAGGATCGAGTTCTTGGCGACGATGCCGAGCAACATCAACATGCCGATATAGACCGGCATCGACACCGGGTAGCCGGTGATGAGCAAAGCGATCAGCCCACCCAGCGGCGCGAGGATCAGCGAGCCCATGTTGACGAACGGCGGCAGCAGCCGCTGGTAGAGCAGCACCAGCACCGCGAACACCAGGAACACGCCCGCGAACACCGCGACGATGAAGTTGGAGATCATCTCCTGCTGCCATTTCGACGAACCGAGGATGAGTTCCTTAACCCCCATCGGCAGGTTCTTCATGATCGGCAGATCATGCACCAGCTTGTTCGCGGTGCCGCTCACCACGCCCGGCGCAAGATCGCTGCCGATCGTGATCTGGCGCTGCTGCGCGACGCGCTCGATCTTGGTCGGTCCGGCGCCGAAGCCGATGTCGGCGACGAGGCCGAGCGGCACCGAACTGCCCAAGGCTGTGGAAACCGGCAGGTTCTTGATGGTCGACAGCTTCTGACGCGAATCCTGCGCGAGCGCGACGCGGATCGGCACCTGACGATCCGACAGCGAGAATTTCGCGCTGTTCTGGTCGATATCGCCAAGCGTGGCGATGCGGATCGCATTCGACAGCGCACTGGTCGTCACGCCGAGATTGGCGGCGAGATCCATCCGCGGGCGAATGACGATCTCCGGCCGTTCGAGATCGCCGGCGATGCGCGGCGCGACGAGGCTCGGCACCTTAGACATCTGGGCGACGAGCGTCTGCGCCGCCTTGAGCAGGATCGCGGGATCATCACCGCCAAGCGTGACGGTGAAATCACGGCCCGAACTGCCCCAGCCGTTGCCCGACTGGAACGAGACGCGCGCATCCGCGAACTTGGCAAGCTGCGGCGCAAGTGAGCGTTCGAACTGCACGCTGGTCACGTCGCGTCCTTGGCCACGCGGCTTCAAAATCGCGGTAACGCGACCACTGCCGACCAGCGACCTGGAGTAGGTCGAGTCGACCTCGGGCTGTTTGCCGAGGAAGTCGGCGACCCTGCGCACCACCACCTGCGTTTCGGCAAGCGTGGTGCCGGGCACCATCTCGATCATCGCGCGGCTGCTGTCGCTGTCACGGTCCGGCTGAAAGGTCTGCGGGATCATCGAGAAGCACACCACCGTCAGCGCCAGCGCGACGGCGGCACCGACGATCGCGGACCAGCGATGCTTCAGCGTCCAGCGCAGCGTGGCCATATAGCGGTCCATCACCGGGCCCTCGCCGTGACTGGCGTGACCGTGCGACTTCAGGAAATAGGCGGCGATCATCGGCGTGATGAGGCGCGCGACTGCGAGGCTCATCAGCACCGAGACGACGACGGTCAGGCCGAAATTCTTGAAGAACTGACCGGCCAGCCCCGGCATCAGTCCTACGGGTAAGAACACCGCGACGATCGCCATCGTCGTCGCCAGCACGGCGAGGCCGATCTCGTCGGCGGCGTCGATCGAGGCCTGATAGGCGGTCTTGCCCATCCGCATGTGGCGGACGATGTTCTCGATCTCCACGATCGCATCGTCGACCAGCACGCCCGCGACGAGGCTCAGCGCGAGCAGCGTCATGTTGTTGAGCGTGAAGCCCATCAGATCCATCAACCAGAAGCTCGGGATCGCCGACAGCGGGATCGCGAGCGCGGAGATGATCGTCGAACGCCAGTCGCGCAGGAAGATGAACACCACCACGACCGCGAGGAACGCACCCTCGACCATCGCCTCCATCGCGGAGTGATATTGCGCCTCGGTGTATTTCACCGAGTTGAAGATCATCTTGAACTTGACCTTGGGATTGCGCTTTTCAAGGTCGGCGAGTTTCTTGACCGCGCCGTTGAACACGTTGACGTCCGAGCCGGTCTTGGAGCGTTGGAAGTCGAAGCTCAGCACCTGCCGGCCGTTCAGTTCGGACGAGGAGCGCTGCTCGGCATACAGATCGCGCACGTCGGCGATGTCGGCGAGGTGGATCGAGCGACCGTCACCCAGCGAGATTTGCGTTTGTCCGAGGTCATAGGCGCTCTTGGCGTTGCCCAGCACGCGCACCGCCTGTTCCGAGCCGGCGATTTCCGCGCGGCCACCGGCGGCGTTGAGGTTCACCTGCCGCAACTGCTGGTTGACCTGGCTCGCGGTCAGGCCCTGTGCCTGCAGTTTGAGCGGATCGAGGATCACGCGGATCTCACGGCTGACGCCGCCATTGCGGTCGACCGCGGCCATGCCGGGGACCGACAGCAGTTCCTTTGAAACGGTGTTGTCGATGTACCAGCTCAGCTGTTCGACCGTCATGTCGGTGCCGATCGCGGCGTAGCTGGCGAGATCGTTGCCGGTGGTGTTGGCGCGGATCACCTGCGGTTCGAGAATGCCGTCGGGCAGATCGCTGCGGATCTGCTGGATCGCGCCGCGCACATCCTCCACCGCACGGTCGATCGGGGTGCCGATGGCGAGTTGGACGACGGTTTCCGACTGGCCCTCGGTAACGGTCGAGTCGATCTCGTCGATACCCTGCAGGCTGCGCACCGCCGCCTCGACCTTTTGCGTGACCTGCGTCTCGAGTTCGGTCGGCGCGGCGCCCGGCTGCGACACCTCGACGATCACCACCGGAAATTCGATATCCGGCTGGTTGTTGACGTCCATCCTGATGAAGCTGACGATACCCGCCACGCTGAGCATGAAGAACAGGACGATCGCGAAGACCGGGTTGCGGATCGACCAGGCCGAGATGTTGCGGAAGCCCATGAGGGGGTTAGCTGCCTGTTTTCTGGAGGACCGGCTTCTGGACGATCGGTACGACCTTCTGCCCCGGCGCGAGGAACGCACCCGCCGACAGCACGACGCGCTCGCTGCCGTCCAGCCCGCTGGCGATCGCGACGCCATCGTCCGAAACTTCACCAACCGTTACGGCGCGGCGGACCACCTTGTTGTTCGGATCGAGGATGTACACGAAATTGCCGCGATCATCGCTCTGGATTGCGGAGTTCGGCAGTTGCGGCGCGCGCGTGGTGCCACCGCCGATTTCCGCCGCCGCGAAGCCACCCGGCCGCAGCGCCGGATTGTAGCCGAGCGCGATACGCGCGATCCCCTGCCGCGTTTGCGGGTCGATCACGGGTGAGATCTGCCAGACATGCCCCGGGTAGGTGGTGGCGCTGCCGACCGGGCGCACGGTTGCGACCGAACCGACATGGATCCTGCCAAGATCGCCCTCGCTCAACTGCGCCCGCATCTCCAGTTCGCCACCTTCCGCCATGCGGAACAGCGTGCCCGATCCCGATCCGACGATCTGCCCCGCCTCGACACCACGCGACAGGATCAATCCCGCTTCGGGGGCGCGGATGTCGAGCCGTCCGTTGCGGGCGAGCTGCTCCTTCAGGGTCGCACGTGCCACCTTCACGCGCGCTTCCGCTGCATCGCGCGTGGCAGCCTTGGTTTCGAGATCGGCCTTGGAGATGAAGCCGCGATCAACCAGCGCCAGCGCGCGGTCGTAGTTCGACTTCGCGATGCCGGCATCCGCCTCCGCCGCGCGGATCTGGGCGGCGAGCGAATCGCCGGTCTGCGTCTGTACCGAACGGTCGATCGTAGCGAGCACCTGGCCCTTGCCGACCCACTGGCCGGGTTCGACCAGCACGCGTGTAATCATGCCGCCTTCGCCCGCTACGCCGACCGGCATGTCGCGCCGCGCCGCGAGCGACCCGGTGGCGGAGATGACCTGCGAGACGGTCGAGCGGCCCGGCATCGACACGGTGACGGTGGGTAATTGCTCCACCACGGCAGCCTGCGGGGCCGCCTTGCTGTGCATCCACCACCAGCCGCCGACCAGCACCAGCAGGATCGCGACGACAGACACGATCACCAGCGTCCGCCGATAGCGCCGCTCCGGCGCGGGCAGCGCAAGCGTGCCGTCATTGCCCAACAACGGCGTTTCGTAATTCATCTCTGCCACGTCCTCGCCCCGGCCGGTCCCGCGCACTAGGGGCTGTGTTACATGAATAATGCACCACGCTCAAGCGCCGTTCGCTTTACGTCTCGTAGAATGAACGTTTCGACGCGACGCCGCAATATCTCCCGAACAGTCTCAGCGGCGAATCCTGTTACATATTGTCAGCGGTCGCGTGGTTTCAGCATTTTGTTGCGCGGTCGTTCCGTTCATCTTCGGTTTTTCTGACGCATGCGAATAGAGCCGCCACGGGCCTTGTCGCTTGTTCAACCGGGAGATTATTACGATGCGTTTTCCTCTTCATGTCGCGGCGTTGACGCTGCTGCCGTTCGCTCCGCTGCCGGCCGCGGCGCAGACCAGTGCGGCGCCGACCGTCCTGGCCGAGGGGACGCTTCTGGACGTGACCGCAGAGGGAAGCACGACACGGACGCCGGATGTCGCGACGATCCGGGCCGGTGTGGTGACGCAAGGAAACACCGCCGCTTCGACCCTCTCCGAAAATGCGCAGCGCATGACGCGCGTGATCGACGCGCTGAAGAAGGCGGGCGTAGCAGCGCGCGATCTTCAAACTGCGACGGTCAGCCTCAGCCCGCAATATCGCTATGCCGATGGTCAGGCGCCGGCCATCACCGGATATCAGGCGAGCAATTCGGTGGCGGTGCGGTTCCGCGACATCGCGCGGGCGGGCGCAATTCTCGACACGCTCGCTACGGTGGGCGCAAACCAGATCGATGGGCCGACGCTTGCGCTGGACGATCCCGATGCCGCGCTCGACGAAGCGCGGGCAGATGCGGTGAAGATCGCGCGGGCACGTGCCGAGCTTTATGCCAAGGCGGCGGGCATGTCGGTGGCGCGGATCGTGTCGATCGCGGAGAATGGCGCCAATGACGGCACATCACCCGGCCCGGTGGTGTTCATGCGCGCTGCAAAAGCCGCGCCGACGCCGCTTGCCGCCGGTGAATCGCGAGTATCAGCCACGCTCTCGGTGCGCTTCCTGCTGAAATAACGCAAAAAGGGCCGCGCGGCGTAACCGCGCGGCCCTCTTAGGCTTGATCCGTCAGTCGCGCTTAACGCAGCGAACCGCGACGCACCAGATTGACGATCGCGAGCAGGATGATCGCGCCGATCAACGAATAGATGAAGGTCATTACAGTGATGCCTTCGTTGATGCCGCCGCCGAAGATGAACGAGGCAATTACCGAGCCGACGATGCCGACGACGACGTTAAGAATGATACCCTGCTGAGCGTCGGTGCGCATGACCATGCTGGCCAGCCAGCCCACAATACCACCAACTACGAGCCAGATAATGAATCCCATATGTCCCTCCATTGCTCCCCAACGTCGGGGTTGACATAGACAAAGACGTATGGGCGGGAAGTTTGTTCCGGTTGCGATTCAACAATCCGTCGTGCTCAGTATTTCTGTTGGCGCTCGTACAGCGATTTATAATGCTGGATTCGGGTCACGCGCAGCCCGGGCATGCCGGAACGGTCGATCGCCCGCTGCCAGCCGGCAAACTCCTCCACCGTCAGGTTGTAGCGCTCGCACACTTCGTCCACGCTCAGCAGCCCGCCGTTGACGGCGGCGACCACCTCGGCCTTGCGGCGCACGACCCAACGCGTCGTCTCGGGCGGGGGCAACGACTCGAGGGTCAGCGGCTCCCCGAGCGGGCCGATTACTTTGGCCGGACGAATTTTCTGGTTCTCGATCATCATCACCTCGATCGGGGCGGGGGCCCCCTCTCAAACTCGAAACGGCAATATCTTGCCGGATTGAAGGGCGTTTAAAGCAGCGTGGTAAACGCTGCCTTCACGTCCCCTTCCAGCGGGTAAACAGCGCGGCGACGCGTGCATTGAACGCGCCGTGCGATGGCGCGAACGGCGTGTCCGTCACGACATGCGACGAAAGGCGGGCGTGCATCATCGCGGTCGGGCTGGCGGCCTGACGCGCGGTGACGCCGACCATCAGCACCGCCAGATCCGGCGGCAGGCCCGTAACGCGACCGTCGTGTTCAAACCTGGAGAAACTCAGATCCACTCGAATACGCCTCTGGTCACGCACGCCGATCGCTTCGACGAGAAGAGAGCTTTAGCCACGGCGTCTAAAGGGCTGGTAAAGCTCGCAAAGAAAAGTTGCGTAGTTCCGGCGTGGTCGCAGGGACGTCGCACGCTTCGCGATGCAGAGGTGCTTTGCATCGGCCTGTATGAAGGCCTATCTTGTGACCATGATCTCCGAAGCCGATTTCCAGCTTGGCGCCGATCTTTCCGGTCGCCGCATCGTCGTTGCCATGTCGGGCGGTGTCGATTCATCGGTGGTGGCGGCGCTCGCCGCACGGACCGGGGCCGAGACGATCGGCATTACGCTGCAACTTTATGATCATGGCGAGGCGGTCGGGCGTGCGGGAAGCTGTTGCGCGGGGCGGGATATTCGCGATGCGCGTGGCGTGTGCGACCGGCTTGGCATCGCGCATTACGTGTTCGATCACGAAAGCAGCTTCCGCGCCGACGTGATCGACGGGTTCGCCGACGAATATCTTGCCGGTCGCACGCCGATCCCGTGTGTCCGCTGCAACATGGGGCCGAAGTTCACCGATCTGTTCAAGATCGCGCGCGATCTCGGTGCGGACTGCCTTGCGACCGGTCACTACGTGCGCCGCGTCGAGGGCGCACAGGGCGCCGAACTGCACCGTGCCGCCGATCCTGCGCGCGACCAGAGCTATTTCCTGTTCGCCACCACGCAAAGTCAGCTCGATTATCTGCGTTTCCCGCTGGGCGGCCTGCCCAAGCCGCGCGTGCGCGAACTGGCTGCGGAACTTGGGCTGGGCGTGGCGATGAAGCCGGACAGTCAGGACATCTGCTTCGTACCCGACGGCGATTACGCCTCGCTCGTCAAGAAACTGCGGCCGGAGGCGGATACCAGCGGCGAGATCGTCGACGAGGCGGGCCGTGTGCTCGGCCGGCACAAGGGGCTGATCCACTTCACCGTCGGCCAGCGGCGCGGGCTGGAGATCGGCGGCACGCCCGAGCCGCTGTACGTGATTCGGCTGGACGCGGCGTCGCGGCAGGTCGTGGTGGGGCCGCGCGCCGCGCTCGGCGTAAGCGCGGCGCGGCTGTCGGGGATCAACTGGCTGGGCGGCGATTTCGCCGGACCGCTGACCGCCAAGGTACGCTCGCTCGCCAAGCCGGTGCCGGCGTGGCTCGACGGCGACAGCGTGCGGTTCGATGCGCCCGAATATGGCGTCGCGCCGGGGCAGGCGGCGGTGCTTTATGCGGGCGAGCGGGTGCTGGGCGGCGGCTGGATCGAGGAAACCGAGCGGGCACTGGTCGCGGCATAGCGCCAGCGCGACCGCAGGTCCGCCGCTTACAGGAAGAACGTCCCCTCGATCACGGTCACGCAGGCGCCGCCTAGCACCACGCGATCGCCGTCGAGCGTGCAGGTCAGGCGCCCGCCGCGCGCGCTCGCCTGATAGGCGGTCAGTGTATCGCGGCCAAGCCGCTTCGCCCAATACGGCACCGCGACCGCGTGCGCGGAGCCGGTCACCGGGTCCTCGTCGATGCCGCCGCCCGGCGCAAAGGCGCGGCTGACGATATCGGTCGTGTCGCCGGGCGCGCTGACGATGGTGAGCCAGTCGCCCTCGCGCGCCAGCTTGCGGAAATCGGGTTCGACCGCGCGGACCTGCGCCTCGTTTTCGAGCACGATCAGCCCGTAACGATGTTCGTGCCACAGCGTCTCCACCGGCGTCACGCCGAGCGCGGCGACGATCTCGGGCAGCGGCTTGGGTGAGGGCGCCCACACCGGCAGCGACAACTGGTAATCGGCGCCGGCACGCGCCACCTCCAGCGTGCCCGCCTGCCGCGTGCGGAACGTGACGCGCTCCCGGTTGCGGTCGGCGCTCAGCACGAAGTGGCCGCTCGCCAGCGTGGCGTGCCCGCACATCACCACCTCGTTGGTGGGCGTGAACCAGCGCAGCTCGAAGTCGCTGTTATCGCTCGCATCGGGGACGAGGAAGGCGGTTTCGGACAGGTTGTTCTCGGCGGCGATGCGCAGCAGCGTGTCGTCGTCGAGCCACTCTGACAGCGGCATTACCGCCGCCGGATTGCCCTCGAACGGACTGCTGGCGAAGGCGTCGATCTGGGTGAAGGGGAATCTCATGCGCGCTCCTTGGGCTTGCCGATCACGTCCGGCTCGATCAGCGGATTATTGGCATCGAGCCGCCAGCCCGGATCGACGTGGATCAGCACGTCCGCCTTCGGGTAGGCGACATGAATCCGCTCGGTCACCGATTCGACGACTTCGTACGCGTCGGCAACGGTCATTTCCGGCGCGACGTACATGTGGAATTGCACGAAATCGTGCGTGCCCGAACGGCGCGTGCGGATGTCGTGCAGCCCGCGCAGTTCGGGATGATCCGCGATCAGCGCGATCAGCCGGTCGCGTTCCTCGACCGGCCATTCCTTGTCCATCAGCAGGTCGATCGCGCTGCCGGCCGAACGCAGCGCCCCCCAGCCGAGCCACAGCGCGATCAGGACGCCGAACACGGGATCGGCGCCGCGCAGGTGCATCACCTGATCGAGTACCAGTGCGACGATCACAGACACGTTGAGCAGCAGATCGGACTGGTAATGCACATTGTCCGCGCTGACCGCGACCGAGCCGGTCTGCGCGATCACCCGGCGCTGATAGGCGACCAGCACGAGCGTCACGACGATCGCGGCGACCGACACGCCGATGCCGGTGCCGGCATCATGCGTGGTGGCCGGCGCACCGAACTGGCGGATCGCCTCCCACAGGATGCCGACCGCCGACACCGCGATCAATGCGACCTGGAACAACGCCGCGAGCGCCTCCGCCTTGCCGTGGCCGTAGCGATGGTCATGATCCGCCGGGATGGTCGCGACATGGACGCCGTACAGGGTGACGCACGACGCGACGAGGTCGAGCGCGGTATCGGCAAGCGACCCCAGCATCGCCACCGAATCGGTGGACCATGCCGCATAGCCCTTCAACGCCAGCAGGAAACATGCGGTCCCCACGCTCGCAAGCGCTCCGCGCGCCGCCAGCGGCAGTTTGCTGAGCGAAAGGCGCGAGTCCACGCTCACGGGTAGAGCAAGCCCTCGTTCCAGCCGCCAGCGGCCGTGCGCGTGAACAGCCGGCGTTCGTGCAGCCGGTGCGCGCGGTCCTGCCAGAACTCGATCCGCTCCGGCGCGACGCGGTAGCCGCCCCAATGCGGCGGGCGCGGCACGTCGCCGCCTGCGAAGCGCGCCTCCATCTCGGCGAAGCGTGCCTCGAACGTCTCGCGCGCGTCGAGCGGGCGGGACTGGTCGGACGCCCATGCGCCGAGCCGCGAATCGCGACCCCGGCTGGCGAAATAGGCATCACTCTCCGCGTCCGACACCTGCGTCACTGCGCCCTCGATGCGGATCTGGCGGCGCAGCGATTTCCAGTGGAACAGCAGCGCGACGTTGGCATTGGCGGCGATGTCATCCGCCTTGCGGCTTTGCCGGTTGGTGTAGAACACGAACCCATCCGGCCCGTGCCCCTTCAACAGCACCATCCGCACCGCGGGGCGGCCCTGCGCGTCAACGGTAGCGAGCGCCACCGCATTCGAATCGTTGATTTCGGTTACGCGGGCCTCGGCGTACCAGGCGTCGAACAGGGCAAAGGGATCGTCGGTCATGGCAATGCCTTACCGTGCGAACCGTTCGTTCGCCACCGCCGCGTCGCTATCGGAATGCGGAACTGCGCGGATAGCTATGCCGGCGCAGCGGCCAATCGATCACGCACCCGGCGAACAGCGCCCACCATACGATCACCGGCTGCAACAGCAGGCGAGGCACATGATACCAGAGGCTCAAACCGCCACGCCCCAACGTCACGTAATCGACCGCGTGCTTGATGTTGGCGGGGAACACGCACACCGCATACGCCGCGAGCATCACCCCTGCCCACCAGCGCAGGCGCGGCACCAGCAGCCCGATCGCGCCGAGGATTTCGCACAGGCCGGTCACTGCGATCGTACCCGCGGGGTCAGGCACCCACGCCGGCACGATCGTCAGAAACGGCGCGGGGTCGCGCAGATGCAGCACGCCCGCTGTCAGGTACACCGCCGCCAGCACCCAGTGCGAGCCCGTCCGCATCCGCTCCAGGCGGCGCGGCAGCGTTGGCTGCGACCGGATTATAGCGGGAACCAGTTCTGTTTGTGGCTGAACTTCATGTAACCGACATTGACGCCTTGCCGCCAGCCGACGCCGAGCCGGATCGGGATCAGCACGACGTTGCCCCAGCGCAGATATGTCGCGGCGAACCCGCCGACAAAGTACAGGCGCCCCTCGGCGGCGGGGAAGCGATGATAGATTTCCTCGCTGTCATACAAATTGTAGACCAGCACGAACACCTTGTTGGCATCGCCGCCGAGATCGAAACCGACGGACGGGCCGGTCCAGTAGATCGGACGTTCGCCCTCGATCTTATGGAACATCTTGCCCTTGCCATAGCGCAGGCCGAGCACCACCGCCGCCGAAGCCTCGCTGCCGGCGATGTACGCATTGGGTTCGCCCTGTTCCTTGAGCGTGCGCTCGAGGATGCCGGACAGGCCGGCGGCGCCCTTACCGAACGTGCCCTCGGCTGCGCTGAGCAGTTCCTCGCGCTTGAACGTATCGGGGCGGGCGGCGGCGGCCTCGGCCCGGTCGCGCGTGTCGAACCCGCCCTCAGCCGGTGCCGCTGGTGGCCGGGTATCGCGCCGCGCGGGCGGTGCGTCGTAGCTGGTGCCGGCCGACACGCGCGAATCGGTTTCGGCAGGAACCGGCGTGTCAGGGTAACGCTCCGGCGCCGGTTGCGCGCGCGGGGCAGGGTTGCTCATCGTCGGCGCACGCGGTGCAGGATTGCGAAGGTCGCTGTCGATCGCCTCGTTGGGATCGACCGTCCGCACCTGCGCGAAGCCGGGCGCCACCACCGTGGCGAGCGCACCCGCGATCATCGAACAACGAACAAAACCACCGCGCATCGCGCAACTCCCCCGAACTCAAGTCGCGGGAGCGTAGCGCCTGTTTTGCTTTATCCACAATGAACCACACGCCGAGGCGAGTCGATTTTACGGCAAATGTGCGCAACACATGCGGTTGATCCTTCCGAAAAGCGCCGCTATAGCCCCGCTCTGCCGTGCGCCGGAGACGTGGGTGAGTGGCTGAAACCAACGCTTTGCTAAAGCGTCATACGGGAAACCGTATCGAGGGTTCGAATCCCTCCGTCTCCGCCAAAAGTCACTAATTTCGCTGAATATTTTACGCAGTTAGCCGCTCTGCCCCCGGATCTGCCTTACCGGGTTTGATGCTGCGATGGCTTTCTGGCCAGCCTGCTTGCTGGTTGCCAACCTCTGCGCAGACGGTTGTCGGGCCTCCCGATCGGTCTCTTTAGCCGAATATTCTTCTGGCGCGCTTTCTAGCTGCGTCAGAAGCAGTCCTCGCACCATCCTCTTGGGCCTGCATGTGCGGGAAGGTGCCTTCGACTAGCTGCACGCCTCGTTGTGTCGGGCTATCCAGCGAACCGCGTCTGAATTGCTGCGCTACCTGAAGCTGGGGGCGCATTCCCCCCCCGCTTCTAGTTTGCAGAGGGTTTTCAGATATCGCTGGGTGGATGAGCGCCTGAACGGCCTCTGACGTAATATATAAGCCGCAGTTGCGCGGCGTTCTTCGCTGGGGAGGCAGATTTCATATTTTCACCGTTCATTTTGTCAGAGAGCGATGGCTTAATCAACGCGAAGCCTTCATGGTGCGAAGATCAGCATACGGACTTGATTAGGTGGCTCTATCGAAAGCCGATGGGAGGGCCATTTCGACTTTTAACTTGGCGAAGTAGAGTAAACTGCGGTTACCGACCAAGTCGACTTCGACCGAAAAGCCGAAAAGCCGAGAAGCTCAAGAAGGCGGTCATAGCGCTTACGGCCCATTCCCAACCGCCGAAAGTTCGCAACAGGGTCGGGCCGGCCCCGTACCGGCCCCTTGGACTGAATCCGAGACACCAGTGACGAACTAGAAGCAAAGGTAACTGACGTGGGGCGACAATAAGAAATGTTTTCTTTGCTTCAAATGAGGAACGCTGAGAGGAGGCCACTGCGATCGAGCGCATCCACGGCGAAACAGCGCATAGTTCGCGGTCGACGTGTAACGCAGCTTGCCGTCGACGAGGACGAAGCGGGCGTGGCGCGGTTCATGGAGATCTTTGACAGGCTGGATCGGTCTCGCGCGCGCGGGACACCACAGTAGACTCACGTTGTAGGAGAAGCGACGATGAAGATCGGATGATGATGGACGTGGACGTTTGACTGTTTCTCGAGGGGCGGGACCAAGATCCGGAGATCGCGGCTGAGCTGGCAGCCGAATTCGGACTCGAGGCATCCATTCAGCCGAAGGACATTGCGCGTATCCTCGCGAAGATGCTGGGCGCATCGAATGCCGATACGTTTCAGTCCATCGCAATCGAAGAAGGGTTGTCTAGCCATATCGTGGCCTTCGAGGTCGTTGGTGCGGAGAAGCTGCCTGATCCTGACCAGCCGGCGATGATCTGATGTGCAATCGCGCGCATGTCGAGTGAGCCCGAGACGCTATGGGGCTCCTCAGCCAAGCTGTTTGAGCTGGTCGCGCCGATCCGTCACGATCTCTGCCCAACGATTTTCTTCTTCGCCGTCGCGATGGCGCCACCATTATCTTTTGCCGTGATCAATCGGTCTTGGGCCTACGGTCGTGCAATGGTCAGTTGATTGATCGCTTCTGCCAAATCGCGGTTGCCGTTGCGGCTGCGTCCAGCAATTCCCGGTCGCTAGGCGCCACGGTAATCCCAATTTCAAATAATTCGCGCGCTTTACCAGGAGAGTTGTGTTTCAAAAAATGGTGCC
>NZ_JALNUT010000009.1:0-160842 GCF_026540945.1 Sphingomonas sp. GC_Shp_3
ATACGGAACCGCCGGCCGCAGGCCAGTGCATCCGATACGAAGTCGAGCGACCAGCGCTGGTTGGGTTCCTGCGGGATCGCGATCGGCGCTCGCGTCCCCAGCGCGCGCTTGCGGCCACCACGCTTGCGCAGGATCGCCACAGCCGCCGAGTAGCCGAACCGACGGCGCTCATTGGCGATCTCGCACATCCGCTCGCGGACAGCATCGTCCTTCCCGCGAAGCGGCTCATATTGCCACGCCGACCGATTGACCCCGATCAGCCTGCAGGCGCAACGCTCGGAGAAGCCGTGATCGGCCATCAACTTCTCCACCGCAGCGTAGCGCTCCATAGACCGGGTCAGTTTTTTCCCAGCAAATCCTTCAACGCCGACACGTCGAGCATCGACTCCGCCAGCAGCTTCTTCAGCCGCCGGTTCTCGTCCTCGAGCGCCCGCAACCGCGCAGCGTCGGACACCGTCAGGCCACCGTACTTAGACTTCCAGGTGTAAAAGGTCGCATCGCTGATCCCGTGCTTCCGACACAGATCGGCCGTCTTCATGCTCCCGCACCACCCCAATGATCTGATCTTCGGTAAATCGGCTTCGCCGAATCACTCGTCTCCATCTGACGAGCTAACTTACCAATGGCATGAATTCTGGGGAGCACGTCACTTGGCAACTGGTCATCGGGAGCAGAGACGAGGTAATGGCACACAAAGTCCGCGCCTCGCCGAACTGCCGATGTTCTGGCACTATGGCATGAGGCATCGCGAGATGTTTGTTGAAACGCGTGCGGCTTACAAGCGCTCGCAATCATCTCGATGAAATCTAAGCATATGGAGTTAGCCCACCTGTCGTCGGCCGTACCAAGCGATAGGTGGGCGTAGTGATGGGTGGCTGTTAGGTCACACGGCGACGATGCTTGCGGCGGTTTCGCGGTAGGTATGCAGCGGCCGGCCGAGCAATGTCGTCAGGCGCTCGCGGTCGCCGTCTTCAGGGACCATGCCGTCGCTCACGTAACGTTCGGCCATGATCCGCATTTCATACGCCATCCACTGCGGCATGAAGGTCGCCATGGTCTGCTCGAACCCACTGGGGTCATCGCCACCATAAACGACACGGCGCCCCAGCACGTCTGACCAGATTCGCGCCACGTCCTCACCGGTCAGCGTGTCGGGGCCGACGAGGTTGATCGTCTCGTTCGGCAGTTCGCCCGCTGCGCTGTCGCGCCGGATCAACTCGATCGCGGCCACCTCGGCGATGTCGCGCGTGTCCACCATCGCCACGCCCTTGCCGCCGATCGGCATGGGATAGACGCCGTGCTGAAGGATGACGTCCTTCACCATTACCTCGTTGTCGATGAAATAGGTCGGCCGCAGGATGGTCGCGCCAAAGCCCATCTGTTCCAGCATCCGTTCGGCGCCTGACTTTACCGCGAAGTGCGGAACGTTGACAGCGCGTTCGGCTCCGAACACCGACAGATAGACGACCCGGTCCACGCCTGCCTCCCGCGCCACGTTGAGCGTGATGATCGCCTGGGTAAATTCGTCACCCGTCACTGCGTTGAGCAGAAACAAAGTGCTGATGCCGGAGAAGGCGGCCCGCAGCGCGTCAATGTCGAGCAGGTCGCCCTGCACGACTTCGACCTCGGCGGGGAAGCCGGCCTTGGCGCGGTCCCGGGTCAACACCCGCACGCGTGCATCACGCTTCAGAAGTTGGTCGACGACATGGCGGCCGACGCGGCCGGTGGCTCCGATTACGAGAATGGTCATGGTGTTCACTCCTTCGTTTGCTCTTGCTGACGAGGAGAAGATGGTTGATCCACCGCGTTGCAAATAGACGCGCAATCTGGACGCCGCGTCTCACTGGTGGAACGGTATGGACCTGCTTGCGCTTGCCGATTTCGTGCTCGTCGCCCGCCACGGCGGCTTGGGGAAGGCGGCGCGGGCCGCGCGTCGACCCAAGGCGACACTGTCCCGACGTGTGGCGGACCTGGAAGCGGCGCTCGAACTGCGACTGTTCGAGCGTGGCCGGCGCGACCTCAAGCTGACCGAGGAGGGGCGCGCGTTGTTCGAGCGCGCCGGCGCGCTGCTGACCGAACTGGAGGAGACCGCTGCGGTGATCGCCTCGGGCAGCGAGCGGGTGCGTGGTCGACTTCGGATCAGCGCGCCGCTGCTGTTCGCGCAGATGGCGATGGGCCGACTGGCTGCCGAATTTTCGCGCCGCCATCCTGAAGTGCGGCTGGAGGTGACCGCAGACGATCGCGCGGTCGACATGATCGAAGAGGGGTATGATCTCGTGATCCGGGTCGATCCGGCGGCGGACGAGGCGCTGGTCGGCCGCCCGTTCCTGCACGATCGATTGGTGATCGTGGCCGCAACCGACAGGCCGCATCTGGAGGGTGGCCCCGTCGCTGCCGTCGTCCGTGGCGGTGACGGCGCGCAAGAATGGACGCTCACCGCGTCGGAAGCGACCATGGCACTCGCGGTCGATCCAGTGCTGCGTCTGTCGTCGCTCGTCATGATCCGCGATGCGGTGCGCGCAGGGGCGGGGGCGGCGCGGCTGCCGCTATCGCTCGTCAGCCGCGACATCGCTGGCGGGCGGCTGGTGCATTGGGGAGACGTTCCGGGATCGGAGGTCGCGCTGTGGGCGCTCTATCCGTCGCGCAGGTTGCTCAACGCCAGGGTATCCGCGTTCCTCGACCTGCTACGGCAATCCTTTCCACAAGCGGCGCCAGAGGAACTCGCCGCCTATCTTGACGCATAAGCGCATAAAGATGAGGCAATGCGGCGCGTCTCAACCGAGCGCCTGATATCCGGCCAGCCGCAACGCCCCGTCGAGCGGATCGCCGACCGCGTCGCTCAGCCGTTCGACGGTGCGCGCGCGCAGCCACGGGCGGATGCGCGGTGCAAGTCCGCCGACGAGCGAGCAGCGCGTCGCGCCACGTTCAAAGATCGTTTCGATGAACCGCTCGATATGGTTGGCGGCATGTTCGACGATGGAGCGGGCGATCACGTCGTCGGCCTCCGCATATTCCATCACGAGCGGGGCGAGCATGCCATAATCTCGCGGCGTGGCCTGATCCATCCAGGCGATCGCCTGCGCGGTATCGTGATCGAAGCGCTCCGTCACGGCGGCGCTCAAGGGCGTCTTGCGGGTACGACCGTCAAGCGCGCGCAAGGCATGCCGCATCGCCGACAGACCGAGCGCGGCGCCGCTGCCTTCGTCCGAAATCGGAAAGCCGTAGCCGCCGATCGTGAAGTCACGGCCTTGCACGCGAAGCTGCGCCGCGCTGCCGGTACCGATGATGAGGATCGCGCCGTCCTGCCCGGCGTGTGCGCCCAGGTTCGCGATCTGCGCATCGGTTGCGTAGGTCACGCTGGCAAACCCGAAGTCGAGGTCGGCAAGCGCGTCCAGAACGCCGGGGCGGCTGATCCCGGCGATCCCCATTCCGGCATGGATGGTGGCGCGCTGCTCCGCCGTAATGCCAGCGTGGGCGAGCGCTCGGCCAGCAGTCTCTTCCAGCGTTTCGTAAAGCGCCTCGATGCCTGCTCGTGCATTGGCCGGGCCGGAGCGACCTTCGCCGATCACCGTGCCACCCTCATCGATCAGCCGCGCCCGGCAATTGCTGCCGCCCGCGTCGATGCCGAGATAGTAGGTCATGCGGCATCTCCCGTCGCCAGCCTGCGATATACGGTGTTGCCATAGCGGTGAAAGCGGTGACCGGCGGTGGCCCACGTCGGCGCGGTCGGGCCGCGTTCCGTCACCTCCCGAAGGCCGAAGCGCGCTTCGATCAGGCCAGGTTCCGGGCAGCGGGGCACGCTCATTCGGGATGGTCCGCGCGCGCGCCGGCGATCCATGTCGCCGTGACCTTGCGTGCGTCGTCGAGGTGGACGAGATCGGCGCGCAGACCGGAGGCGATGGTGCCGGTGTGCTGGTCGAGGCGCAGGAATCTGGCCGGATTCCCGCTCGCCATGCGGGAGGCGGCAATGATGTCGCACCCCATCAGCTCCATCGCGTTACGGAACGCCTGCGCCATCGTCAGTGCCGAACCCGCCAGCGTGCCGTCCGGTCCGCGGCAGGTGCCACCGACGACGGAGATATCCTGCCCCATCAGCGTAAAGCGATCGCGCCGTCCGCCCACCGGCGGCATCGCATCGGTGACCAGCATGATCCCCTCGACCCCACGCGCCAGCATTGCGACGCGCAGCGTGGCGGGGTGGACGTGCAATCCGTCCGCGATCAGGCCGAAGTGGCTCGCCCGGTCCTCCAGTGCCGCGCCGACCATGCCGGGATCGCGGCTGAGGAACTGCGTCATCGCGTTGAACAGGTGGGTGAAGCCGGCCAAACCGTCCACCAGCGCGGCACGGGTCTGGTCGTAATCCGCCAGCGAATGGCCGGCACAGACCAGCACCCCTGCCTCGGCAAGCGCACGTACCGCACCGGCCGGCGCCAGTTCGGGGGCGAGCGTGACGATGCGGCGCCCGCGCGTGGGGGCGGTCAGCCGTGCCAGCGCTTCAGGATCGATGGCGCTGAAGCGCGCGGCATCGTGGATGCCCTTCTTGTCCGGGTTGAGGTGCGGCCCCTCGATGTGCACGCCGAGCACTCCCGGCACGCCGCCCGCTATCGCATCCTCACCCGCGGCGATCGCCGCTTCGACGACCGGCGCGCGGTCGCTGATGAGCGTCGGCAGCAGGCCGGTGGTGCCGTAACGCCGGTGCGCCTGCGCGATTGTCCGGATGCCGGCGACGCTCGGCATGTCGTTGAACAGCACGTCGCCGCCGCCGTTGACCTGCGTGTCGATGAACCCCGGCAACAACCAGCCGCCGCCAAGATCGTGTCGCTCGCAGGTTCCCGGTACGCTATCGGTGACGCCGACGATCCGCGCGCCATCGACGATCAGCGCCTGCCCATCGACGATCCGGTTGGCCAGCACGATGCGTGCGCCGGTCAGCGCGGTCATCGTCATAGCGTTCTCGTTACCTTGTTGAGATGGGGTGGGTAGTCCGGGTCGAGGCCACGCGCCAGCGCGACCGCTTCGGCAAGGCCGTAGAAACTCTGGATCTGCGCGATCGCGCCCAGCACCGGATGCACGTCGGTCTGGAAGGGCAGCACGGTCGCGGGCGACACCGCGTCCGGTACACCCGCCACGATCAACTCGGCGCCACGTTCCGCGAAGTCGGCAAGCCGCTCGACCAGCCCCGCGCGCGCCACGTCGAGCGGGGCGAGCACCAGCACCGGATCGCCCGCGCCGACCAGCCGCATCGGACCGTGCGCGACTTCGGCGCTGCTGAACGCCTCGGCATGAAGCCCGGAGGTCTCCTTCAGCTTCAGCGCCGCCTCGCCCGCGATCGGCAGCGTCGGGCCGCGGCCCAGCACCAGCATCGTTTTTGCGTCGCGCAGGAGCGGCACAGCCGACGTCCAGTCGGCGTTTGCCGCCTGTTCGAGTACGTCGCCGGTCGTTTGCAGCGCGCCGAGCAGCGCCGCATCGCCGCTCCACTCCGCCGCGAGATGGGTGAGTGCGACCAGCGTACACACGAAGCTCTTGGTCGCGGCGACGCTCGTCTCCGCACCGGCGTGGACCGGGATGACGATCTCGGCGAGATCGGCGAGCGGCGATGCGACGTCGTTCACCACCGCGATCACCACGGCGCCTTGCCGGCGCGCATCCTCGGCGGCGGCGAGCAAATCCGGGCTTCGGCCGGACTGCGAAATCGCGATGAGGGGCGCGCCGTCGAAACGCGGTGAGGTGGCATGGTAGAGTGAGCCGATCGACGGTGCATGGCTGAGCGTCGGCATCGCGACATGGGTTTCGAGCAGGAACTTGGCGAACGCCGCCGCCTGATCCGAACTGCCGCGCGCGAGGGTTGCGGCGAACGGTGGTGAAAGAGCGCGAAGACGTTGCCCTGCGGCACGAACCAGATCGGCATTGCGAAGGAGTTGCTCGGCGGCTCTGGAAGGAGCCTCGCGTGCTTCTTGCGCCATCTTGGTGGTGAGGCGATCCAGTATGGCCATGCGATTGAGATACCACCTCGGCCAAATTGTTCAACTGGTATTGGGGGCAATAGGTCGACGCCCCCTTACCAGCAGTAAACCGGCAAGAAAACCATACCACTAAGCTACCGGTGCTTTACAATGTGTTCCGTCTAAGGGCATCTAGTGCTGCATAAGACAACCACGGCGCTAGCCGGCGGAGCTGTTCAGGGACAAGGCGAACGGAGGGAACCCTATGGCTACATTATACAGAAGCACCGTGGCGTTTGCCGCGCTTGCCGCCGCTCTCCTCCACGCGCCCGCCTTTGCTCAGACCGCCGACGAAACGGCCGGGACTGGTGACATCGTCGTCACCGGCACCCGCATCGCCTTGCCCGGCCTGACGTCGAGCAGCCCGGTCGCCTCGACCAACGAGGAGCAGATCCGGCTTCAGTCGGCGCTGACCATCGAGGATTTCTCGACCAAGATCCCGCAGCTTTCCGGCGGCGTGCGGCAGGGGTCGCAGGGCAGCGATGCGTTCGGTGCACAGGTGCTGGAACTGCGCAACTTCGGCCAGAGCCGCTCGCTCGTGCTGATCGACGGCACGCGCGGCACGCCGTTCAGCTTCCGCAACTCGGTGGACGTCAACGCCATCCCCGCCTCGCTCATCAAGCGCGTCGACGTGCTGACCGGCGGTGCCGCCGCCGTGTACGGCGCGGACGCGGTGGCGGGCGTGGTCAACTTCATCCTCAACGACGATTTCAAGGGGCTGCGCGGCACCGCGTCGACGCGCCTGTCCGAACATGGCGGCGCGCAATATGGCGGCTCGCTGATGCTGGGCGCCGGCCTTGGCGATCGCGGCAACATCGTCATCGCCGCCGACTATACGCAACGCGACCTGATCCGCGCCGGCCAGCGCGACTGGGCGGCGACGCCGAACCAGACGATCCCGAGCATCGGCGGTGTCTTCACCGACGTTGCGAGCGGTCGCAGGTTCGGATTCTCCGATCAGGGCGTCTTCAGCACTAATCCGTCGGCGACCTCGAACATCTCGGACCGCTACCCGCTGGTTTCGCCGCTCAAGCGCATCAACGTGGCGGCGCTCTACAAGTACGAGATCACCCCCGCCGTCGAGATCTACGGCCGCGTGATGTACACCAACACGCGCACGCAGGAGACCGGGACGCCCGGCGCGACGCCCGCCTCGGTCAATCGGGTGGTGTCGATTGCACAGAACAACCCGTTCCTCACCAACGATATCCGCAACCAGCTCACCTTCGTCAACGGCGCGGCGCAGGTGAACGTGTCGCGTTCGCTCGCCGAGCTCGGCCTGATCAATTACGCGACCGAGCGCAACACCTTCCAGGCGCAGACGGGCCTGCGCGGCCCGCTGACCGACAAGATCAAGTGGAACATCTACGCGCAATATGGCCGGTCGACCGAGAACACCGTCATCAGCGGCGATGGCCTCGTCGCCAATGCGAGCGGCGCCAACAACTTCGCGTCGATCGTCAACACGGTGAACATCTTCGGGCCGAACCAGTCCGCGCTCGCCGGGGCACTCGGCAGTGACATCAACGGCTTCAACCGCAAGCGCGACCAGTTCGTCACCGCCGCCACGCTGAGCGGTTCGCTGGAGGAGCTGTTCTCACTGCCGGCCGGGCCGATCGGCTTTGCGGTAGGTGGCGAGTATCGCCGCGAAACCGCCGACATCCGCCAGGACAGCGCGCTGCTCACCGGCAACACCTACCGCGAGGGCGTACAGGCGGCGTATAGCGGCGAGTTCGACGTGAAGGAGCTGTACGGCGAAGTGCTGATCCCGGTGCTGCACAACCGGCCACTGATCCGCAAGCTCGACATCGGCGGCGCGTACCGGCTGTCCGATTACAACCTGTTCGGCACCCACGGCACCTGGAAGGTCGAGGGGAATTGGGAGGTCGACCGCAGCCTGCGCCTGCGCGGCACCTATCAGCGTGTGCTGCGCACCCCCAATTTCGGCGAATTCGCCGGTGGGGTGTCGTCGCTGCCGTTCAGCAACCTTGTCACCGTCGATCGGCTGCGCCCACGCTACGGTGGCGATCCCTGCGTTCTCGGCACCGGCGATGCGGCGCAGTGCGCCCGCTTCGGCGCGCCGGCGGCGGGATCGGCCAACTCGACCGCGCCGGGCTATCTGACCGGCAATTATTATTACGGCGGCAACCCCGATCTGAAGCCGGAGACCGGCTTCACCACCACCGCGGGCGCGGTGTTCACGCCGACGTTCGTGCCCGGCCTAAACGTGACGGTCGACTGGTATCAGCTCGACCTGAAGGGCGCGGTCGGCGTGATCCAGCCGATCGCGGCGATCACCAGTTGCTACGTCACCAACCCGACCGCCGGCAACCCGCTGTGCGCGCTCGTCACCCGCAACCCCAACGGCACCTTCGCCGACGCCTTCGTCAACAACCAAAACCTCGGCCGGCTGTTGCAGCGCGGCTTCGACATCACGGCAAGCTACACGCTGCGACGGGACTGGTTGCCGGGTGCGGGCGTTCGGTTGAGCTATCAGGGCAATATCGTCACCTCGTATGAGATCCAGGCGAACCCGACGGTCGGCGCGGTGCAGTGCAAGGGCACGTTCGGCGCGACCTGTTCGAGCGACGGCACCACGCTGGTGCAGCCCGATTACCGCCACACCGCCGGCATCGGCTGGCTGTTCGACAAGGGCGTGATCCAGTTCGACTGGAACCGCATCGGCAAGGTCCGCTCCAGCACGGTGGGGTCGACCGAAACGATCGCCGCACAGAACACCTTCGACCTGTCGGCGTCGTACACCTTCACCGATACGGTGACGATGAGCGCGGGCCTGTACAATCTGCTAGACAAGGACCCGCCGCGCGTTTCCAGCGGTGGCGTGTTCAACACCTTCCCCGATACCTACGATATCCTCGGCCGTACGATCGGCTTCACGCTGAGCGCGCACCTTTGAGGAACCCACCCCGCCAGACGTCGGTGCCGAAATGGCCGGCAAAGTATCGCCGACGATCCGGAGGCCGTGTGCGATGACGCTGCCTTTCTCGACGGCGGACTGGCTGGTGATCGCCGCCTATCTGCTGCTGCTGGTGGCGGGCGGCTGGATCTTCACGCCGCGCAAGACCACGTCCGCGCGCGAGTATTTCCTGGCCGGTGGCACCGTGCCGTCGTGGCTGGCGGCGATCTCGGTGCTGTCGGCCACGCAATCCGCCGCGACGTTCCTTGGCGGGCCGGATTACGGCTATCACGGCGACCTGACATATCTCAGCGGCACGATCGGCGGGCTGATCGGCGCGATCTTCGTGGCGCATGTGATGATCCCGCGCTTCTACGCGATCCGCGCGACCACGGCCTACGAACTGCTCACGCTGCGGTTCAGCGCGAAAGCGACCCGCTGGGCGGGGGGCATGTTCCTGGTGGGCCGTGTGTTCGCCGGCGGCGCGCGCGTGTACCTCGCGGCGATCGCGCTGGCGATGGTCATCACCGGCCGCGTCGATGCGGGAGGCATCATGATCGCGGCGGCGGTGCTGGTGGTGGCGAGCGTCCTGTTCACCTTCGTCGGCGGGCTGAAATCGGTGTTGTGGAACGACCTGATCCAGTTCGCCGTCTACCTCGGCTCCGCGATCGCGGTGCTGGTGTTCCTGCGGCTGTCGATCCCGGCCTCGAATGCGGCGATCCTCGCAGGGCTCGTGCATACGCCCGAGGGGGTCGACAAGCTGCGGCTGTTCGATCTCTCGCTCGATCTGTCGAAGCCGTTTTCGCTGCTGGCGATCATCACCGGCCTGGCGCTGCTCTACATAGCCAATGCCGGGATGGATCAGGACACCACGCAGCGCCTGCTGGCGTGCAAGGACGCCAGGGCCGGCGCGGGCAGCCTGTACCTGTCGGTGCTGGCGACGGTGCCGGTGGTGGGCATGTTCATCGTCATTGGGCTGCTGCTCTACGTGTTCTACGACCGGCCCGACCTGATGGGCGGCGCGACGGCGGTGGCGGGCAACCGCTTCGGGGATCAGAAGATCAGCATCTTCATGCACTATATCCTGACCCAGCTTCCCGGCGGCCTGCGCGGGCTGGTGACGGTCGGCATCTGCGCGGCGGCGGTGGCGACGACCAACTCGGCGCTGAACGCCATGTCGTCGGTGCTGGTGCAGGATTTCTATCGGCCCTGGCGGCAGCGGCGCGGCGATGCGGCCGAGCAGCATTACGTGCACGCCGGGCGAGTCGGCATGGGGGTGATCGGCGTGGCCATGTTCGCGATGGCAGTCGTGTCCTATTACTGGCAGCGCTACAGCAGCATGGGCCTGCTCGAGTTCGCGCTTCAGGTGATGGTGTTCAGCTATGCCGGGCTGCTCGGCGTGTATTTCACCGCGCTGTTTACCGGGCGCGGGACGCTGGGTTCGGTGATCGCCGCGCTGATCGTCGGGTTCGTCACGGTGCTGTCGCTTCAACCGGCTATTGCCACCGCGATCGGGCTGCCCACCGTGCTATGTGCGCTGTCGTTCCCGTTCCAGTTGTGCATCGCCACGGTGGTCGCCTTCATCGTGTGCGTCGCCCCGGGCGGGCCGGGGCGCGCGATCACGGCCACCGCGTTACCCCTCCAAGGACGACCATGAAGACCGAAGCGCTAGACCCCCGCTATCGCGATCTCGATCGCTGGCCGACCGAACTGACCGTGGAGGCCATGCTGGAAGGGCAGATGGCCGCCATCGCCGCGATCCAGTCGCAAACCCGCGCCATCGCGCAGGCTGCGGAGGCGGCGGCGGTGCGGCTCGGCGACGGCGGTCGGCTGGTCTTCGTCGGCGCGGGCACCTCGGGCCGGCTGGCGGTGCAGGACGGGGCGGAACTGCACCCGACCTTCGGTTGGCCGACGGACCGCCTCGTGTTCCTGATGGCCGGCGGCAGCAGCGCGCTGACGCAAGCGTATGAAGGCGCGGAGGACGACACGGCGGCCGCGCGCGCCGAAATCACCGCGGCGGGCGTCGGTGCCAGCGACGTCGTGATCGGCGTCGCGGCGAGTGGTCGCACACCCTATACGCTCGCCGCCATCGAGACTGCCCGCGCGGCGGGCGCGCTGACCATCGCGATCGCCAACAACGCGGGCTCCGCGCTGCTCGATGCGGCCGAACATCCGATCTGCGCGGTCACCGGCAGCGAGGTGCTGGCCGGATCGACCCGCATGAAGGCAGGCACCGCGCAGAAGGCGATCCTCAACATGCTCTCCACCGCGATCATGCTGCGGCGCGGGCTGGTGTACGATGGCCGCATGGTGGCGATGCGGATCTCGAACGCGAAGCTGCTTTCACGCGGGCGCGATATGGTCGCGCAGATCGCGCGCGTCGATGCCGACACGGCGGCGCGTGCGCTCGAAACCGCGCATAACGACATTCGTCTAGGCGTGCTCGTCGCGCTTGGCACGTCCATCGCCGATGCTAAGCTGCTGCTGGATGCGAGCGGCGGCGACTTGCGCCGCGCGCTTATGGCGCTGGAAGCGCGGGACTGAACGACGATGCGGGACATTGCCTGGACAACGTCCGAGGAGGGGACGCCGCTTTACCTGCAACTTGCGCGCAGCCTGCGCGAGCATATCCGCAGCGGCGGGATCGATCCGGGCAGCGCGCTCCCCTCCGAACGCGACCTCAGCGAGATGGCGGGCCTGTCGCGGGTGACGGTGCGCAAGGGGATCGAGCAACTCGTCGGCGAAGGCGTGCTGCTGCGCAAGCAAGGATCGGGCACGTTCGTTGCGGCGCGCATCGAGACCGCCGGCAGCAAGCTCAGCAGCTTCAGCGACGAGACGCGTGCACGCGGCGAAGCGCCGGGCGTGGTGTGGATCAACAAGACCTACGCGCAGCCGACCGAGGAGGAAGCGGCGGCGCTTCACATCGCCTCCACCGCGCAGGTCGCGCGGCTGGGCCGGGTGCGGCTGGCCGGCGGCGAGCCGCTGGCGATCGAACATGCCATCATCCCCGCCACGTTCCTGCCCGATCTAGAGAGCCTGGGCGACTCGCTGTATCAGGCGCTCGACACGCACGGCTTCCGCCCGACTGCAGGCACGCAGCGCGTCCGCGCCTCGCTGGCGACGCCCACCGAGGCCGGCATCCTGAGCGTGCGGCAGAACTCCGAGGTGCTGCGCATCGAGCGGCTGACGCGGATTGCGGACGGCCGGTTCGTCGAATTCACCCGCTCGGTCTATCGCGGCGACCGCTACGAGATCGTGACGCCGCTCGCCGACATCTAGCGCGGGCTAGTGCGACGCCGCCACCGCGAGCAGCGCCTGGTCAATCGCCGCCGTTGCCGAGGCATCGCCGGGCACGTCATTCGCGAAGGCGGCGAAGGTCAGCACGTGCCCGCTGGCGGCGGTGAGATAGCCCGATACCGCGCTGGTCGCGTTGAGCGAGCCGGTCTTGGCGAACAGCCGCCCGTCGAGCGGGGTGGCGTGGAAGCGCGACGCCAGCGTACCGTCGACACCGCCGACCGGCAGCGTCGCCCGCCACGCCGCGCCCCACGGCTGCGCGGCGATCCAGCGTAGCAGTGTGACGGTGGCACGCGGCGTGACCCGGTTGTAGCTCGACATGCCCGAACCGTCCGCGAACTCATACTGCCAGCGCGGAATGCCGATGCCACCCAGCATCCGCACGACGACGGCGCGCCCGTCTGCGACCGACCCGCTGCCGGTGGTGGCGCCGACGCGGCGCAGCAGCAGTTCGGCGTGGAGGTTCTGGCTCACCTTGTTGGTATGGCGCACGTCCTCGCCCAGCGGCGGCGGCGCGAGCCGGGCGAGCGCGGCGGGCGGGGCAGGGGCGTGCGGCGCGGGCGCCCCGCCGCGCTGGTCGGGATCGTCGGAAGGCGAGGGCGGACGGTGGCGGACGGACACGGTGCCGGTAACGCGCACGCCCTCGGCACGGAGTATCTGCGCCAGTCGCCACGCCGCGCGGTGGGCCGGATCATCGATGCCGACCAGCACGGTTCGTGCCGGCGCCCCGGCGGCGATCGTGCCGCCGATCCGCAGCACGTGGCTACCCGGCTGACGCGTCTCCTCCAGCGCGGTCTTGCCGCCCGCAACGGTGGTCGCCCGGTTCTCGAGTTCGTAATACCCGTCGCCGGTGATCGCGGGCGGCGCGCCTGCCGCGCCGGGCGTGACCGACAGCGCGACCACATTGTCGTCGATCGTCAACGCCGAAATCGCAGTGCCGTAGCGCCCGACCTGATTGTTCCAGCTCATGCCCTGTGGCCAGCGTTCGTCCGGAAGGGCGCTGTCGTCGCCGATCACGTCATGCACAATGCGGGTGCGCGCGGCGACCGCCCGGGCGAGATCGGCGAGGCAGTCGCTGCGGCAATCGGCGGCGCTCGACAGGCGGGCGTCACCATGGCCGCTCAGCACCACGTCGCGCCCCTCCAGCCGCACCTCCGCGCCGCCGCCGCCATCGGGCGCGGTCATGTCGAGCGTGGCGAAAGCGGCGGCGGTCGTGAAGATCTTGGTGTTCGAGGCCGGCACGAAGCGTTCGTCGGGCCGCACCGCGACGATCTCGCGGCCGGTCTCGTCGACCACCATCAGCCCGATCCGCGTGCCCGGTGCGGCGCGCGCGATCGCGGTGGCGACCGGATCGGATGGAGTCGGGGCTTGGGGCGCGGCGGGGGCGGCGAGCAGCAGCGCGAGCAGGATCGGCGTCATGGGGCCTCGATCACGGTGCCGAGCACCGCCAGGAAATCGCTCGCCAGCGCACTCGGCGGCCGGTCAAGCAGGTGCATCGCATTGATGTCGAACGTCAGCGAGGGTTTGAGCGGGCGCATCGCCATGCCGGGGGCAAGACACGCCTCGGCGGTGAGGTTGTCCACCACCGTCATCCCCACGCCCGTGCGCACCAGCGCCGCCGCGATGTAGAAGGTACGGGCAGAGACGATCTCGTCCAGCTCCAGCCCGATCCGCTCGACCTCGGTGGTGAACAGGTGGCCGACCGGGCCACTCGCGGCGAGCGTGATGAACGGCTTGCCGGCAAGCTCGCCCAGGTCCAGCCGGGGCGGCGCATCCGGTAGCTCGGATTCGTTGTAAAGCATCACCAGCTCGCCCTCGCCAAGCCAGATCTGTCCAAGCGGCGCGCCGCGCGGTGCCTGATAGCCGATCGCGATTTCGGTCTCCCGCTCGTACAGCTTGCGCAGCACATCGTCATGGTGGACCGTCTGGAGATCGAAGCGGACGTCCGGATGCGTTTTCAGGAAGCGCGACACGGCAGTAGGCAGCGCACTCAAGGCCAGGCTCGGCAACGCGGAAATGCGCAGCGTCGCACCGCCGCCGGTACGCAGGTTGCGCCCGGCCTCGCGCAGCGCGCGCACGCGTTCCTGAATGTCGGCGACGTCGCCGAACATAGCGTGCGCATCCTCGGTCGGCACCATGCGGCCGGCACTGCGCTGGAAGAGTTCGAAGCCGAGCAGCGATTCGGCGTGGCGCAGCGTCTTGGAAACGGACGGCTGCGAGACGTTCAACGCGCGGGCGGCGGCGCTGACCGAGCCGTTGACGTAGACGGCGTGGAAGATCTCGATATGGCGCAGGTTCATCAGCGCGCCACCCTAGCCGGGTGCCCGCGCGGCGAACACCGCCTTGTCGAGCGCGCCCGCGCGGCGCGCCACCAGCGTGGCGACGGTAAGGTTGGCGGAGACGGAGGGGGTGGTGCGCGTCATGTCGAGCAACCGGTCGAACGGCAGCACGAGGCCGACCACGAGCGCGGTCTGCTCGGGCGCGACGCCCACAGCCGACAGCATCGCCGCCAGCATGAACAGCGAGGCGGACGGCACCGGCGCGGTGCCGAACGCGGCGAGTGCGCCGGTCAGCAGCATGACGACGAGCATGCCGCCATCGGGCGCGATGCCGAGCGCCTGAAGCGCGAACTGGCCCATCAGGCCGACGTACATCGCGGTGCCGTCCTTGCCGATGCTCGCGCCGAGCGGCAGCACCGTGCCTGCAACCGAAGGCGCGATGCCGAGATTGTCCTCCGCCACGCGCAGGCCGACCGGCAGCGTCGCCGAGGAGGATGCGGTCGAGAAACCGACCACCAGCGCATCGAGGATACCGCGAAAGAAGCGCAGTGGCGACAGCCGTGCGACGAACGCGATCAGCGCGCCGTGGAACAGCATCTGCACCAGCGAAGCGATGACGACGCACAGCGCGAGCGCGCCGATGTTGACGAACACCGCAGCACCACCGCTCGCCACTGCGCGCGCGATCAGCGCGAGCACGCCGAACGGGGTCACCTCCATCACGATCCGCACGATGTGGAGCAGGACGGCGGCAAGCCCTTCGAACAGCGCCACCACCGGCCGCCCCGCTTCCCCCGCCGCCACCGCGCCGGTGCCGAGCAGGACGGCGGTGAAGATGACGGCGAGCATGTTGCCCTGCGCAAGCGCGTCGATGATGTTGACGGGGATGATGTCGCGCAACTGATCGGCGGCGGACACGGCGGGGCCGAGCGCATGCGGCGCGACGCCGGCCAGCACGACGCCCGCCCCGGGGCGGACGAGCAACCCGGTCGCCATGCCGATCGTCACGGCGACGATGGTGGTGAACGCGAACAGCAGCACCGTGCGCCCGCCGATCGCCCCGAGCCGGCGCGGATCGCCGAGGGCGGCGATGCCGGCGGCGATCGTCACCAGCACGACGGGGACGACCAGCATGCGGATCAGCCGGACGAACAGATCACCGACGATCGCGACCGCGTCCGCGCCGGCGGGCCATGCCGCACCGAGGATCACGCCCAGCACCAGCCCGCCGATCACGCGTTGCCACAATGGTACGGCAAACCAGCGGCGCACGATGCTCAAGCGGCTGCGCCCCAGAAGCCGGGCTGCGGGGGGTCGAGTACGCCGTCACGGTCAATCACCCCGCCTGGTCGGTCCGCGCTCAGCCACAGCGGGCCATCGAGATCGACGAACGCCGCGTCGCCAGCAAGCAGCATCGCCGGCGCGATGCCGAGCGAGGAACACACCATGCAGCCGACCATCAAACCAAAGCCGCGCGCGCGTGCCGCATCGGCGAGCGCGAGCGCCTCAGTCAGCCCGCCGGTCTTGTCGAGCTTGATGTTGACGTATTGGTATCGGTCGGCAAGCCCAGCCAGATCGGCGCGGGTGTGGAGCGACTCATCCGCGCACAGCGGCACCCGGCTGGCGAAGCCCGCCAGCGCTGCATCCTCGCCCGCCGGCAGCGGCTGTTCGAGCAGATCGACGCGGTGTTCGACCAGCAGATCGTGCCAGCGTTCCAGCTCGGCGATCGTCCAGCTTTCGTTGGGGTCGACGATCAGGCGCGGGTGCGGCGCGGCGGCGCGGACGGCGGCGATCTGATCGGCCGCGCCCGCGCGATCGACCTTCACCTTGAGGAGCGGGACATGCGCGACCCGCGCGGCAGCGGCGGCCATCGCCTCGGGCGTGTCGATCGCGATGGTGATGGCGGAGGCGATCGGCGCGGGTGCCGCGACCCCGGCGAGCGCGGCGACGGTGGTGCCGGCGAGCCGTGCCTCCAGATCCCACAGTGCGCAGTCCACCGCATTGCGCGCCGCGCCGGCCGTGAGCAGCGCGCCAAGATCATCCCGACCTGCACCCGCCTCGATCGCGTGCGTGGCGGCGGCGATCTGCGCGAGCGCATCCGCGATCGTCTCGCCATAGCGCGGGTATGGCACGCCTTCGCCGCGCCCGGTGAGGTCGCCCTGGCGCACGGTGACGGTGACGACGTCCGCCGCCGTCTTCACGCCCCGCGCAATGCGGAAGGGCGCGCTCAGGCCGAAGCGGTCGTGGCGGGCGTCGAGGGTGCGAAGCATTGCAGCAGCCTATCAACAATCGGCTCGGCGCCGAAGCGATATGGGTCGGTACAGGGCAGGCCGAGTGCGTCACCGGTCGTGGCACACAGCCGGCGCGCGGTATCCTCATCCAGCTTGACCGTGTTGAGCGCGATGCCGACCGCCTGCACATCCGGGCTGGTGAGCCGCGCGACCTGGAGGTTGGCGGCGAGGCATTCGGCCAGATCGGGAAGCTGGTAATGCGGCAGCCCGCGCATGTGCGCGCGCGAGGGATCGTGGCACAGCACGATCGCTGCGGCTTGCGCACCGTGGAGCAAGCCGGTAGATACGCCCGCGAATGACGGGTGGAATAGCGATCCCTGGCCTTCGATCAGATCCCAGCCATCGTCTTCGCGTGGCGGGGTGAGCATCTCGATCGCGCCCGAGATGAAATCGGCCACCACCGCATCGAGCGGCACGCCCTCGCCCGCGATCAGGATGCCGGTCTGCCCCGTCGCGCGGAAATCGGCGGTGACGCCCCGGCGTTGCAAGGCGTCGCGCATGCTCAGCGTGGCGTACATCTTGCCGACCGAACAATCGGTGCCGACGGTGAGTAGACGCTTACCCGCGCGGCGCTTGCCGGTGCCGACCGGGAGCGTCGCCGGGGGATCGCGCACGTCGAACAACTGCACGCCCGCTTGCGCTGCGGCAGCCACCAGCCGGGGTTCGTCGCGCAGCCGCTGATGAAGACCGGAAGCGACATGCATGCCCTCAGCGATGGCGATCAGCGCGTCCGCGATCAGCGCTTCCTCCAACCGACCGCCCGCATTGGCGATGCCGAGCACCAGCGTGCGCGCGCCTGCCGCACGTCCGGCGGCGGCATCCATACGCGGCAGGCCGAGCGTGAGCGGGCAATCGTCGTGTCGCCATTCGCCGACGCACTCATCACGGCGGAAGGCGGCGAGCCCGCGCGAGGTCTTGATGCCGACGTCATCGTCGGAGTGCCCGAGATAGAGCAGGAAGGGTCCGGGGATCATCGCGGTCCTGTGGGAAACGGGGTGGTGCGTCCGGTGTACACCCGCCCGCCGATCCGCCAACTAACACGCGCGCGGCAGGTCATAACCGCCGGCTATGCCCCGCAGCCGGCGGGGCGCGGGCGTAGCAGCACGCGGCCCGCCGCGACGCCGGTCGCGGCGCTGTCCCGCAACGCGAGCTTGCCGTTGACGAACAGCGCGGTCACCCCGACGCTCGTCACGCGCGGGTGGATATAATCGGCGCGGGGCGCGTAGTGGGCCGGGTCGATCACCACCACGTCGGCATAATAGCCGGGGCGCAGATAGCCGCGATGATCGAGCCGGTAGATGTCCGCCGTCAGCCCGCTCGATCGGCGGATGAAGTCGGCCAGCGTGATGACCTTACGCTGCTGCACGTACACCCGGTATTTCTGCGGCATGGTCGCATATTGGCGCGGGTGGCCGTCCGACCCGTCCGAACTGGTCACCACCCACGGCTGCTTCATGATGAGATCGACGTCGCGGTCCGCCATGTTGAAGCTGGCGACGCCGACGCCGGAGGGGCCGGTGCCTGCTGCGTCCGGCGTCTCGAGGATGCGGATCGCCGCGTCGATCGGCGAAACATGCCACTGCGTCGCCATCTGTGCGAGCGTGCGGCCGGTCCACGGTACGCCTTCCGAGGTAAGCAGCAGCGACGCCGCGCCGCCGCGACGGCGCAGGTTCTCCGTCATCTCGGTCTTGATCCGAGCAAGCGTCGGGGCGTCCGCAAACCGCGCGAGCATCGCCTTGTAACCCCCCGCGACCGCCCAATTCGGGACCAGCGACGCATCCACGCTGGAGCCCGACGCGAGCCAGGGATATTGATCCGCCGTCACGTCCTGTCCGGCGGCCCGCGCGGCCTCGATGGTGGCGATCAGCTCGGGGGCATGGCCTTGCAGATCGACGCCGAGCGCCTTCAAGTGCGCGAAGTGGACCGGCATGTGCGCGCGCCGGCCGATCTCGATCGCTTCCTTGGTGCTGGCGATCAGGCCGATCGTGTAATCCGATTCGTCGCGCTGGTGCGTGTCGTATAACCCGCCGCGCTTGCCGGCTTCGGCGGCGACGGCCGCGACTTCGTCGGTGGTGGCGTAGCTTTGCGGGGCGTAGAACAGACCCGTAGACAGGCCCAGCGCGCCTTCGCACATGCCCTTGGCGGCGAGCGCCTTTTCCTGCGCCAGTTCGGCGGGGTTGGGGGCACGATCGGCCTCGCCCAGCACGCGCTGGCGGATCGCGCCGAACCCGACGAACGGGACGACGTTGGTGCCGATCCTGCTCGCTTGCAGCGTCTGCGCATCCGCCGCCACGTCGGGCGTGCCGCCGCCGTCAACGCCAGTGATGACGGTCGATACGCCCTGCGCGAGCCACGGCAGGTTGAGCCGGGCCTTGGCATCCTTGGAGCGAATGTACGTGTCGGGGTGGGTGTGCGCGTCGATCAGGCCGGGCGCGACGATCTTGCCGGTCGCGTCGATCACGCTGGCAGCGGCGGTGCGCCGGACCGGGCCGACATAGACGATGCGGTCGCCCGCGATCTCGACCTGTCCGGTCATCGGCGGGGTCTGCGCGCCGGTGTAGATCGTGCCACCCCGGATCACGACATCGACCTTCGCCAGCGTAGACGGCGCAGCACCGACCAGCAGCAGCGCGGCGAGAATGGGCAGGCGTGTCATGGCCGGGATCCTTCAGGGCTGAGGGTGAGGCGAGCGACCGCGTGCGCCGCGACGGCGGCGCGGCTGTACAGCATCGGCTGAAGCTGGCCGACGCTCCACGTCGCGACCTGATCCTGATAATGCAGCGAGCGCGGGTCGTTCGACTGGCCGGGCAGGTTGAGCATCAGCGAATTGTCCCATGCCCCGACGTCGATCACCTGTAGGTAGCTCGCCCCGCCCCCCGCTGACCAGCCGGGACCGTTGCCGAGCCAGCGCGCCTGCACGGTATAGCTGTCGCCGCCGGTCGGACCGACCTCGATCGGCGGAAAGGCGGCGGCGATCGCGGGGATGCGCGCGAGCGGGTGCTGGATACGCAAGGTGTGCAGCGTGCCCCAGCGCCACTGCGCGGGATCCGTGCCGAGCTGCGCCTGGGCCGAGCGCCATGCGGCGACGAGGGCGGCGTCGAACATCGCATCGCGCGCGGCAGCCGGGTCGGCGCCGAGCCGTGCGTCGGGGTGGGCGAGCAGGCCGAGCAGCACCGATGGTCCGATCGACGTCACGATTGCCTTCGCCCGCTCGGGCACGATCAGGCCAAGCATCCGGTGGCCAAGCTCGCGCCACAAAATCTCGAACAATGCCGCCGCGCCGCTCGCCGCGTCGAGGCGACAGTCCCAGCCGCGCAGCATCGTCACCGCCGGGCGCGCCGCCTCGGAAGCGGCCGCAGGCAGCAAAGCGACGAGCTGGCGCGCGGGCGTGGAAAGCGTGTCGTGCTGAAGCGCGACGCTGTCGGCAAGCGTGTGGTGGTTCTGGTGCGAGAGGACGTCGGCGACGCGTTGGTAGCGATAGGGGTCGCGGAAATCGAATGCGGGTATGCGGTCGGCGGGCCAGTCCGGCGGCAGATTGTCCTGATTGGCGGAGGCGAACCAGCCCTTCGCCGGATTGTATTCGTGCGGCAGCGCGCGGTGGTCGCGCATCCCCGTCCAGTCGTAGCGGCCGTCGCCCGGTACCGGCATCAGCCCCTCGCCACGCTTGCGCACCGGCATGAAGCCGATCACCTGCCAGCCGGTGTTGCCCGCCGTGTCCGCATAATGGAAGTTGGTGGGCGAAGGGTGGATTTTAAAAGCCTCCTGCAACCCGGTCCAGTCCCGCGCGAGGTTGATCGCGATCATCGCGAACGATCCGCCGCCGCCCGGCTGCATCGCGATCGAGGCGATCGCGGTGGCGCGGCGTCGGGCGGGATCGTGCGAAACGACCGGGCCTTGCACCGCGTAGCGTAGCACCTCGGTATGCGGTGCGGCATCCTTGACCGGAATGTCGATCTCGACGCGGGTGAAGCGTTCCCAGCGTCCTGCATGCCGGTAGCGTTCGGGGTCGCTCGGATGCAGTTCGAGGACGAACAAATCCTCCTGGTCGATATGGAAATTGGTGCGGCCGAATGCGAAATGATCGGTATGGCCCTGCATGATCCCGGCAAGGCCCGGCGCGCCGCCGCCGATCACGTCCAGTCCGGGCGCCATGAGGTGCGCAACATGGCGCGGACCGAACCCGCCGATGCCGAGATGCGGATCGTTGGCGAGGATCGGCCGCCCGGTCGCGGTACGCGACGGCGCGACGGTCCAGGCGTTGCTGCCGGCGTTGGCGCGCTCCAGCCGGCCGGAGCGCTCGTCGGGATCGGTGACGGGCGTGTTCGGCCCGAACGGCAGCCGCCCGAGCCTCAGCACGCCGAGATCGTCGTCCGACACCTTCGACACGTCGAGCCCGTCCGGCACGCTGAGCGGGTGGGCGGGCATCAAGGGGGCGATCACCGCGTCGAGTTCGAGCAGCCCGAGCGCTGCGAGTTGCGCACGGCGGACCTCGTCGTCGGTGTTGCCCGACGCCGCACCGCGCGCCAGCACCATGTCGCGGATATCCCAGCGGATCGGCGCGACGCCGAGGATACGGTACTCCAGCGGCAGCAGCGTCGGGTCCGCCGTCACCTCGTCGATGCGCGCGTTGATGCCGGCGATGTACGCGCGGCCGCAGGCGAGCACATCGGCGGGCACGCGGGCGAGTTCCGCATCGAGATCGCCGCGATAATGGAACAGCCGGGCCTGCGCGTCATGCGCCACGAATTCCGCGCCGAATGCCTCCGCCATGCGGCCGAGTTCGCGGCGATGCCCGAAATCGATCTGGAACAGCCGGTCGCGTGCGACGACATAGCCTTGCCCGAAGAAGGCATCGGGGATCGACTGCGCGCGGATATGCGGCACGCCGTAGACATCGTCCACGATCTCGATCGCCGATGTCAGCCCGCGCATGCCTATCCGTCGCACGCCCGCCTCTGCCGCGTGGCAGGCCGGGCCAGCGGCGAGCGCGGCGACTGCGACCGAACGCAGCAGAAAGGATCGGCGGTCAATCATCATCGGGCTTTCCTGGCGTACACGAAGCCGTAAGGCTAGCCGCGTGCTGCGATGCGGGGGCATGAATAGCACTGGCTGAGGCATAGCGATAAGTTATGGCACGCCGCCCATAGAGGCAGGCTATGGGAGAGTGACTATCCGGCTCTTGACGCCTTCGCACAAGACCGCTCAACCTCCCGCATTGAAGCAGGTGGAACTGACCCACAGAGGTCGGGGGTACAACAGCCGAAGTTCACAGGTGATGGAAAGCGTCGAGAAACGCGCCACGGCTGCGGGACCG
Organism: Sphingomonas sp. GC_Shp_3; assembly: GCF_026540945.1. Lineage (NCBI taxonomy): Bacteria > Pseudomonadati > Pseudomonadota > Alphaproteobacteria > Sphingomonadales > Sphingomonadaceae > Sphingomonas > Sphingomonas sp. GC_Shp_3. Next base: position 22,098 of record NZ_JALNUT010000009.1, read on the forward strand.
GTCAGGGAAGGAACAGATATGACGACTTCGGATCAGGCCCGGCGCCGGATGGCGATGACGGTCGGGTGCAGCCTCGCGGCCTTGGTGCTGGCGGGCGCGTCGGCTGTTCCCGCTGCGGCGCAGACGACCACGCCCCCCGTGGCGGGCGCGTCGGGGCAGGAGGCTGCACCGTCGAACCGTGCGGACCTCCAGACGGAAAATCAGACCGGTGACGAAGCCCAGGAGGTTACCGTCACCGGATCGCGCGTGGCGCGTGACGGTTTCCAGTCGCCGTCCCCGCTGACGGTGCTGACCCAGGCCGAAATCCAGAACCAGTCGCCGTCGAACAATATCGCCGATTTCGTCAACCAGCAGCCCGCGCTGGCGGGATCGACCCGGCCGTCGAACTCGCGCCTCAACCTGTCGAGCGGTCAGGCCGGCATCAACGCGCTCAACCTGCGCAACCTCGGCGAGATCCGCACGCTGGTGCTGGTCGACGGGCATCGCTCAGTCGGCTCGACCATTACCGGGCTGGTCGACGTCAACACCATCCCGCAGGGGCTGGTGAAGAGCGTCGAGGTCGTCACCGGGGGCGCATCCGCCGCTTATGGGTCCGACGCGGTGGCGGGCGTCGTCAATTTCATCCTCGACAAGAAGTTCGACGGCTTCCGCGTCACCGGCGATCAGGGCATCACCCAATATGGCGACGGCCACAATTATTCGGCGACGCTGACGGCGGGTACCGGCTTCGCGGATGGTCGCGGCCATATCGAGGTGGAGGGCGAATACGCGCACCGCGACGGCATCTTCCAGGTCGATCGCGACTGGAACGCGACCGGCTATGTCCGTATTCAGGACCCGAACTGGACCGCGAACAGCACCACGCCGCAGTTCATCACCACCCAGCGCCAGATCGGCGCGGCCAACTCCGCGCCCGGCGGCCTCATCACCGGCAGCACACCGATCGCCGGACGCGGCATCGCTGCGAACAGCCTGCGCGGCATCTATTTCACGTCGGGCGGCCAGCCGCAGCAGTTCCAATACGGCGGGCTGACCTTCCCGTCGCCGACCGGCAGCGCCGCGCCGACGCTGACGCAGGGCGGTAGCTGGCAGGTCAACGATTCGGGTCGCAACATCGGCCTAGACCCGCAGGACGATCGCTATGGCGTGTTCGGCCGGGTGAGCTACGACGTGGCCGATCAGGTCGAAGTGTACGCCGAAGCATCGTACAACCGGCAGCATATCCTGTTCAACGCCGGCCCGAACCTTCAGACCGGCCTGACCATCTCCGCGACCAACCCGTACCTTGTCGCGGCGCTCGGCGCGTCGCGGCTTGCCGGCATCAGCAGCGTGACGCTGGCCACCACCTCGGTCGACCTGCCGTACCGGATCGTCGATAACCGCCGCGCCGTACAGCGTTACCAGATCGGCGTCGACGGCAAGTTCGACCTGTTCGGCAAATCGGTGGCGTGGGACGTTTACGGGCAATATGGCCGCGCCGACCTGCGCGAGCAGCTCCGCAACGTCCAGAACATCGCGCGCATCACGAACGCGACCAACGCCGTCACCGCACCGGCCGGCAATCCCGGCGGCTATGCGGCGGGATCGATCCAGTGCGCGATCAACGTCGATGCGGGCACCGCCAATGACGACAAGGCTTGCGTGCCGCTCAACCGGCTCGGCATCGGCGTGGCCGATCCGGCGGCGGTCGCCTATGTGCTGGGCGCGCCGTACCGCGACGAGACGACCGAGCAGAAGACAGCGGGCCTCAACCTGCGCGCCTCGCCGTTCCGCACCTGGGCGGGGGACGTCAGCGTCGCGATCGGCGGCGAATGGCGCGAGGAGAGTATCCGCGGGTATGTGCCGCAGCAGTTCCAGCCGGTCTCGACCGTCAACGCGCAAGGCCGGCCGACCGTGACCAATACCTGGTCGGTCGGCAACTACCTGCCCACCAACGGCCGCTACAACGTCAAGGAAGCGTATCTCGAAACCGTCGTGCCGCTCGGCCTCGGGCTGGAGTTCAACGGCGCGGTGCGTGGTACGGACTACTCGACCTCGGGCAGCGTCGCGACGTGGAAGCTGGGCGGAACGTGGCAGCCGATCCCGGACATCCGCTTCCGCGTGGTGCGCTCCCGCGACATCCGCGCGCCCAACCTGAACGAATTGTATCAGGCGGGCTCGGCCAACAGCGATGCGGTGCGCAACCCGCTGTTCACCGCCGATGGCGCCAATGGTCCCGCCAGCTACAGCTATTCGGGGATCGCGACCGGCAACCCGAACCTGCGGCCGGAAATCGCGAATTCCTGGACGATTGGCGCGGTAATTTCGCCGCGCTTCCTGAAGGGGTTTAACGCCTCGATCGATTACTGGCGGATCAAGATCGCGCAGGGAATCACCAGCTTCAGCGCACAGGACATCGAAAATCTGTGCAGCCTTGGGCAGCAGCAGTTCTGCGATGCGATCACGCGGGATGAGTCCCGCTCAACGCCAGGCCAGCCCTACCTGCTGATCCGCACCCAGCCGTTCAACGCCGCCAACCAGCTTGCGCGCGGCATCGATTTCGACACCAGCTACCGCCTGCCGCTTTCCGGCAAGACCGTGCTGACCCTGCGCGGCGAGGCGACACGGTATCTCGACAACATTCTCGACACCGGCGTGCAGGGTGCGGTCGTCGTCAATACGGTGGGCGTGAACGGCGGCCAGTCGACGACGCCGACCTGGATCTTTCGGGGCAGCGCGACGCTCGACCTGCCGACCACCTCGATCACCGTGGTCGGCCGCGGCGTCAGCGCGGGGCGGTACGCGAGCACAGGCATCGAGTGCCAGACGAGCTGTCCGCTTTCGACCACGAACGCGCCGACCTATGACAACAATCAGGTTTCGGGGCTGTTCTACGCCGACGTGAACGTGACGCAAAACGTTATGGTCGCCAACAAGGTGCAGGCGCAGTTCTTCGTCAACGTCACCAACGTGTTCAACCGCGCGCCGCTGCTGGTGCCGGAGACCGGCCTCGCCGCGAACAGCACCTATTCCGACCTGCTCGGGCGCGCCTTCCGCGTCGGCATTCGCGTGCAGACGCGATGAGGCGGCTGATATTCGCCACGCTGGCGCTCGCCGCGCCGGTGGCGGCGCAGACCGAGCCAGCGCCGGGGCAGGCCCATGTGGCGCGCGCCGAACGCGTGCTCGCCCGCGCGCCGGTGGTGGACGGGCACAACGATCTCGCCTGGGAGATCGCGCACTACAATGGCGGTCGGGTCGCGGTTGTGCGGGAGAATGGCGCGGACCTGCCGCGCCCGCTCCAGACCGATCTCGCCCGGCTGAAGGCCGGCCATGTCGGCGGGCAATTCTGGTCGGTGTGGATCCCGGCGGACGTGACCGGCCCCAAGGCGGTCGAGATGACGCTGGAGCAGATCGACGTGGTGCGACGGCTGGTCGCGGCGAACCCGGATCGCCTGGCGCTCGCCACCACCGCCGCCGACGTGCGACGGATCGCCGCGAGCGGCCGCACCGCCAGCCTGATCGGGGTGGAGGGCGGCCACCAGATCGACGGGCGGCTGTCGGTGTTGCGCGACTACCGTGCGCTCGGCGTCGCGTATATGACGCTCACCCACACGCGCAGCCTGGACTGGGCGGATTCCTCTACCGACGATGCGGTGGCGGGCGGCCTGTCGCCGTTCGGCAAGCGCGTGGTCGCCGAGATGAACCGGATCGGCATGCTGGTCGACGTCAGCCACGTCGCGGATACGACGATGCGCGCCGCGCTCGCGGTTTCGAAAGCGCCGGTTATCGCCTCGCACTCCTCCGCCCGTGCACTGGCGGGCGTGCCGCGCAACATCCCCGACGATCTGCTCGCCGCGATCGGCGCGAACGGGGGCGTGGTGATGGTGAACTTCTACCCGGCGTTCCTTTCCAACACCTGGAAGCAATGGGACGTGGCGCGCACCGCCTATGCCAAAACGCTCGGCGTGCCCGGCGACGTGTACGGCCCGCGCGCCGCCGCGCCGCTGGTCGACTGGGACCGGGCACACCCGATGCCGCATGTCACGGTGGCGACGGTGGCCGATCATATCGAGTATGTCGCCAAGGTGGCGGGGCACGACCATGTCGGGCTCGGTGGCGATTTCGACGGGATCGACGGGACCGCGCCCGAAGGGATGAACGGGGTCGACGGCTATCCCAAGGTGATCGCGGAACTCGCCCGCCGGGGCTGGAGTGACGCCGACCTCGCCAAGCTGACCAGCGGCAACATCCTGCGCGTGCTCGACCGCGCACAGGCGGTGGCCGCATCGATGGCGAACCTGCCGGCGGACGACGCCACGGACCGTGGTGCGCGCTAGCGCGGGCCGATGGCTGTGACGGTCGCCGCGCCCGCCCACGGCACCGTCCCGCCGCGTCCGGATCGCCCGGCGCGGCGGCTGATGGCGATCTTCGTCCTGCTCGGGTTTTCGGCGGGGCTGCCGTTCTACATGTTCTCGACCGTGCTGTCGGCGCGGCTGGCGAAACATGGGCTGGATATCGTCCTGATCGGCTTCTTCGGGTGGGTGGCGCTGCTGCCCACCTTCAAGTTCGCCTGGGCACCGCTGCTCGATGCCTTTCCCGTGCCGGGCCTGTCGCGGCTCTACGGCAAGCGCATGGGCTGGATCATCACCGCGCAGATCGGGATCGTCGCGGCAATGGTGGCGATGGCCTATACCTCCGCCGATACCAACCTGCCGCTGGTCGCGCTGCTCGCGGTGCTGCTCGCCTTCTGGACGACGACGCTGGAGGTGGCCGCCGACGGCTGGCGCATCGAACTCGCGCCGACCGCGGCGGAGCAGGGGCCGCTCGCCGCTGCGAACCTGTGGGGGTACCGCACCGCCATGGCCGCCTCGTCGCTGGTCGCGCTGACGGTGGCGGATCGCGCCGGCTGGGTGTGGAGCTACCTCGCCGTCGCGCTGCTCGCGGCGTTGCCGCTGCCCTTGCTGCTCGGCCTCACGCCGGCCGCGCGTGACGCCCGCCAGCGCGCGGGCGCGCTGGCAGAGGGGCTGGTGGCGGTGGTCGTGTTGCTGATCGGTGCGCTGATCGTGTTCGGTGCGCTCGGCTGGGTCGCGCTGCATCTCGCTACCGCCGCCGGCGTCACCGCGAAGAGTAACGCCACCGTTGCGGTGCTCGTGCTGTGCCTGGTGCCGTTCGTGCTGATGGCGATCGCGCTGCCGAAGATCGTGCGGTTGCCGGCGACTGCCTGGGCGCGGCGTTCCACGTGGCTGGGGCCGTACGTCAACATCTTCTGGCGGTTCGGCTACCGGGTGCTGCCGCTGCTCGGCTTCGTCACCTTCTACCGGATGGGGGACGTGCTGACCTTGTGGGGCGTCAAGCCGCTCGAAATCGCCGCGCACTATGATCTTACCACCATGGGGATCGCCGACGGCTTCGTGACGACACCGTCGAGCATGGCGGGCGTGGTGGTCGGCGCGGCGCTGGCGGTGCGGCTACGGATGAGTCGCGCGCTCGCGCTGGGGGCGATCGGATCGGCGCTCGGCAACTGGATCTTCGTGTGGCTGTGGCATGTGCCGCCCAACCCGGTCGCGATCTATACAGCCACCGCCGTCGACCAATTCGCGCACGGCATGGAAGGCGCGATCTTCGTTGTCTACCTGTCGCTGTTGGTGAACCCGCGTTACGCGGGCGCACAATATGCGTTCCTGTCGGGCTTCGCGTTCCTGCTGCCACGGCTGCTGCAAGGCGCTGGCGGCGATATCGTCAAGAGCATTGGCTATGACGGCTTCTTCTGGCTGTCCGGCTCGCTCAGCCTGGCGGCGGTGCTGTTCCTGCCGGTGATCGCCGGCGTCCGCCCGCGCGACGAGGAGACACCATGATGGACATCGATGCCGCCTTCGCGCCTGCCGCCGCCGCTGTCGCCGCCGGGCAGATCCCCGGCGTGACGCTGGGCGTGGTCACCCGCGACGGCCACATCGCCACGCGCACGGCGGGGCTGGCGCAGAAAGAGCCGGAAGCGGAGCCGCTAACGGCGGCGCACTGGTTCGATCTCGCTTCAGTCTCCAAGGTAATCGCGACCACCAGCATGATCCTCACGCTCGCCGATCAGGGCCGCATCGACCTCGACCGGCCGCTGACCGATGCGATCCCCGACCTGCGCCAGTATGACGTCGCGAATGCGGCCGAGCGGCGGCTGACGTTCCGCGACTGTCTGGTCCACCGGACGTTTCTACCTGCGGTGGAGCCGATCTACACCTATGGCGACGATCCCGCACGGTTGCGGGCGTTCGTGCTGCAGCGAGAATGGCGGGATGGGCCTGCGGTCTATTCGGACATCAACTTCATCCTGCTCGGCATCGCGATCGAACGGATCACCGGTGCTTCGCTGGCAGACTGGCCGCTGGGACCGGATCTCTCCTTCGGGCCGCCGCCAGGGCCCGCGGTCGCGACCGAGCGGTGCGCCTGGCGCGGGCGGGTGCTGAAGGGCGAGGTGCACGACGAGAATTGCGCGGCGATGGGCGGGGCGACCGGACATGCCGGGCTGTTCGGTACGGTGGCGGGGGTGCTTGATTTCGCGCGAGGGGTGCTGGACGGCAGCGGCCTGTCACCGGCGGCGCTGGGCGCGATCCTGACGCCGGTGAACGGCCCGCGCACCTGCGGCTGGGAGGTTCGCCATGCCGACTGGTCGGGTGGTCAGCGCTGCTCGCCCGCCACCATCGGGCATACCGGCTTCACCGGCACCGGCCTGTGGATCGATCCGGAGCGGGGGCTTGCCTGGACGTTGCTTACCAATCGCGTCCACCCGACCCGCCACCGCGACAGCGGCATCTTCACGCTGCGCCCGGCGGTCGGCGATGCGGTGATCGCGGCGGCGCGCTAGGATGCTCCGGCGATGCGCAGCCACAGGCCGGTCGCGTCGTCGGACGGTTTGAAGCGGGCGAACCGGGTAGCATCTGGATCGTCCCCCTCAATCGCGCGCAGCCGGGTGACGAGACCGTGCAGACCGTCCCGGCGCAACCCCCGCGCGAAGTCATCCGCCGGCAGGCCGTAATCGTCGATCATCGCGGCGAGGCCGTCGGTCATCAGCACCAGTTCGTCGCCGGGCGCGACCACGACCGCATCATAGTGGACCGCCTCGGCATGGTTCGGCTCCACGCCGAGGATGCGCCGTTCGGCGCGGGCACGGTGGCGGCGCAAGTGGTCGAGCGTCGGCGCGCTGCGGGCCGGCAGCAGCGCGAACCCGGCGGCGCGGATCGCCTCCGCCTCCTGCGTTTCGGCCAGGCTCGGCTGCGGACCGAGGCGCCGTACCAAATCGCCGCGCAGGTGCAGGCAGGCGCAGTCGGCAAGCCAGGCGACGTTCAGTCGTGTTTCCTCGAGCGCGACGCACAGGAAGGCGGCGCTGGGTAGTTCCCACCGCTCCAGCGGCTCGCGAAGGCGAGCGCGGTGGAAGGCATCCAGCAGTGAGGAGAATACGCCCGCCACGATGTCGGGCAGCGCGGCCGCCGGCGCGGAGGCGAAGGCGCGGTCTGCCATGGCGGCGATCCACGCGGCGCCACCCTGTTCGCCCAGCAGTCCGGGCGGCGCGAGATCGGTCGCCCCGTCGATCACCCACGCCAGCCGGATGCTTGCGCCGGCGCGATCGTCGTTGGCGACGGCGAAATTACCGGCGAGGCAGATCGACTGCACGAGATCGAAATGCAGCATGTGGCGCTCCCTCAGACCGTGATGGCGGGATCGGCGCGGCGGTGCGGGAAGTCAACCGGGATCGGCGCCCGTCGGGCGGATCAGGGTACGGCCGGCGACGCGATGCGCCACGTGCCGCGTCCGGCGTTCTTGGCTTCGTACAACGCCTGATCCGCGCGGCGATACACCACCTCCATCGCCTGCTCGTCACGGTCGACGATGACCGCGCCGATGCTGAGCGCCACGCGCAATCTGTGCGCGCCCGCCGAGACCGGCTTCGCGAAGGTGGCGTAGAGGCGGCGGCACACCTCCCCGACGGCGTGCGCATCGGCGACATCCGCAACGACGATCGCGAATTCGTCACCGCCCAGCCTGAAGATGGTGTCGCGCTGTCGCATGGCATCGCTCAACCGATCGGCGACCGCGACCAGCAAGGCGTCACCCGTGTCGTGGCCGAGTTCGTCGTTGACCTGCTTGAAGCGATCGAGATCGATCAGCAGCAGGGCGAACGGCTGCCGGCGTGCCTGCGCGAGTTGTCGGCCGACCACCTCGCCATAGCGCCGCCGGTTGCCGAGACCGGTGAGCGTATCGGTATAGGCGAGCTTTTCCAGCTCCGTCTGGCTGACGAGCAGTTCGGCGGTGCGCTGCGCGACGAGGTGTTCCAGTCTCCGCTGGCGGCTGCGGGCAGCGCGCATGCGCAACTGGAACAGGGCGACGACGGCAGCAATCAGGGCGAGGACGGTGAAGACGCGGAACACGGTCGTCTCGAACCACTTGCGCTGCACATCCAGCTTGAGCACCAGCGGCGTGCCAACCGGCCGCAGCCTGCCGCCGGCAGACGGGGCAAGTGCCCACACCACCAGCGTCGACGTGCCCGGCGGCAGATTGGTGTAGCGCGCCACGCGGTGCTGCGCGTCGACCCGCGTCCAGCCCTGTTCCAGCGGCGACAGCCGGTAGGCGAAGGTCTGATCCCGGCCCGCGTAATCGAGCAGCGCGAATTCGGCGGTGACGCTGCGTTCGGCCGAGGCGATGGTCAGCACAGCGCCGGGCTGTGGCGGTGGAACGGCATGACCGCCCGCGTCGATGGCGGTGAACCGCAGCGGCGCGGCGACGGTGGGGCGCGCCGGGACCGCCGGGTCGACCAGGGCCAGCCCGCCGAAGCTGGCGAACACCAGCCGGCCGTCGGGCAGAACGTCTCCGGCTCCGGTCCAGTTGGCAACGAAGGGAACGCCGTCGGCCGCCCGGAGCGGGGTAACCGCCCACGTATCGGGATCGATCCTGACGATGCCGCCGTCGGTGCTTGCCCAGATCGCAGCGCCTGGCACGCGGAGCAGCTTGTCGATGGTATCGTGCGGCAATCCGTCAGATCGGCCGAGGTGGCGAACCGAGCGCCACGTCGTGCCGTCGCGCTGGAAGATCGTTATCCCGCCACCCAGCGTCCCCGCCCACAACCGTCCGTGATGATCGACGAGCAACGTGCTAATGTAATTGGCCTGCAACTCCGGCGCGGCGGCGGAATGCGGTTGGAACGCAGTGACCTTGCCGCTCGCCAGATCGACGCGGTTGAGCCCGCGCGCCGTTCCGACCCACAAGGCGCCGTCCGGCGTTGTCGCCATCGATCGGACGCGAGGGTCGCTCAACATCTTTGACCATGCCACATGTGTGAGCGTCGTCGGATGGCGCACGTCGACTGCGCCGACGCCATCACCGCCGACATAAAGCGTCGTACCGTCGAGCAGCAGGCGCGACCAGCGCGCCGACGACAGCGTGATCGGAGGGCGACTGTTCGCGGGCGTGAAGAACAGCCCGTCCTCACCCGCGGTGAATGCGCCGCCGCCCGGCGTGAAGGCGAAGGCGGTGACGCCACGCCGCGCGCCGGGCACCGTCGATTGCCGCACTGGCGCGCCGTGCGCGTTTCGGTTCGGCGTCAGGCGTCGGGCCGGGGCATCCGCCGATCCGTACCAGATGCTGCCGTCCGGTGCCGCACCGACCGACCATGCCGCCTCGGGCGCAACGTCGGCGCGCGGACGCAGAATGCTGACGAGGCCGAGCACCCGGTGCGGAACCGGATCGACGTAGGATAACGTCGCGTCCCCCACTACCCAGATCATCCCGGAACGGTCGCGGAACAGCTGGTTGAGCCCGTTTTCGGGCAAGCTGCCGGGGATGGCCGGATCATGGGTCAGATGCCGCACGTCTCGGGTCGACGCGTCAACTTCCACAATCCCGTCCCGCGATCCGACCCATAGCTGATCGTCCCCGGCGTCGATCATCGACGTCACCACCGGCGCGCGACCATTCTGCTCGATCCCGAAGCGACGGGAGCCGCCTGCCGGATCAACCACCACCAGACCCGACGTATCGGTCGCGACCCACAGCCGACCCTGCCGATCCTCGACCAGGGATTCGATCGTGCCCGTCGTCAGGCCGAGCGCGATTTCCGTAAAGCGGCGGCTGCCCCGCTCGCGCCGGAACAGACGTACCCCGCTCGCCACCCAGAGCGCACCGTGGCGGTCGGCCATCACCGCGCGGACCGTACCAGCAGGCAGACCGCTCGCGCTGCCTGGCGCAACCATCGTGACGTGATAGTCGGGACCACCAACGACCGCGAGGCCACGGTCGCTTCCCACCCACAGATTGCCCGCGTCGTCGTCATCGATCGCCTGCACGTGGGCGTGATCAAGCGCGGTGCGATTGGCAGGCCGGCGAAACGTCTCGGTAGCGGGGTCGTGCCATAACAGGCCTTCGGCATTCATGCCGAGCCACAGTCGCCCACCGCGATCCGCGAACAGCGTGCTGACCATCAGCTCGGGCAGTGCGCCGGTCGCCGGGCCGGGTTCGGTGGTATAGGACTTGAACCCGACCCCGTCCCAACGCGCAAGCCCACCGTCGGTCGCCAGCCAGATGAAGCCTTGCCCGTCCTGCGCCACCGCGCGCGGCAATCCGGCATCGGGGATGGCAGCGTCCCGCGCTGCGACCTTGAAGAACAGGTCGGCGACGGATCGCCAGGGATCATGTGCCGCAACCGTGAAAACAGACGCGGCCGGAGCGGGAGGATGCGGACGATCGGGATTGATCGCGGCGGCGCCAAGCACGCTTGCGGCGGCGATCAACATCCATCCAAGACCATATCGCAGCCACCGCATCGCCATCCTATAACAGCCGCATATTGAAGATCTTTTAAGCTGTTCCCTGATGCGCGATTGGCACGATTCGAGAGGGTGAACGTACAGGCCTGCAACCTGGCGTCGCCCGCACCGGTTGGCTGATGTCCGCTGAAGCTCCATCCGAGCCGTCGCGTCATGAACCGTAGGTCATCCGCGTGTCGCGATTACACGGATGGTTCATGACAGCACCGGAACAAACCGACCGGGCAACCCGTTCGCGGATCATGCAACCTGTCACGCCACCACCGGTCAAAAACCCGCTCGACCTGATCACGGCTAAGCTGCACGTCGTATCCAACGACTTCTTCCTGCAATTGCCCAACATCGTCGGCGGCCTGCTTTTTGTAGTGCTTGCGTGGTTTATCGGAAAGCTGGTGGCGGCCGGTGTGCGCAGGGCCTTCCACCACAAGAACCTGATCGATCTCGGCGGTGTGCTTGCATCCTTGACGTTTGGCCTGGTGGTCGCCGCATCGGTGATGATCGCAGCGGTTATCATCTTCCCGAGCGTGAAGCCGGCGACGATTATCTCCAGCCTCGGCATCGGCTCGGTCGCGATTGGCTTTGCCTTCAAGGATATCCTGCAGAACCTGCTCGCGGGCATCCTGCTGCTCGTCAATCGGCCCTATCGGCGCGGCGACCAGATCGTCGTCAAGGATTTCGAGGGCACGGTGGAGCACATCCAAAGTCGCGCGACCCTCATCAAGACCTATGACGGACGGCGCGTCATCATCCCCAATTCCGACGTCTATACCTCGCCGGTGACCGTCAACACCGCGTTTCCGGTGCGCCGCGACCAGTTCGATATCGGCATCGGCTATGGCGACAAGCCCGATCGCGCGATCACCATATTCACCGAAGCGATCGCCAAGGTCGACGGCGTGGAGGTCGATCCCGCACCGGAGGTGCTGCCCTGGGGCCTGGATGCGAACTGGGTGACGCTGCGGGCGCGGTGGTGGTCGCAGTCCAAGCGCACCAATATCGTCCACCTGCGCGCCCGCGTGATCCTGGCGATCTGGCACGCCGCAGCGGAGAACGGCATCGACCTGCCGTTCCCGACGCAGCAGATCCTGTTCCACGACCAGACCGAAGAGACCGACGGCGACCGCACCCGGCAGCGCGAGGGATGGCCGGCCGGCTCCCATCCGCCGCGCGCGCGTGCTTCGGTGCGCTCCGGCGATGACGGCTGATGACGGTTGCGAGGCGCTGGTGAACACGATGTCTGACGCACCTGCCATCGACGGCGACCTCAGTCCTCGACTGGCGCAACTGGCGCTCTATCGCTGGTGGCGTCGCGCCATCGTCGCGGACATCGATCACGAAGCGGTCGTGGCCCGCATCGTCGAAGACAGCGGCTGGTCTCCCCGGTTCGCGTTCATGACCATGATGTCGGCGGGCATCGCCGTGCTTGGCCTGCTTCTGTCCTCGCCGGCCGTGGTTATCGGTGCGATGCTGATTTCGCCGTTGATGAATCCGATCCTCGGCTTCGGCTTCAGCCTTGCCCTGTTCGATTTTCGGGAGCTTCGGCGATCGTTGAAGGCGCTTGCGATCGGATCGGTCGCCGCGGTGATCTTTACCGCCCTGATCGTGCTGATCTCACCGCTTCAGGCCCCGACCGCGGAAATCGTCGCGCGTACCAGGCCCAATCTGTTCGATCTTGCCGTGGCGCTGTTCGCGGCGCTCGCCGGTACCTTTGCGATCATACGCGGGCGCGGCGAGACCATCGTCGGCGTCGCTATCGCCACGGCGCTGATGCCCCCGCTCGCGGTGGTCGGTTACGGTCTCGCCACGCATAATCTCCCCGTCGGGGCAGGGGCGCTGGCGCTGTTCGTCACCAACTTCATCACGATCGCACTATCCGCCACGGCGATGGCGCGGTTCTACGGCTTCGGTCACTATCTGTCGCGCCGCCAGAGCCTTACGCAGACGGTCCTCCTCTTCATGGTGTTCGCGATCATGGCGGTGCCGCTTGGCATTTCGCTGAACCGGATCGGACGCGAAGCGCTGGCGACGTCGCAGACCCGCACGCTGCTGAACGACAAGTTCGGCGCAACAGCGCGGGTGACGCAGCTCGATCTGGATTTTTCCGCCGACCCGCTGCTGATCCGCGCGGTCGTCATCGCACCCCGAGCAGCCATGCAGAAGGTTGCGGCACTGCAAAGCGCGTTGTCCAGCCGTCTTGGCCGCCCGGTGAGGCTGAACCTCGATCAGATCATGCTGGAGCCCGGTGCTGGTGCACTGGAGGCGCAGCGTGAGGAACTGCGTCAAGCCGGAGACTTCGCCAAGCAGGAGACGGAGCGCAGCGCCTCGCTCGCACGCATGGTAGAACTCGTCACCGGCGTCTCCGCTGACGATGTGACGATTGATCGCGATCATCACCGCGTCACCGCGGCGGCCGCGGCGCTGCCCGGGGCCGCGCTCGACACCTACCGGGTTCTCGAAACGCGCATAGCGGCAGAAGATGCGGGCTGGAGCGTATCGGTCGTGCCGCCGCAGTCCGGGCTTCCGCAAATCGCATTCGCCGACAATGTCGACACGCTCGATCCAGCCGCGCGTGACGCGGTCGCCACCTCGATCTGGGCGGCAAAGCGTTGGAACATGCCGGCGCTTGGGGTTCCCGGGCTGCCGTCCGGCGAACCGCCGGCACGGCCCAACCTTTCACAGCGCCGGGCACTTGCGATCGCGACCTTACTCAAGGCGCAGGGTATCGTCCCGATCGCAACGCCATCAGCGGGGCAGCGTTTCGCGCTCGTTCCGGGCGCGGCGGTGAACCCTTGAACGTCCGGGGGCTATCGACCTCCGCGCGTCCTGGCGCTGCACCGCCGAACCCGACGCTAGCCGCGACGTACATCGCAGTGGGCGATGTCCCGCGCGTCATGGTACTTCGGTGTGTCGACAAACTGTGCGACCGGTTCGCCACCACGGATAAGGAAAGGCGGCTGCGCGACGGGCCCGCTTGTATCGGAGAAACCGCATGATCGTCGCCATTGCCCTGATCGTCGCGCTCGTCGTGACGCTTGCGCTGACCTTTGGGCGGTTCGCACGCAGCGACGGGTGGCGCGCCACCGTCACGCCGCTTGCATCGATCATCGGTTCCGGGTTCCTGATCTGCGGGCCGCTGCTCGCTCGGGAGTTCGGCAGCGCCGCGTTGCTGGCGATGGCGGCGCTGCTCGCCATCGCCTATGCGGCAGGCTGGGTGATCCGGTTCAACATCGTGCATGTCGAGAACCATCTCGCGCAGGCCCCGTTCAATGATCCGATCGCCTGGACGGCACGGATCACGCAGGGCGTGCTGGCGCTCGCCTATGCCGTCTCGGTCGCCTATTACCTCAAACTCCTCGCCGAGTTTTCGCTGAAGCCGATCGCGATTGATCCGGCGTGGGAGCCGCTCGCCGCCAACGTCATCGTCACCGTCCTGATCGCCCTGATGACGTTGCTTGCGCTCGGCGGCAGCCTGCGTCGTGTCGAGCATCTCGCGCACGGTACGGTATCGATCAAGATCGGGATCATCGCCGGGCTGCTGGTGGCGCTGGGGATCGCCTGGGCGACGGGCGGCATGGCGGGCGAACTGCCACCGGCGCGGCTGTCCTGGGCAAGTATTCCGATGCTGCTCGGTCTTATCATCACGGTGCAGGGTTTCGAAACGTCACGCTATCTCGGCCATGCCTATCCGCCCGAGCTGCGGATCAAGACGATGCGGCACGCGCAGTGGATCGCATCGGCGATCTACCTCGCGTTCATCGCGCTGCTCACGCCCTTCCTGTCGCGCGCTGCGGCGACCGAGGGGGTTGCCGGCATTCTCGATATCATGGCGTTGATCGCACCCGCACTCGGCGTGTTCGTGCTGATCGGCGCGGTGTCGAGCCAGCTCAGCGCGGCGGTCGCGGACTCGATCGGGTCGGGTGGTCTGGTCAACGAAGTATCGCACCGCAAGATCAGCGTCCCGCTGGCGTTCACGCTTGCCGGCGCGCTTGCCGTGCTCGTGGTGTGGCTGACCGATCCGTTCCAGGTCGTTGCCCTGTCGTCGCGGGCGTTTGCCTTGTTCTACGCGATGCAATGCCTGCTCGCCGTTCTCGTGTCGGTCAAGCGTGGAGCCGGCTCGCTTGCGCATCGGGCCGGGTTCGTCGTCATCGGCCTGATCTGTCTGGTGGCGGTGTTCGTGGGCGCACCGGCCGAGGGCTGAGGTTGCGGGCGCTCGGAGGCCGGCGCCCTGCAAAGCATCATGCGCCCGATCCGCAGGTCCGGACGTTATCCCTTCCCGGTACACGCCGACCTGTCAAACCAAAGGAGCCGCCGATGTCGGACCTCAGCCTGCACGATCTGTCCAAGAAGATGGCGAAGCTTGATTTCACGATGATGGCGACCCGCTCGTCGGATGGGACCATGACGGCTCGTCCGATGAGCAACAACGGTGATGTCGAATATCGCGGCGACAGCTACTTCTTCGCCTACGATTCGTCGCGCAAAGTAGCGGATCTGCGTGCCGACCCGCAGGTGACGCTAAGCTATACCGGCGCGGCTGGCATGCTCGGCGGCCCTCCGTTGTTCGTGACTGTCTCGGGGACCGCAGCGCTGGTCGACGACAAGGCGGCTTTCGCCGATCACTGGACCAAGGACCTCGATCGGTATTTCCCGCAAGGCATCGATACACCGGGTGTGGTGATGATCCGTGTCGAAGCGAAGGCAATCCGCTATTGGGACGGCGGCGACGAGGGCGAGATCGCCATCTAAATGCCCTGAACGGACTTTCGCGCGGTGTCGCGGAAGTCCGTTGCGACAATCACGAGCCAGCATCCCGATCGACTTCTGATCGCCCGGGTGCTTCACCATCGGCAATCCTCGATGCCGGATGAGCAGCGAGTGCATGCCAGCGTTGCTCTGCGCCTGACGGTCACTGCGGATGCTCGGCATCGGCGTCAGACGGCGCCTGTTTCTGATCGTCGTGCGATGGCCACGCGGTGTTCGGTCAAACGGGGCGCATAGCCCTGTCTGTCGCACTCGCCTGCGACCAACGGTTGGTCGCACTTCGGTGGCATGCAAATGACGTGTTCACGTTTTCGAGCTATCATAAGTACGTCGCTGAAGGGCAATACTCGAGGACGATTGATGCGCGTACCGCTGCTTTCCCGCCTGCTTCTTTCCGGTATGGCGGCAAGCCTCCTCGTTCCGATGCCGGCGGCGGCAAGTTCTCCGCATCTGACCGGGCTCGAGCGCGAGCTGAGCATGCTGGTGGCTGGGCGCTCCGGCGAATATGGCATCGCCGCGCTCGATCTTCGCGACGGCTCGATCGTCGCGGTCAACGGCGAGGTCCCATTCCCGATGGCGAGTACGGTCAAGCTCGCCATCGCGGCCGCTTATCTTACCGAGGTCGATCAGGGTCGACGCAGCCTCGCCGAAAACATCTCGGGCCGTCCCGCCGCGCAAGTGCTCGATCAGATGATCGTGCACAGTAACAATTATGCGGCCGACCAGGTCCTCGCCACGGTGGGCGGGCCGGTCGTCGTCCAGCAGTGGTTGTCCTCGCACGGGCTGACCGGCATCCGGGTGGACCGGACGATCGCGCAGTTGCTGCGCGAACACGGCCATCTTGCCGACAGCAGGGATGTCGCCACGCCGGTCGCCATGGTCGCGCTGTTGAACAAGCTCAGCAGCGGCACCGTCCTCAGTGCACAGAGCCGCAGCTTCCTGCTCGACCTGATGAGCCGGTGCGCGACGGGTACGCGCCGCATTCGCGCCCTGCTTCCCGCCGGTACCCTGGTCGAGGACAAGACCGGGACGCTCGACGGGGTCACGAACGACGTGGGGTTCATCACCATGCCGGACGGGCACCGCGTGGCGGTCGCGGTGTTCGCGCGTGGTGGGCGCGATCGCCAGCCCGGCATCGCCGAGGTCTCCCGCATGATCTACGACAGCTTCGCCGACAGCGCCCGCAGCGCGCTGTCGTTCTTCATGCGAATGCGATGATGGGTGCCGGGTCGTCTTGCTGATCGGCAGGCGAACCGCGCAGGCGCGGCCGGCCGGGCGACGCGTGCGTACATAAGTGCAGCTACGAACGGCGGTCCGCATTGGCAACGATGGAGGTCAGCCCAAGTTAGCCGTCGGCATCGGTTCCCCGCCGCGTCAGGGCGGATGCAAGGAGGATACCTGCGCCGATCTGGAGCAGCCCGTAGGCGCGACGGCGGGTTGGGTGGCCAGCAAAGGGACGCACCAGAACGTCCACGGCGCTGACGTCGGAGCGCCAGAGGTCCACATGACGTTCCGGTTGCAGCAAACCCAACAGCCCGTCGCCGATCATGAACACTGCGGCCATCTCCGCTGATCGTCGGATGCCAAGCTGCAATACGGTCGTCTCTCTCATGTCGGGTCTCCAGCGGCTTTCAACGCATGCCGGTCAGTCCAGCCGCATGTCGACCTGATGCCGCTCGCATCCAGCAGTACGCCCAGTTCCGCGAGACAGATGGCTGTACTCTACGCCTGCGCAAGCACCGCCTTGCCCGCTACTGTGGCGAGGAGGAAGATTACCGGCACCAACGCATTGCCGTCGATTGCCTCCGGGCATTCCGGCCTGCCAAGCGCCACATCAAGGACGCTCGCCAGTACATTTTATTGTCCCTCGGACTGCGCTTCCATCTGCTTGGCCATGTCGAGATGCGCGGTGATGATCGGCACTGCGGACGCGGCGGCCTGACGCACAGGCGCGCTGTCTCCGGTCGTCGCGTAATCTTGCGTCACCGTCAGCGCGGAGCGATGCGCGAGCGCCTGATGCTGCCAATAGGCATGGTCGAAATCGGCACCGTTCAGGCTTTGCAGCGCCGCAAGCAGAGGCGCCTGATCGGCGCCTACGATCATCGGCGGGGGCGCCACACCCGCGCTCGCGGCCGCCTGACCGAGTGTCTGGCTGAGCTGAGCATGATCTTTCAGCATCTGCTGCGCGAACGCGCGAACCTTGGGGTCCTTGCTCTGGGCAAGCGCCGTGTCCGCCTCCAGCATTTCAAAAGCGTCCGACTGACCGGCGGCGGCGACGTAGTTGCGCGTCTGTGCCGAGCCCGGTGCCTGCGCGCCGGCCGGAGCGGCGAACATGACCAGCGCCGCTGCGCCAAGCGTGGCGGGGGTTCGCATGACGATGCTCCTCATGGCTGACCCTGACCGCCGCCAGCACCGTAGATGTTGCCGGTGGTGTAGCTGCCGTCATCCTCAGCCAGTCGGACGTAGATGCCGGCAAGCTCCGCCGGCTGGCCGGGACGGCCGAGCGGTGCGGTCGCGCCGAACGTCACGACCTTGCCCGGTTGTGCGCCGCCCGAGATTTGCAGCGGCGTCCAGATCGGCCCGGGTGCGACGCCATTCACGCGAATGCCCTTGGGTCCGAGCTGCTTGGCGAGCGACTTGATATAGTTCATCGTCGCAGCCTTGGTCTGCGCATAGGCGTAAAGATCGGGCGAGGGATCATAGGCCTGTTCCGACGTGGTGCCGATGATGACCGATCCGGGTTCGAGATGCGGCAACGCCGCCTTGATGATCCAGAACGGCGCGTAGATGTTGGTCTTCATCGTCCGGTCGAATTCCTCGCTGGTGAGGTCGAGGATCGAGGGGATGGACTGCTGCCGCGCGGCGTTGCAGACCACGATGTCGAGGCCGCCCAGCGCGCTTGCCGCGCGGTCGACCAGTTGCTTGCAGAACGCCTCCGAGCGGATATCGCCGGGCAGCGGCGCAGCTTTCTGGCCGGCGCGGCGGATCAGATCGACCACCTCGCGCGCATCGGGCTCTTCCTCGGGCAGGTAGTTGATCGCGACGTCGGCGCCTTCCCGCGCATAGGCGATCGCGGCGGCGCGGCCCATGCCGGAATCACCGCCGGTGATGAGCGCCTTACGACCGCGCAACCGGCCGCTGCCGACATAGCTCGTCTCACCATGGTCCGGTCGCGGGTCCATCCGGCTGGCGAGTCCCGGCCAGGGCTGCGACTGCGACTTGAAGGGGGGCTTGGGATATTTGCTGCGCGGGTCCTGCTTGCCGCCACGCGGTTTCGCCGCATCCTGTGCAGCGGCTGGTGCGGCAATGGTCGCTGCGGCACCGAGCGCTGCGGCCCCGCTCATCACCTGGCGTCTCGTCGTATCGGTCATGGCAGCATCCCTCAAGTTACCGGTAACAACGACGTGCTTGCGGGTCGGTTGCGCGGCTGGCGGTGGGAGCCGCGAATAACTTTAATCATGGAACCGGACGGTCGGATCACGCGAGGACGGGTGACTGCTCAGCCCACATACCGACCGGAAAATCGGCGCCTATGTACCGAGGATCTGCCGGTACAGCGCGAGATAATCGTCCGCCATCCGCTCGACCGAAAAGCGTGCGATAACGGCGCGGCGGACGGCGGCGCGGTCGATCTCGCCGATCCGGTCGATGGCGGCGACGGCACCCGCCACATCATCGACGAGGAAGCCGGTTACGCCGTGTTCGATCAGCTCGGGCATCGACCCGCGCCGGGTGGCGATCACCGGCGTGCCGCAGGCCATGGCTTCGATCACCGACAGGCCGAAGGGCTCGTCGAAATTGATGAGGTGCAGCAACGCGCGGGCATGGCCGAGCGCGCGTACACGCGTTTCACCGCCGACGGCGCCGTTATAGCAAATGCTGGCGCCGTCGTGCGCCGGCGCAACCTCGCGTTCGTGATAGCCGGCATCCTGGACGATGCCGTAGAGATGCAGCGCGCGACCGCTCGCGCGGGCGGCGGCGATCGCCTCGGCCGCGCCCTTGTCGGGGTGGATGCGTCCGAAGAACAACAGATCGTCGCTGCCGACCGGATCGAACGGGAAATCGCCGATCGGGATGCCGTGGTAGATGCGCGCGGCGTAGCGTAATGCCGGATGACGATCGGCATCGCTGATTGCGACATAGTGCACCCGGTCCTGGTACGGCGCATACATCGGCAGGATCCGGTCCGACGAAAACCCGTGGATCGTCGTCACGATCGGCGTGCGGACCAGCCCCGCGAAGGCATGGGCGGGGAAGTCCGCCTGGTTGTGGATCAGGTCGAACCGGTCCGCCTGATCGAACAGATGGGCGAGGTGGCGGAACTCCCAAACCTTCGCGTCGATCGACGGATCGTCATTATACGGTGCGGGTACGACCCCGTCGAGCGTGGCGGCGGTCACGCTGTCGCACGTCGCGAACAGCGTCACGTCCACGCCGCGCGCGACCAGCGCCTCGGTCAGCAGGCTGGTGACCAGTTCCCACGGGCCATAGTGGCGCGGCGGGGTGCGCCATGCGATCGGCGCCAGCATTGCAATACGCATGGTCAGCGTGCCTCCTCCAGCCGCAGGACCAGCCCTTCGTCGGGGGCGAGCGATCCGTCAAGCACGCGCGGCGGCAAGGTCGAGGCGAGGACCGCACCGATCGCGCCGTGTGCCGGCAGCGGCAGGCGCCGCCGCTGCGTGCCGAGGTTGAGTGCGACCAGCAACCGGTCGTCACCATGCCACCGCTCGAACGCGAGCACGTCTTCGTCGGCGTCGACCAGCGCGAAATCTCCGATTGAAAGCGCATCCTGCGCGCGGCGCAGCGTCAGGAGCGATCGGTACAACGTCAGCAGCGAATCCGGATCGTCAGACTGGGTGGTGACATTCCGCGTCGGCCAGTCCGGATTGAGCGGCAACCACGGCTCGACAGCGCTGAACCCGGCGAAGGGTGATCCGTCCCACGGCATGGGGGTGCGCGACCGATCGCGACCGATGCCGAGGCCGGGCTGGCGCAGATCCTGCGGATCGCGGATGCGCTCCGGCGGGATCGGGACGTCGCCGATGCCGATCTCGTCGCCCTGGTACAGCGTGGGCGTGCCGCGCAGCGTGAGCAGCAGCATCGCCGCGACGCGGGCCTGCGCATTGCCGATCCGTGCGGCGATGCGCGGCGCGTCGTGGCTGCCGAACACCCAGTTCGGCCAGCCATGCGCCGGCAGCGACGCCTCGTAGTCCGCGATCACCCGGCGCAGCACGGCGGCGTCCCACCGGTTCTCAATCAACTGGAAGTTGAAGGGCAGGTGGACCTGCGGCCGCTCGGGCGTGCCGAACCAGCGGGCATGGCGGTCGTTCGGCAGGAAGATCTCGCCGACCAAAACCCGCTCGCCATAGCTGTCGGCAAGCGCGCGGAAATCGGCGGAGATGGCGTGCGCTTCCGGCTGGTCGGTGGAATGCCGCTGGATCAGGCGGTCGCGCTCGGTCCGGTCCGGTGTCCAGTCGACGTTGACGGGGTTGTCGGGGAAACCCTCCGCCTTCACGATGTGCCACAGCACGTCGATCCGGAAGCCATCCACGCCGCGATCCAGCCAGAAGCGCAGCACGTCCATCATCGCGGCGCGCAAGGCCGGGTTGCGCCAGTTGAGGTCGGGCTGCTGCTTCAGGAAGGCGTGCAGGTAATATTGCCCGGTCGCCACATCCCATTCCCACGCCGACCCGCCGAAATCGCTGATCCAGTTGTTGGGCGGCCCGCCGTCCGGCGCCGGGTCGCGCCAGATGTACCAATCGCGTTTCGAGCTGTCGCGTGAGGCGCGGCTTTCTGCAAACCAGGGGTGCTGGTCTGAGCTGTGGTTCGGCACGAAATCGAGCAGCAGCTTCAGCCCCCGCGCGTGTACGCCCGTGAGCAGGCGGTCGAACGCAGCAAGATCGCCGAACATCGGCTCGATCCCGCAGTAATCCGCCACGTCATAGCCGAAATCCGCCATCGGCGAGGGGAAGACCGGCGACAGCCAGATCGCGTCGACACCCAGGGTCGCGACATAATCCAGCCGCGCCTCGATACCGGCGAGGTCGCCCACGCCGTCGCCATTGCTGTCCTGAAAAGAGCGCGGGTAAATCTGGTAGATCACCCCGCGCTGCCACCATGGGCAATCGGTCCGCTGTCGCTGCATCGGCGTGTCCTACGCGCTTTTTCGCGCCCGCACACCTGCGGCGCCCGTGGTTAACCGCAGTTTAGGGTTTGGTTGGCATAGCCGCACGTGGGTTTCACACAGGAGACGGCGTTCCATGCACCGCGACCATAATGTCGACGTGGCGATCATCGGCGCGGGGCCTGCCGGGCTGACCGCCGCCTATCAGCTGACCAAGCTCGGTTTCTCGGTCGTCGTGATCGAAAAGGACCCGGTCTATGTCGGCGGCATCAGCCGCACCGTCGAACACGAAGGGTTCCGCTTCGACATCGGCGGGCACCGCTTCTTCTCCAAGTCGCGGGAAGTGGTCGATCTCTGGAACGAGATCCTGCCGGACGATTTCATCGAGCGGCCGCGGATGAGCCGCATCTTCTACGGCGGCAAGTTCTACAGCTATCCGCTGCGCGCGTTCGAGGCGTTGTTCAATCTCGGCATCTGGACCTCGACGCTGTGCATCGCGAGCTATGCCAAGGCACGGCTGCTGCCGAAGAAGGACGTGAAAAGCTTCGAGGACTGGGTGGTCAACCAATTCGGTCACAAGCTCTATTCGATCTTCTTCAAGACCTATACCGAGAAGGTGTGGGGCATGCCGTGCGACGAGATGTCGGCGGACTGGGCCGCGCAGCGGATCAAGGGGCTGAGCCTGGGCAAGGCTGTGATCGACGGCCTGAAACGGTCGCTGCGCCTTAACAAGAAACCGAATGACGGCATGGCGACCAAGACGCTGCTGGAGAGCTTCCGCTACCCGCGCAAGGGCCCCGGCATGATGTGGGACGCGGCGCGCGACCGGGTGGTCGCGGGCGGCAACCGCGTGCTGATGGGCCATGCCCTGAAGGCATTGCGGTTCGACGACGCGACGCAGCGCTGGAACGTGCAGGCGACGCATGAGGACCAGACCGTCACCATCAACGCCGCCCACGTCATCTCTTCCGCGCCGATGCGGGAACTGGCGGCGCGTGTCCAGCCGACCCCGGCGAGCATCCCGGCGGCGATGGACCTGAACTACCGCGACTTCCTGACGGTCGCGCTCATGATCCGGTCCGAAGACCTGTTCCCGGACAACTGGATCTACATCCACGAGGAGGGGGTGAAGGTCGGTCGCGTCCAGAACTTCCGGAGCTGGTCGCCCGAGATGGTGCCGGACGACACCATCGCCTGCGTCGGCCTCGAATATTTCTGTTTTGAGGGCGACGGGCTGTGGAATGCGTCGGACGCGGACCTCGTTGCGCTCGCCACGCGGGAACTCGATCTGCTCGGACTGGCCAAGCCGGAGATGGTAACCGGCGGCGTAGTGGTACGGCAGGAGAAGGCTTATCCGGTCTATGACGATGCCTACCGCGAGAACGTCGAGGCGTTGCGCCGGGATCTGGAGGATCGCTACCCCACGCTCCACCTGGTCGGCCGCAACGGCATGCACCGCTACAACAACCAGGATCACGCGATGATGACCGCGATGCTGACGGTCAAGAACATCGCGCACGGCGCGCGCGTCTACGACATCTGGAACGTCAACGAAGACGCCGAATATCACGAATCCGGCAACGAGGGCGCGGTCGCCGCGCTGGCCAGCGTCCGGCACGTTCCCGCCCGCCGCGCGGCATGACGCGGGAACGGCTCTGGCCGGTGGTCCTCGCCGGCTGGGCGCTGGCGGCGGCGGTGCTGGTGCTGGTGTCGGCGCGCGCGATCGCGCACCTGTGGTTCCCCGATCCGGACGACGCCATGCGGCTGGCGCAGGTCCGTGACTGGCTTGGCGGCCAAAGCTGGTGGGACGTTAGCCAGCATCGGCTGTGGGACGGGCATTTCGCGATGCACTGGTCGCGGCTGGTCGATCTGCCGCTCGCGCTGATGATGGCACTGCTCGACCCTGTCTTTGGGCAGGCGCTGTCGACCCGCATCACGGCTACGACGGTGCCGCTGCTGACGTTACTGGCGGTCATGGCGCTAGGCGCGGAACTCACCCGGCGGCTGAGCGGCATGGAGCAGGCGAAATCCGCCGTTCTGCTGGCACCGCTGTCGGTGCCGCTCCTCTATCAGCTTCGTCCGTTGCGGATCGACCATCACGGCTGGCAGATCGCGTTCGCGCTGCTCGCCGTGGTCGCGCTGGTCGGCAGACCGGACCGGCGGTCCGGCGCGGTGATGGGGCTGGCGCTGGCGGTCCTCCTCACCATTTCCCTGGAAGGCCTGCCGGTCACCGCCGCGATTGTCGGCGTGACGATGCTTGCCGGTGCGCTCGTGCCGGCCCGCCGCGAGCAGGCGCTGGTCGCGATCTGGACGGTGGCCGGCTTGACCCTGATCCTCCACGTCGCGACGCGCGGGCCGGCGATGTTCAGCCCGGCGTGTGACGCGATCGCACCCGCCTGGATCGCCGCGCTGGCCGTCGCCGCACTCGGATCGACGGTGCCGATGCTGTCGTACCGCATGCCGCTGATCGTGCGCCTGGCCATGCTGGCCGCGGCGGGTGGTGCCGCGCTGGCGACGCTGGCTGCGATCAGCCCGCAATGCCTGAGGGGGCCGTTCGCGGGGCTCGACCCTTTCGTTCGGCGCTTCTGGTATGAGAATGTGGCGGAGGGCCTGCCGGTCTGGAAGCAGGTTCCATCCTGGGCGGCAATGACGGTAGGCTTCCCGATCACCGGCCTGATCGGAGGCGCGCTGGCGTGGCGCGCAAGTACCGGCGAGGCGCGGATCCGCTGGACCATGCTGCTGGCGTTGGCGGCTTCGACTTTCGCGTTGTCGCTGCTGGTGATCCGGACCGGCGCGACCGCCAACGCGCTGGCGTTGCCGGGTGGCGCATGGGCGCTGCATGCGATGCTGACGCGCGCGCGTGCAGTACGGATGCTGCCGAAGCGGATCGCGGCGACGGCGGGCGCATTGATGGCGGCGACCCCCGGGTTGGCGGCGGCCGCGCTGTTCGGGTTTGCGCCCGCTGCCACGGTGCGCGGGGCACCTTCGGTCGCGCTGACGCGCCCGCCCTGCGACGGAATGCATGAGATTTCCGATCTCGCCGCGCTTCCCACCGCCAAGCTGTTCGCCCCGGTCGATGTTACCCCGCAGATCCTCGCCACGACGACGCACAGCGCGATCGCGGGCGGATACCACCGCAATCTCGCCGCGATCCACCGCGCGATGGCGACGTTCATGGCCGATCCCGCAACGGCGCACCGCTGGGTGCTGGAGAGCGGCGCGTCCTATGTGGTCGGCTGTCCGGGTCCGAACGAGACGGAGATGTACAAGCACTTCGCTCCGCACGGATTTTGGGCAAGACTAGAACGGGGCGATACCTTCCCCTGGCTGCGTCCGGTCGTCATCCGCAACTCGCCGGTGCTGGTCTGGGAAGTGGTCAGATAGCGTCGCTACGCCAGATCAGGCCGCCGGCTCGCCGAAGAGCGTGATGCGGGCGGTGAGACCCGTACCGCCCGGTCCGCGTTCCACCGCAAGACCGCCGCCATGGGCCCGCGCGATCCGGTCTACGATCGACAGGCCGATGCCGGAGCCTTCGATGCGCTCCGGGCTGCCGCGCCACAGGCGGTCCTTGAGGCGGCTCAGGTGCGCGTCGGGTACGCCGATCCCATCATCGCTGACGCTCAACTGCGCGCCCGGCCCGACACACACGACAATCGCGGTGCCGGTGGGTGTGTATTTGGTGGCGTTGTCGATCAGGTTCCCAAGCGCGAGTGCGATAGCCTCGCTGTAACCTTCGATTGGCGGCACGTTTGCCGCTGCGTCAAGCGCGATCGTCCGCTGCCCCGCGAAGATCGCCGGCGCCCGGTCTGCCACGACATTTTCGGCGAGGCGATCGAGCGCGACCGCCGTCATGCCGAGCGCCGATGGTTGCTCCAGTTCGGCAAGCACCAGCAACTGCGTGATGACGCGCGCGGCGCGATCGACCGCGCGGATCATCTCGCCCTGCACGGCGCGGTTTTCGATCGCGTCGGCGCGCAGGCGGATCACGGCAAGCGGCGTGCGCAGCTCATGCGCGACGTCGGCAGCAAAGGCTGTCTGCACGTGCAACGCGTCGGCCAGCCGGTCGAGCGCGGCGTTGGTCGCCTCCGCCAGCGGCTCTGCCTCCAGCGGCAGCAGACCGATCGGCAGGCGGATGTCGGAAGACGACGGCCCGATCGCGGCGGCGGTCGCGGACACCCTGCGCATGCGCAGCGTGAGGCGGCGGGCGAGCACCACGCCGATCAGCGGCACCAGCGCGGCGATCGGCACGGTGATCAGCGCGAACCGCTTCAGGAAACTGCGCACGATGTCGTCGGTCACCACCTGCGGATCGGTGTCGTCCTGCGAGGCGACGATCCAGCCGCCGCCCACCGGTTGGCTGAACCCTTCGACATCACCGTGCCGAAAGAAGCGCGGGTGGTGGCTCAGCGGTGCGGCGGCGAGGACGTCGGGTCGCGCCGGCCCGCTGGCGCCATCGATACGGCGATCACGGTCGATCACGGTGACCGCCATGCCGGCGCTCAACACCGTGGGCGAGATTTTCTGTTCGCCGCGCTGTCGGGCGGCGGCGACGATCTCGACCTGCTGGCGCAGCAGGTTGCGCTGGAAATGGTCAGCGGTCTGGTGAAGCAACGTCGTCGCGCTCCACAGCAGCACGACCGTGGCCACCACGGCCACCGCGACGTGCAGCACCACGAACTGCGCGAGCAGCGATCGCGGTGCCGCGATCCTCATCGAGCCGCCTTCATGCTGCGGGGACGATCATATATCCGACGCCACGCACCGTCTCGATGCGGGTTCCGGTCGCGGCTTCGTCCAGCCGCTTACGCAGGCGGTGGACATAGACTTCGATCGCATTCGAGCCGAGATCGGTGTCGAGGCCGAACAACTGATCCTCCGCGATTCGCTTGGGCACGACGCGGCCGGCACGGCGCAGCAACAGTTCGAGCAGTTCGGTTTCGCGCACCGATAGCGACAGCGGCGTCTCGCCGACAAACGCCACTCGGCTGTCGACCGCGAAACGAAGCCCCCCACAGCATAGCCAACGCCCGATATGGCCGTCGCGGCGCCGCAGCACCGCCAGCAGCCGGGCGTAGAGTTCGTCGACATCGAACGGCTTGACCATATACTCGTCGGCGCCCTCGGTCAGGCCCAGGATGCGCGCGTCGATCGAGCCCCGCGCGGTCAGCACCAGCACCGGCCGGGTGTCGCCACGCGCGCGCATGCGGACGAGCAGATCCATGCCGTCCGCGTCGGGCAGGCCGAGGTCGAGCAGGACGGCGGCATAGTCGATCGCGGCGAGGTACGCCTCCGCCTCCGCTGCGCTCCGCGCCCGGTCGACCGCGATGCCACGCCGCGACAGCGCCGCGCCGAGCGCCGCCGCCACTGCCTCTTCATCTTCGATAAGCAGGATCCGCATTTGGTCGATTTCGTGGCGCTTTATAAAATGTAAGCGCGCTGTAAGCCAGTCGGCCTAGCGGCGCGAGTCCATCCCGAACAGGGCGACCGATGCACGCTTCTTCAACGCCTCAATCCTTGCCCGCTGCTCCAACCCTGTCCCGCGCCGGCCAATTGCGCTGGCTGGGCATCGTCGTCGGCGCCGCTGTCGCGATCTCCATCGTCTGGATGATCGTCGCCGCGTTGACCCGCCCCGCGCCGGTCGTGCCGGTCACGACGCCGCCGGGCACCTTCCGCCCGACGCACGACCAGATGGCGGCCATGGCGACGATCCGGGTCGGCTATCAGGCATCGGACGCGCATCTGCTGGCAAGCGGCGCGATCAGTGTCGATGGCGATCGCAGCACGCCGGTGCTGCTGCCCTATTCCGGGCAGGTCGTTCAGGTGCTGGCCGACGCGGGGCAATATGTGAAGCAGGGCCAGCCGCTGCTGCTCATCAAGACCGGCGATTTCGTCGATGCACGCAGCGGGCTGTTCTCGGCGCGGGCCGCGTTCCAGAACGCGCAGGCGCAACTCGCCACGGCGACGCGCAATGCTGAACGCCAGCGCCAGATCTTCGAGACGGCAGGCGGCGCGCAGAAGGATTATCAGCAGGCGCAGACCGACCTGATCGCCGCGCAGGCGACCGCTCGCACCGCCGCCGCGGCACTGGGCGCGGCGCGCGACAAGCTCTCGATCCTCGGCAAGTCGGCTGGCGAGATCGACAAGCTCGAGGGCGCGGGCGAGGTGTCTGGCATCCATGACCGCACCACGCTGCACGCGCCGATCGCGGGGCTGATCGCATCGCGCGACGTGTCGGCCGGGCAGTTCGTCTCGCAGGGCGGCGACAAACCGGTGATGACGATCACCGACCCCTCGCGCGTGTGGCTCATCGCGCAGGTCGCGGAGGGAGACGCCAGCGCGGTTCACCTTGGCGACGAGGTGACGGTGACGACGCCGGCGCTCCCCGGCCGCAGCTTCCACGCGACGATCGACCTGATAGGCGCGGCGCTCGACCCGCAGACGCACCGCCTGCCGGTGCGCGCGACCATCGCCAACCCTGGCGGCGCGCTCAAGCCCGAGATGTTCGCGAGCTTCTCGATCCAGCGACCGCAGGCGGGGCAAGCGTTGCGTGTGCCGGCCGCCGCCGTGATCCATGAAGGCGATTCGGCGCGTGTGTGGGTAGTGCGGCCGGATGGCCTGCTCCAGTCGCGCAGCGTCGTCGCAGGGGACGAGCAGGACGGACAGGTCGTCATCCAGAGCGGCTTGAGCGCGGGTGAGCGGATCGTCACGACCGGCGCGCTGTTCGTCAACGAGGCGGGGCTGGGCGCGTGAACCGCATCGTCGCGTTCTCGCTGCGGTCGCGAATCCTGATCGTCGGCATTTTCGCCGCCATGCTGCTGGCGGGCGGCATCGGGTTCTACAACCTCAACATCGAGGCGTATCCCGATCCCGTCCCGCCGATGGTCGAGGTCATCACCCAGACGCAGGGCCTCTCCGCCGAGGAGATGGAGCGTAACGTCACCATCCCGATCGAGGTCGGCATGGCGGGCATCCCGCACCTCACCGCGATCCGCGCGATCTCGCTGTTCGGCCTGTCCGACATCAAGATCCAGTTCAGCTACGATTTCACCAACGATCAGGCCAAGCAGCAGGTCATCAACCGCCTGTCGCAGCTCCCGCCGCTACAGGGCGGTGCGCAGCCGACGCTGTCGCCGACGAGCCCCGTCGGTGAGATCTACCGCTACAAGCTGACCGGCCCACCGGGCTATTCGGTGATGGACCTCAAGACCTTGCAGGACTGGGTGCTGCAACGCCGCTTCAAGCGCATCCCCGGCGTGATCGACGTGACCGGCTGGGGCGGCAAGCTGCGCGCCTATGACGTGGTGATCGACAGCGACCGGCTGGCGGCGCACGGCATGACGGTGCCGCAGGTGCTCGCCGCGCTCTCCAAGAGCGACGGCAACGTCGGTGGGCAGACGATCAACTTCGGGTCGCAGGCGGCGATCGTGCGTGGCGTCGGCCTGATCCAGTCGGTTGCGGGAATCGAGAACGCGTTGGTCGGCACCGCCAATGGCCAGCCGATCCTCATCAAGGATGTCGCGCATGTCGTGATCGGCAACGCGCCCCGGCTCGGTATCGCGGGTTATAACGATCAGGACGATATCGTGCAGGGCATCGTGCTGATGCAGCGCGGCGCGCAGTCGATGCCGACGATCAAGGCGGTGCAGAAGGAAGTCGCCGACATCAATGATTCCGGCATCCTGCCGCCGGGCGTCCATCTCGACCGGATCTACGATCGCTCCGACCTGATCGAGCTGACCATCCATACCGTGCTGGAGAATCTGGTCGCCGGTATCGTGCTGATCTTCGTGCTGCAGTGGGTATTCCTCGGCAATCTGCGCAGCGCGATCATCGTCGCGGCGACGATCCCGTTCGCGCTCGCGTTCGCGATCCTCATCCTGGTGATCCAGGGCGAGAGCGCCAACCTGCTCTCGGTCGGCGCGCTCGATTTCGGGCTGGTGGTGGATGCCAGCGTCATCATGGTGGAGAACGTTTTCCGCCACATGGTCGAACGCTCCGCCCATGTCGAAAGCGGGCGCGGCCATTACACGATGGCGACGCGCTTCTCGGCGGTGCTGGGGGCGAGCAGCGAGGTCAGCCGCGGCATCTTCTTCGCGGCCGCGATCATCATCGCGAGCTTCCTGCCGCTGTTCACGCTCACGGGCGTGGAGGGTCACATCTTCGGCCCGATGGCGAAGACCTATGCCTATGCGATCAGCGGCGGCCTGATCGCGACCTTCACGGTCGCGCCGGTGCTGGCGACAATGCTGCTGCCCGACAAACTGTCCGAGGTCGAGACGCGGGTGGTGGCGCGCCTGCGCCGCGCGTACGAGCCCGCCGCCGCCTTCGCGCTCGGCAACCGCGTGCTTGCGGTCGGCGGCGCGCTGCTGCTGCTGGGCGCGGCGATGATCGGCATGCGCACGCTCGGCATCGAGTTCCTGCCGCATCTCGAAGAAGGCAACATGTACATCCGCGCGACGTTGCCCGCCTCGATCAGTCTGGAGGCGGGTCAGCCGGTGGTGAATGAGGTGCGGCGCATCATCGCCACCTATCCTGAGGTCGAGGCGGTACTGTCCGCGCATGGCCGCCCGGATGACGGCACCGATTCGACCGGCTTCTTCAACGCCGAATATTTCGTGCCGCTGAAACCGTTCGGTACCTGGCCGGCGGGCGTGACCAAGGAAACGCTGACCGACGAAATGTCGAAGCGGCTGTCCGCGAAATTCCCCGGTGTCGACTTCTCGTTTTCGCAGATCATCGAAGATAACGTGGAGGAGGCCGCATCGGGCGTGAAGGGCGCCAATTCGATCAAGCTGTTCGGCCCGGATCTCGAAACGCTGGAGAAATACGCCGACCAGATCAAGAATCGCATGGCAAAGGTGCCGGGTATCGTCGATCTCGGCGTGTTCCAGTCGCTTGGCCAGCCGACGGTGCGGATCGACGTCGATCGCGCGCGCGCCTCGCGCTACGGTCTGACGCCGGATGACGTCAACGCGACCGTCGCCGCCGCGATCGGCGGGCAATCCACCGTCGACCTGTACGAGAAGGGCACCGACCGCCACTTCCCGATCGTGGTGCGGCTGCGCCCCGAGCAGCGCGACGGCATCGATGCGATCCGCCGCATCACCATCGGCGCGCCGGCCCCGAACGGCACCGGCACGATCCAGGTGCCGCTCTCCGAAGTTGCGGACGTGCGCCTGACGTCTGGCGCATCGTTCATCTACCGCGAGCATCAGGAGCGCTACATCCCGATCAAGTTCTCGGTGCGCGGGCGCGATCTCGGCGGCGCGGTCGAGCAGGCGCGCGCGGAGATCACTCGCAGCGTGCATCTGCCGTCGGGCTATCACCTCGAATGGGCGGGCGAACTCGACAACCTCAACAATGCGGTCGCCCGGCTCGAGGTGGTGGTGCCGATCAGCCTGCTGCTGATCCTGCTGCTGCTGTACGGCAATTTCGGCTCGATCCGTGACAGCCTGCTGGCGTTCTCGGCGATCCCGATGGCGATCATCGGTGGCGTGCTCGCGCTGGCGGTGTCGGGCACGGCGTTCAGCATCTCCTCCGCGATCGGCTTCGTCGCGCTGTTCGGCATCGCGGTGATGGACGGCATCCTCGTCGTCACCACGTTCAACCATGCGATCGACGAGGGCAACACCCGTCAGAGCGCGCTGGCGACCACGGTGAAGCACAGCCTGCGCCCGGTGGTGATGACCTGTCTGGTCGCCGCGATCGGGCTGCTGCCCGCCGCACTGTCGAACGGCATCGGCAGTCAGGTGCAGAAGCCGCTCGCGCTGGTTGTGGTCGGTGGGATGACGCTCGCGCCGATCCTGATCCTGCTGGTGCTGCCGGTGCTCATCGACATCTTCTCGCGGCGGGTGCCGCCGGAGGATCGCGGCGCACACGGCCGTGACGTGGGGCATCACCCGCATGGCGAAGCCGGTACCGGGGAGATCCTGGCATGAAGCGTCCTCTTGCCAGCCTGCTCGCATTGTCGGCGAGCGCCTGCACGCTGGGTCCGCGCAACCCGCTGCCGCCCGTCTCGCTCCCGCCGGTCACCGCGCCGCAGGCGTTCGCGCCGGCGCAGGGGCCGGATCAGGTAACCAGTTTGATGCCGGTCCCCGCCGAGTGGTGGCGCAGCTTCGGCAGCGGCGATCTCGACGCGCTTGTCGCGGAGGCGCAGACGCACGCCACGGATATCATGGTCGCCGACGCGACGCTCCGGCAGGCGCGGGAACAGGCGGCCGGAACCGCCGGCAGTCGGCTCCCGCAGGCTGATCTCAGCTACCAGGCGCAGCGCGTGCGCGTGTCGAACGCGCTGTCGCCCGCTGTCGCCGACCAGAACCAGCAGCTCTACACGCTCCACACCGCGCAGGTAACGGTCAGCTACAATCCCGATCTGTTCGGCGGCACGGGCGCGCGCATCCGTTCGGCTCGGGCGGCGGCGGACGTCGCGCGGCACCGGTTGGACGCGGCCCGCACCACGGTGATCGCCAACCTCGTCCAGGCGGTGATCCAGCGCGCCGCGCTTGCCGATCAGATCGCCGCCGGACAGACCAGCGTGGCGGTCAATCGCGATATCCTCGCGACCTTGCTGCGGCGCCAGCAACTCGGCGCGGTCGGTGCCGCCGACATCGCCACGCAGCAGGCCGCGCTTGCCACCGCGCAAAGCGCGTTACCCGCGCTAATTCGTGCCGAGGCGCACCAGCGCGTCGTGATCGGCACGCTGATCGGGCGGGCGGCCGGAACGCCGCTGCCCCCGCTACCGGCGCTATCCGCGCTGACGCTGCCGCACGACCTGCCGCTGCTGCTGCCGTCCGATCTGGTGGCGCGGCGGCCCGACGTGAGCGCGGCCCGCGCCCAACTGGAAGGTGCTGCCGCCGATGTCGGTGTTGCTATCGCGGCACGGCTGCCCGCGATCCAGCTGAGCGCGCAGGCCGGCGGCGCGGCACAGCACCTGTTCGACATCTTCCAGAGCGGCAATCCGTTCTGGGCGCTGCTCGGCGGCGTGACGCAGCCGATCTTCCATGCCGGCACGCTGCGGCATCAGCAGCACGCCGCGGAGGCCGCGCTCGACGGCGCGAAGGCACAGTATCGCGCAACCGTGTTGCAGGCGTTCGGCGACGTTTCGGATGCGCTGACGGGCTTGCGCACGGACGCGGATGCGCTCGACGCGGCGGCGCACGCGGGCGATGCTTCCGCACGCGCGCTCACCTTCATTCGCCGCCAGCTGGCGCTTGGCGATGTCGGCACGCTCGCGCTGCTCAATGCGACCGGCACCGACGCACAGGCACGCTCGCTGGTGATCCAGGCACGCGCGGCGCGGTTGACCGATACGGTCGCGTTGTTCCAGGCGGCGGGCGGCGGCGTAGGAAGCCGCTGACCCGCGTTGGCCTATCGACCATCGACGCACCTCGAACCGCCGCCTGCCGCTCACAATCTTGCGCTCGACACGCCAAGCGGTCGCCCGCCGCTTCGCCTCAGCGCGCGTCAGGCTGGACCACCTGCACCAGCTTTGCCGCGTCCTGACCGGTCGGCAGCCGTCCCGACGCGGTAAGCCGCTTGTTTGCATCGTCCCAATGCAGCGTCGCGGATGTGCCGCCGCCATTCCGATAGGCGTTGGTCACGCCGTCATCGTCGTACAGCGTGAAGCTCGCGTCGCGGCCGGGATAGACGCGGATGCTCTCCAGCGCCTGCTTGGTCGCGGTGCTCGGCACCTGCACGCCCATCGGCACGATCGATCCAGCGCGCACGAACAGCGGGATCTTGTCGATCGGCGCGGCCGCCTTCACGGTCTGCCCGCCGGTGTAGCGATGGTTGGTCCAATAATCGTACCAGTCCGCGCCGGCTGGCAGATACACGTCGCGGCTGGTCACGCCCTGCGTGGTGACGGGTGCGACGAGGAAGGCCGGCCCGAACATATATTCGTCGCCGATCGTCGCGACGGCGGGGTCGTTCGGGAAATCCATGAACAGCGCGCGCATGAATGGCGCGCCGGTCTTGTGGGTCTGATACCCCAATGCATACAGATACGGCACCATCGCGTAGCGCAGCTTCAGGAAGTTCGCGAGCACCGGCTCGGCCGCCGTTCCGTAGTCCCACAGCGCGGTCGCCGGGCGCTGGCCGTGGATGCGCAGCGTCGGCGTGAAGCTGTTGTACGCGAACCAGCGCGTGAACAGTTCGGGATAGTCGGTGTACGACGGCGGCATCGCTGTCGCGCCGGCGGGGTCGAGCAGCGGCGCACGTTCCGCCTTGGGGCCGTTCGGATATTGCCAACCGCCGGTGTCGCTGCTCCAGTAGGCGAGGCCCGTCGCGGTAAAGCCGAGGCCGGCGGGTACCTGCCGGCGTAGCGCCTCCCACGTCGATTGCACGTCCGACGACCAGAACAATGCGCCGTTGCGCTGCGTGCCGAGATAGGCGGCGCGCGCGAGGATCAGGTTGCGCAGGTTCGGCCGGTCGCGCGCGGAGCCTTCGGCCACACCGCCGGTGTGCAGCAGCGGGAACAGATTGTGGTAGCGGTCGCCCGATCCGATCGAGAAGAAGTGCCCGTCCGGCACCAGATCCGGCTCGGTCTCGTCGAGCCAGAACCAGTCGAAGCCCTGCGATGCGATATTGTCGCGGATCTTGCCCCAGAACCAGGCGCGCGCCTCCGGGTTGGTCGAATCGATCAGCGCGCCTGCCCGGTCGGAGCGGACCGGCAGACCGTCGACCACGCTGCCGTCCTTGTCGTGCAGCAGCCAGCCCTTGGTGGCGAGGAAGTTATAGTAACGCGATTCCCGCTCGAAGCGCGGCCATACGCTGACGATCGAGCGCATGCCCATGCTGTGCAGCGTGTCGTTCATTGCCTTGGGATCGGGGAAATAGGTGTGATCGATGTCGAGCTGCCCCATCCGCGTCCAGTAGAACCAGTCGAGCACCATCACATCCAGCGGCAGGTTGCGCTTGCGATACCCCTCCGCCACGCCGAGCAGCTCGGCCTGGCTCTCGTAGCGCGCCTTGGACTGGATCAGCCCGAACGCCGCCTTGGGCGGGAGCGGGGTGGCGCCGGTCAGCTTGGCGTAGCCGGCATAGAGCTGATCGGTGGTGTCGCCGGTGATGACGAAGAACGACACGCGCTCGCCGACGTTCGACTGCCAGTGCGTCGCGTTGTTGAGGCCGGGCGACACGGTGGTGGCGGAGGGGTTGTCCCACACGATGCCATAGCCCTTGTTCGTCACCATGAACGGCACGCAGACGCTTTCACCCGCCGGCGCGTCGTAATTGTGCCGACACTCGATGGTGCGGCCCTTCAGGTCGAGCACGCCCTCCTGGTTCTGGCCGAGCCCGTAGTAATGCTCGCCCGGCTGCACCGCAAAATTCGCGCCGACGTGGAAGGTATGTTCGCCGTTCACGTCGGCCGGGGCCATCTCCCAGCCGGTCATCTCGGCGATGGTGTGGCCGTCCGCCCCGCGCACACTGATGCCGACGTGCGGCAGCGCCGGCGCGAAATAGCGCTGCATCTGCGTCGGCGCGGTCGGCCACGGCTCGGCATTGACGGTGAGCGAGACGGCTGCGGACGTGAACACGTCGCCTGCGGTGCTGGTGGTGTGCGTCCAGCCGGTCGCATCCGGCTTTGCGTTCGGGCCGTCGCCCGGCGGGGCGTCGGCGAGCGCGGGGTCCATCGCGATGGTGACGCGCACGATGTTGGGTGCGTACGGCTCCACCGATACGCGTGCGCCGTTACGATCAAGCGAGGCGAGCGGGGCAGCGAGGGCGGGCAGGGCGATCAGCGCGAGCAGCGAGGCTCCGGCAGTGAGAACGGCACGCGCCACCGCTCGGGTTTGCAGCACCGTCGTCATCGTTTCTCTCCCGAGCCTAGCTTGTTCGTCTGTAATTTTCACTTATGATATCTTCATTCACCAGCGCAAGTGGCGTGACGTGTTCGTTGAAGATCACCGTTACATCGTACGCGACATTTGACGCATAGCTAGACCAATGGAGGGGTTATGAAGATCGCGATCACGCTCGCGCTGCTCGCCACAGCGGCAGCCACGCCGGCCTTGGCGCAGGAAACGACGCTGCCCCACCTCGACGCGCACGGCGCGCGTCATACCCTGATCGTCGACGGCAAACCGTTCCTGATGCTCGGCGCGCAGGTCAATAATTCGAGCAATTATCCTTCGGCACTGCCCGCGGTGTGGCCGCTGCTCGACCGGCTCAATGCCAACACGGTCGAGGTGCCGGTGGCGTGGCAGCAGATCGAACCGGTCGAGGGGCAGTTCGATTTCAGCTTCGTCCAGACACTACTCGACCAGGCACGGGCGCATAATAAGCGGGTCGTGCTGCTGTGGTTCGGCACGTGGAAGAACACCTCGCCCAGCTACACGCCGGATTGGGTCAAGCTCGACAACCGCCGCTTCCCGCGCATGAAGACGCGCACCGGCGCGGACCACGGTACGCTGTCGGCGATGTTCCGCACCACGTTGGAGGCGGACAAGCGCGCGTTCGTCGCGCTGATGCGCTACCTCAAGGATCACGACCCGCAGAACACCGTGATCCTGGTCCAGCCCGAGAACGAGACGGGCAGCTATCGCAACCCGCGCGATTACGGCGCGGCCGCCAACGCGCTGTTCGCAAAGCCGGTGCCGGCCGCGCTGGCAAAGGCGCTCGGCAAACCCGCCGGCACCTGGACCGCGCTGTTCGGCGCGCAGGCCGACCGCGCGTTCAACACCTGGCACACCGCCGCGTACGTCAACGAGATCGCGGCGGCGGGCAAGGCGGTGAAGCCGCTGCCGATGTACGTCAACGCGGCACTCGCCGGGCCGTCCAACGTGCCCGACCCGGACGGCGTGGCGAGCGGCGGCCCGCAGCAGGACGTGCTGCCGATCTGGAAGGCGGCGGCACCCGCGATCGATTTCGAGGCACCCGACATCTACGACGGCAAGGCACCCGACGTGCTCGCCTATCTCGACGCCTATGCCCGGCCTGATAATGCGCTGATGGTGCCGGAAATCGGCAACGCCGAGGCGTTCGCGCGGTTCTTCTGGGCGGCGCTGGGGCGCGGCGCGATCGGCTATGCACCGTTCGGCATGGATGAAACCGGCTACTACAACTACCCGCTCGGTGCCAAGGCGCTGGATGCGCCGACGCTCGCCGCGATCGCCGACAAATACGCGCTGCTCGCCCCCATCGCCGGCGACTGGGCAACGATCGCCGCCAGCCACTCGACCTGGGGCGTGGCGAAGGGGGAGGACGGCGCTGCGCAATCCACCACGATGGGCGAGTGGACGATCACCGCCGGCTTCGGCGAATGGCAGTTCGGGCAGAAAAGCTGGACGTGGATCAAGTCGGACCCGCCCGAATGGGCGAACCGCCCGGTTGGCGGCGGCGTGGTCGCGCAACTCTCGGCGGACAGCTTCCTCGTGATGGGCGACCATATCCGCTTCGACTTTGCGGCACGCGCCGGTGGCAAGCCCAATGGCATGATCGTCCGCGTCGAGGAAGGCACGCTGAAGGACGGCGCTTGGGTCACGTCCCGCGTATGGAACGGCGACCAGACCGATTACGGCCTTAACATCACCGACCAGTCGGTGCTGCTGCGCGTGACGATGGGGCATTACCGCTAAAGCGAGTGGCGCGGGCTCAGACCAGCCCGCGCCCGTCGATCCGCACCACCGGCACGAAGACGCCCGCACCCGGCGGCATATCGAGATGCAACCCGGTCGCGTCGCGGCGGTGCGGCACCGTCCCGCCACCCAGCAGCGTCACCCGCTCGACCACACCCTCGCGGCCCGTAGCGAGCGATCGGATCGTCGCACGCCCCTTGGGTGGCGCCAGAAACAATGCGTACAGCGCGCCCGCGTTGGTGGTGAAGCGGATATCCTGCGCGGTGAACGGTTTGGCGGAGCCCTCGTTCTGCATCCCCACCGCAAGCTGGGTCGGCCCCTCGCCATAACGCCGCCACGGCCGCGATCCGAAGATCGCCGCGCCGTTGGTGGCGATCCAGCCGGCCATGCCGTCGAGGATCTTCTCCTCCTCGGCATCGATCGCGCCGTCGCCGGGTTGCGGGATCGACAGCAGCAGGTTGCCGTTCTTGGACACCACGTCGGCGAGCCGCTGCATCACGTCCTCTGCCGTCTTGTAGCTGCGGTCGTTCAGTCGCGCGACATTGTAGAACCAGTCGCCGATGCAGGTGTCGGTCTGCCACGGCTCGTCCCAGAGATGGTCGGTGTAGCCACGCT
Source organism: Sphingomonas sp. GC_Shp_3 (assembly GCF_026540945.1). Lineage (NCBI taxonomy): Bacteria > Pseudomonadati > Pseudomonadota > Alphaproteobacteria > Sphingomonadales > Sphingomonadaceae > Sphingomonas > Sphingomonas sp. GC_Shp_3. The sequence continues at coordinate 59,963 of NZ_JALNUT010000009.1, forward strand.
CGACATCTTGCAAGATGCCGAAGCGCTGGTTGGGCTTCAGCTGCTTGCCGGTCAGCACCACGTCGATCTTGCCGTGCCACGCGATCGAGCGGTTGTAATAATCCGCCGCCGCCTCCAGCCCGACCGGGCCGAACGGCAGTTCATAATCGTCGAAATAGACGAGATCGGGCTTGTACTTGTCGATCAGGTCGGTCTGCCGCAGCAGCCATTTGGTCACATAGGCGGGGTCGCCCGGCGGTGGCGTCTCGACCCATCGGCCATCATGCTTGTCGTGCCACGCTTCCGTCGCGGCGATGCTGTCGATGCCGTCGGGCAGCACCGCATGGCGACCGGTGTAGAGGTCGTGCGGGTCCAAACCCTCCCACCAGGTGCCGCGCCCGTCTTCCTTGCGCAGCGTGTAGGCGTCGTAGCGCACGCCCTTCTTCGCGCCGACCGGATCGTAGCCGTACGCGGGCTGATACCAGTGCCACGCATGCGCGGCATGGTTGGACACGCCAAACTTCAGCCCGGCACGCCGCGCGACCTTTTCCCACGTCCCCACCACGTCGCGCTTCGGCCCGACGCGCAGGCTGTTCCACGGCTGGTAGCGGCTGTCGTAGCAATCGAGATTGTCGTGATGGCAGGCGAGCGCGACGAAATATTTCGCGCCGGCCTTCACGTAGCGCTGCATCAGCGCATCCGGGTCCCATTTCGCGGCGGACCACAGATGCTGGATGTCCTTCATCCCCGATACCGACGGATGGCCGTAGGTCTTGAGGTGATGTTCGTACATCGGGTGGCCCTGCATATACATGAAGCGGCCGTACCAGTCGCCCTGCTCGGGCACCGATTGCGGCCCCCAATGCGCCCACAGCCCGAGCTTGGCGTCGCGGAACCAGTCGGGGTAGCGGTAATTGTCGACCAGCGACGGCCAGTTCGCCTGTACCGGCCCGCGCGCCGCGCCCATCGGGCTGGCCGCGCGCGCGGCTCGCGCGATGCCGAGCGCGGCGCTGCCGGCGAGGAAGCGGCGGCGGTCGAGCGAGTTCATTTGCGCGAGCCCAGCGTGGTGGCGATCGCCGCCAGCGCGAGCGGGCGCATCACCGCATAGCCGGCCGGGGTGGGATGCACGCCGTCACTGGCGAGGCCGGGCTTCATCCCACCCTCCGGCGTGGTCAGCGCGGCGTGATAATCGACGTAGGTGAAGCCGTTAGCTTTGGCATAACCGCGCAGCCACGCGTTCATCGCGGCGATCTGCGGCACCGGCCGCTTGTCCGGGCTCCACGGGAAGGCGGCGGCGGGCGGGATCGAGGCGAGGATCACCTTGATGCCATGCGCGTGGGCGAGTTCCGCCATGCTGGCGATGTTGCCCTGTACCGTCTCGATCGTCGCCGCGCCGGTATTGCCGGCGATATCGTTGGTGCCGGCCATGATATGCACGACCTGCGGGTGCAAATCGATTACATCGCGGCGAAAGCGCACCAGCATCTGCGGCGTGGTTTGCCCGCTGATGCCGCGATCGACGATGCCGTTCGTAAACAGCGTCGGATCCGCGCCGATCCAGTTGTCGGTGATGGAATCGCCCATGAACACCACGCGCACCGGCTGCGTGATCGCGGCGTTCTGCGCGGCGTAGCGGCAGAGCTGCGCGTAATCGCGGGTCATCATGTGCAGGTTCCACATCTGCCACCCGGCCTTGTCGGCCGGCTTAGGGTGGGCAGGGCAGGGATCGGCGACGATGCCGACCGGATCGCCGGCATAGGGATCGCCGGGCACGCTGGTCTGGGCGGACGCCGCCGAGCCAAGCAGGATCGCAATCAGGGGGAGGTAGCGCATCATTTGCTCCTGGGGTGGGTGGCGAGAGCGGTCGCGATCGCGCGCGCGGCGATCGGCGCCATGCGGGCATAGCCGGCGTCGAGTGGATGGATGCCGTCGCTGGTGTAGGCCGCGGTCATCAGGCCGTTCCGATTGATCAGCGCCGCGTAGTAATCGGCATAGACATAGTGACGCCGCGCGCAGAACGCGCGCAGCCACGCGTTCAATGCGCGTAGTTCATCGGGATGGCGCTCCTTCACGACATCACGTGCCGCGTCGGTATAGTCGTTGACCGGCAACAACGACCCGAACACCACCGCTATGCCATGTACGTCGGCGACGTCGGCCATGGTTTCCCAATTCGCCTCGATCTGCTCGGGCGTCTCCTGCTGGAGGAAGCCCTGCACGTCGTTGATCCCGGACAGGATCACCACCGCCTGCGGATGCAGCGCGATCACGTCCTGGTGAAAGCGCAGGATCATCTGCGCGGTCACCTGACTGCCGATCCCGCGATTGACATAGGGCTTGCCGGGAAAGCTCGCCGCAAGGTTCCAGCGATCGGTGATCGAGTCCCCCAGGAACACCACGCGTCGTTCGCCCGCGCGGGGCGGGGGCAGGGCGGCATTGGCCGGCTGGTAGAGATAGCGTTCGCCGAAATCGCGCATCAGGCTGGGGATCAGTTTCGCACGGAATGGCCCGAGCCACGGTCCCCAGTCCTTTTCCACCACCGTCCGCCGTTCGGGCGAGCTTTGGTAATGCGGTGCCTGTGCGGCGGCCGGCGCCGCTGCCAGCACGCCGGCGAGCAGTGCCGGCCACGCTTTCACAGCGCGACGCCCTGCCGCGTCGCGAAGGTCGCGAACAGGCCTGGCCACGCCGAAGCCGACTGCGCGGGCGGCAGGCGCACGCCGAAGCCGTGGCCACCGTCCTCAAACACGTGCAGCGCTGTCGGTCGCTTGGCGGCCATCAACGCGTCGAACATCGCGATGCTGTTGGCGACCGGAACCAGCCCGTCATCGGCGGCATGCACGAGGAAAGTCGGCGGTGTGGTCGCGTCGACCTTGCGCTCGACCGAACGCGCGCGCTGTTCCGCCACGCTGGAGTTGGGCCCGAGCAGCATGTCGCGTGACCCGACATGCGTGAACGGCTGGTCGAGCGTGATGACCGGGTAGATCAGCCCCGCCACATCCGGCCGTGCGCTGAGCGTATCGGTAGCATCGACCGGCGCGTAGGTCCGCTCGGCATGGCGCGTCGCGAGCGACCCGGCGAGGTGTCCGCCGGCCGAGAAGCCAAGGACGGCGACCTTGTCGGCGCGGATGCCGAACCGCGCCGCGCCCGAACGGATCAGGCGCATCGCCCGCTGTGCGTCCTGAAGCGGCACGTCGGCGCGATCGTTCCAGCCTTCCGATGGCAAGCGGTACAGCAGGATGAACGCGGTGACGCCGCGCGCGTTCAGCCATGCCGCCTGCGATACGCCTTCATTGTCATACGACAGGAAGCCATAGCCGCCGCCCGGCATGACGAGCGCCGCCGTGCCGTTCGGGCGGGCCGGGCGGTACACCACCAGCACCGGTCGCGCGATGCCGGTCACCCAGCGATCTAGGTGCGCGGGGTCCTTCGACTGATCGGCGATCTTGCGTGTGATCGTGGCGCCGGTGCTGCCGGGCGGCGGGCCGGGCCACAGTTCGACCACTTCGTCGTGCGCGCTGGTCTGCGCATCCGCCGATGTGGCCGCGGCGGCGATGCCGAGCAGCATGGAGCCGCCGATCAGCGTGCGGCGTGACAGGTCGTTCATGCGTCCGATTCCTTTTCCTGATCCTCGTCCGGGCGGAGTGTAGCATCGCGCAGCACCGGGGCGAGTTGGTCGGCAATGGCCTCAGCCGCTTCGCGCAGCGCCGCCTGCGACTCGTCCAGTCCGACCCGCGCGCCCGGCCCGTCGACGAACGGGATGGTCAGCGCCGCGCGCGCCACGTTCAGCGACAGCACCGGCACGGACAGGTCGATGATCCCGGTCAGCACCGGGCTGGGCGATGTGCCGCCGCCCTCCGCGACGATCGCGTCGAGTTGCGCGGTCAGCGCCGGCAGGTCGACCGTATCGCCGGTCGCGCGCACATCCTCCAGCATGGCGGCGCGTGCCTCGGCAGACTGGAAGGCGAGCAGGATGCGCCCCGATGCGGAGCGATGCAACGGCCGCCGATAGCCGACGCGCACCGCGAAGCCCGAAAGACCGGGCGAATCGACGCCGGCGATCACCACCATCTCGGCACCGGATACGACCGCGAGATGGCAGCTCTGCCCGATCCGGCGTGCCAAACCTTCCATCACCGGCATCGCGGTGGAGACGAGATCGCGTACCGGCGGCTGCCCCATGCTCAGCGCGAACAGCCGATTGGTGAGGCGATACCCTTCTTCGCTGCGGACGATGTAGCGATGTTCCTCGAGCACCTGCAACATCCGGAAGATCTCGCTGATCGAGCGGTCCAGCGCGACCGAAATGTCCGACATGGTAAGCGGCGCACTGGCGGCGGCGAGGACCTCCAGGATTTCGAGCCCCTTCTTCAATGCCGGCGCCTGATATCGCGACTTGGTTGCCATGCCTCTCCCCCGTTTGTTTATCGGAGCGCTTGTACGTCGCTCCGGCGGCGGCCGCCAAGCGGTAGCGAAAAATCACCCGTGAAAGCAATTTTTATATTTCACAATTGTAACAGCGGACGTAAGGAGCGGCTTCAGAGCCCTGCCCGGGGGCCATGCATGCAGGAGAGGGACGAATTATGGCACTTCAGATCACCACGCAGAGCACTCGCAAGGCCACGATGCTGCTCGGCGCGTCCGCCGCTGCGCTGGTGCTCGGGGTCGCATCGCCCGCCTTCGCGCAGACCGCGACGCCGCCGACCGATCCGGCCGTGCAGCAGGCCACGACGCAGAGCGGCACTACCCAGCCGAGCGGCGACCAGAACGTCGCGACCGACCCCGCATCCGCCGCGCCGGCTTCCGCCACCGCGGATATCGTCGTTACCGGCGTCCGCGCCAGCTTGCAGAGCGCGCAGAACATCAAGCGCAATTCCGACCAGATCGTCGACTCGATCGTGGCGGAGGACATTGGCAAGCTCCCTGACCGCAACGTCGCCGAAGCGTTGCAGCGCATCTCGGGCATCCAGGTCCAGCGCCAGTACGGTGAGGGCAGCTCGGTCGCGATCCGCGGCCTGACCCAGGTCCGCACCGAACTGAACGGCCGCGACATCTTCACCGCGAGCGGCGGCGAGGGCACCAGCCCGGCGGGAACGCTGAGCCTGGAGGACGTGCCGTCCGAACTGCTCGCCGGCATCGACGTTTACAAGAACCCGTCGTCCGACCTGATCGAGGATCAGCTCAGCGGCACAATCAACTTCCGCACGCGCAAGCCATTCGATTTCGACGGGTTCAAGGTGTCGGGCGCGGTCAGCAACACCTATTCGGATCTGGTCCGCAAGAGCGAGCCGTCCGCGTCCCTGCTCGTCAGCGATCGCTGGCACACCGGTATCGGCGAGATCGGCGTGCTGGTCAGCGCGTCGTACCAGCGCACCGCGTTCCGTCAGGACACGATCACGACCGAGCCGTTCAATACGCTCGACACCAGCCTGAAGGCGGATGGCACCCCGAACTCGTTGCCCGACTATACCGCCGCGCAGACGCTCGGCCGGCTCGGTCAGACAACCACGCTGGCGCACGGCACCGGCATCGGCGAGGTCTACGGCGATCGCCGCCGCTTCGGCATCGACGCGTCGCTTCAGTGGCGTCCAACCGACACGCTGGAATTCACCGGCGAGGTGTTCCGCAACGATTATAACTTCCGCTTCGACGATTACAGCTACTTCGCCGAACCGGCGGGCGCGCAGATGGTGCCGACGCCGGGTCAACCGTTCACCTTCGCGCCCAATGGCGACGTGCAGAGCGGCACCTACCAGAATATCGCCGCCGCCGCGAACACCAGCCTCGAAACGCGCCACTCGCGTACCACCGACTATTCGCTGCACGGCAAGTGGGAAGCGTCGTCGCACCTGACGATCACCGCCGACGGCCAGTTTGTCGATGCCAACACGCAGGACGTGCGCTCGATCGTCGGCCTGAACGGCGTCGGCGACGGCACGCTGATGCAGAAGGTGACCGGCACGACGCCGAGCTTCACGCTGACGACGCCCGAGGGTGCCACCAACGCATCGACGTATAATGCGGCGTTCTATCTCGACGACCTCAACCATTCCGAGGCGAAGGACAAGACCGGGCGGCTCGACGGCGAATACAAGTTCGACGGCGGCATCTTGCGGTCGATCAAGGCCGGCTTCCGCTTCGCCGATCGTTCCAACGTGTTCAGCGACACCGGCTACCGCTACACCCAGCTGTCCGGTGTGCCGAGCGAGCTTGAGGTGGTCGGCCTGCGCGACTTCTTCCGTGGTGACGCATCGGTGCCGAACGAGGGGCTGTTCTTCTCGCGCAACACCACGCTGAACTACGACGCGACGCGCGCCGCGCTCGGCATCTCGACCGCCGCGCCGTACCAGGCGAGCGGCACCAGCACGCAGTCGCAGAAGACGTATGCCGGCTACGTGGCGGCGTTCTTCAAGGCGGATCAATTGCCGGTGCCGATCGACGGCAACATCGGCGTGCGCTTCGTGCACACCGATCAGGACGTCGCCGGCTACCTTCAGCAGACCGGGCTCATCACCGGGCCGGACGGCAAGCAGAACACCGGCGACACCATCGCCAATCTCGTCAGCGTCGCGCAAAGCTACAACACGTGGTTGCCGAGCCTGAACCTGCGCGCGCACCTCACCGACAAGCTGCAACTGCGCTTCGCCGCGTCGAAGAACATCTCGCGCCCGTCGCTGTCGCAGCTCAACCCGGCGCTGACCATTTCGGAGCCCGGCACCGCGCAGATCTTCCAGGAGCATGACACGTCGGGCGGCAATCCCAATCTGAGGCCGATGGAGTCGAAGAACCTCGATCTCTCCGCCGAATGGTATTTCTCGCACACCGGCTCGCTGACCGCGGCCGCGTTCTACAAGCAGATTTCGAACTACATCCAGACCGGCATCACCACGCGCGACGTCACCTTCAACGATGGCGTGACGGCGACGTACAACGTCACGTCGTACAACAACGTCGCCGATGCGAAGGTGAAAGGGTTCGAGCTGGCCTATCAGCAGTTCTTCGACTTCCTGCCGGGCGCGCTGAAGGGCTTGGGCGTGCAGAGCAACTTCACCTATGTCGACTCCGACGCGCCGAGCCCGGCGACGGCGGGGCCGGTGCGTAACGTGTCGCTCGAAGGCTTGTCGAAGTACAATTACAACATCGTCGGCATCTACGAGCGTGGCCTGATCTCGACCCGCGTCGCCTACAACTGGCGCAGCGAGTTCCTGGTGACGACCTCGGGCAACGGTTCGGGCAACCTGCCGGTGTTCCAGAAACCGTTCGGCCAGCTCGACGCCTCCGTCACCGTCAACGTCAATCCGCACTTCTCGTTGACCGCGAACGGCGTGAACCTGCTGAACACGATGACCTCGACCTACTATGGCATCGAGACGCGCCCGCGTGATGCGATCATCACCGATCGCAAGGTCACCATCGTCGCGCGCGTTACCTTCTGAGGCGACTTGATCCTCGACACGCTTCCTCCCCTTCGGCCAGAGTCCTCCGGGCTCTGGCCGATTTTTTTAAGGAACACGGCTGTGATGCCGGCCGCCCGCAAACGGAGGATGTGACAATGGTCCAGGGCACGCCGAACGGAGACGCGCCGGCCATCGCCGGCCGCGCGGGCATGGTCCTAATCGTCGGGCTATTCTTCCTGTGGGGGCTGGCCAACAACCTCAACGACGTGCTGATCGCGCACTTCCGGCAGGTCTTCCGACTTTCCGATCTGCAATCCGGACTGGTGCAGTCCGCGTTCTACCTCGGCTATTTCTGCTTTGCGTTGCCGGCAGCCTATGCGGCGGAACGGTTCGGCTACAAGGCAACAGTCGTAGCCGGGCTGTTGCTGTTCGCTGGCGGCGCTTTGCTGTTCTGGCCAGCCTCGTTGCAGCCGAGTTATCCGTTCTTCCTCGTCGCCTTGTTCGTCATCGCGAGCGGCCTTGCGTTCCTCGAAACGGCGGCGAACCCGCTGGTGATGGTGTTGGGACCGGCCCAAAGTGCCGACCGTCGCCTCAACCTCGCGCAGGCGTTCAACCCGCTCGGCTCCGTCACCGGCGTGGCGCTGGGTGCCGCTTTGTTGTTGTCGGATACGCCCGCCACCGCCGTACCTGACGCTGCCGATGTACGCCTGCCGTACCTCGCCATCGCCATCGTGGTACTGGCATGGGCTGCGCTGCTGATCGCGACCCCGCTCCCGCCAGCGGCGACGCGGCGTGAACGGGTGGAAGGGGATGGCGGCATCCTGTCCGGCGTCGGTGCGCTGCTGCGGCGGCCGCGCTATATCGCCGGCGTTGGTGCGCAGTTCTTCTACGTCGGCGCGCAGGTCGGCATCTGGAGCTACCTGATCCGCTACGTCGCGGCGGAGTTGCCGCAATTCGGTACGCAGCACGCGGCGTGGCTGCTCACCGCTTCCTTGCTATTGTTCATGGCCGGGCGGTTCGTCGGCGCCGCGTTGCTGGCTCGGGTTGACGGCGCGCGGCTGATGAGCGTGTTCGGCGCAATCAACGTCGCCCTCGCGCTGGTCGCTGCGCTTGTCGGCGGCGGAGTCGGTGTGGCGGCATTGGTGGCGAGCAGCTTCTTCATGTCGATCATGTATCCGACCATTTTCGTGCTGTCGTTACGGGGCCTCGGTCCGCTGACCAAGCCTGGCGCGTCGATGATCGTGATGGCAATCATCGGCGGCGCAGTGCTGACGGCAATAATGGGCTTCATCTCCGACGCGACCGGCGCGATCACGCTGGCGATGCTGGTGCCGGCGGCGTGTTTCGTGGTGGTGGCGCTGTTCGCGCGGTCGCATCGCGGTGAGGTGGCGCGGTGATTGACGCGCATGTCCACCTTTGGCGACCGGGCCTGAACGACTGCACGTGGCCGGGGCCGGACCTGCCGACGCTGCATCGCGACGTGCTGCCGGACGAACTGTGGGGCGAGATCGCCGGAACCGGCGTCACGCACGTCGTTCTCGTGCAAAGCCAGGAGAGCGAGGCGGATACACGCTGGTTGCTCGATCTTGCGCACGCGGACGAGCGCATCGCCGGCGTGATCGGCTGGGTCGACCTTACCGCTCCCGATGCGCCGGCGCGGATTGACCGGCTAATGAGCGAGGGCAAACTGCTCGGCCTTCGACCGATGGTGCAGGATCATGCCGACACCTGGTATGACGATCCCGCACTCGACGTCGCGCTCGCCCATATGGCGCACGCGGGTCTGGTGCTGGAGGCGCTAGTGCGGCCGCGCCATCTCGCCGCGCTGGAACGCTGTGCGCTGCGACACCCGGCTTTGCGCATCGTGATCGATCATGCCGCCAAGCCGGTGATCGGCGAAGCGAACGGTGCCTGGGTGGATGCTATGACGGCGCTTGCCGCGGTGCCGCAGGTGGCGTGCAAGCTGTCCGGTCTCGTCACCGAAGCTGGCGAAGACGATGCGGCGGCAACGCTGCCGTATATCCAAATGCTCCGCGCATTGTTCGGCCCGGCCCGGCTGATCTGGGGGAGTGACTGGCCGGTGGTGACGCTGCGGCAAAGCTACCGCGCGTGGCGCGACCTGGCGGAGAACGCGATCCCGGCGGCGGAGCGCACGGCTGTGTTCGGCGGCAACGCCAGTCGCATCTATGGTCTGACGCAAGGAGCACATTCATGACCACGCCCACTCTCCCCCGCTTCGGCATGGGCACCGCCGCGATCGGCAACCTGTACCGCGCGGTCAGTGACGAGGAGGCGATGGCCACGGTGGCTGCGGCGCTGGCGGCGGGTATCGGCTATTTCGACACCGCCCCGCGCTACGGTTTCGGCCTCGCCGAGCGGCGGCTTGGCGCTGCGTTGGCCACCTGTGATCCGACCGAGGCGGTGATCGTCTCGACTAAAGTCGGGCGTTTACTGGTGCCGACGACGCAGACGGGGACGCGGCAAGGCTTTGTCGATGCCGATCCGTTCGACGAGGTTTACGATTATTCGGCGGAGGGCGTGCTCCGCTCGTTCGAGGCGAGCGTGGCGCGCCTGCAGGGGCGCCGCATCGACATTGTCCTGGCGCACGATCTCGGCGTCGAGACGCATGGGGACGAGCATGCGCGGCACCGTGACGCCTTCCTTAACGGCGGCTATCAGGTGTTGTGCGATCTACGCGACGCGGGTGCGATCGGCGCGATCGGTATCGGCGTGAACGAGATCGCGGTGTGCGAGGAACTGCTCGATGCGGTGCCGCTCGACGTAATCCTGCTGGCCGGGCGCTACACCTTGCTGGATCGGCGCGCGACCGCGTTGCTGGACCGCTGCGCAGCGCTCGGCGTGCGCGTGATCGCGGGCGGGCCGTATAACAGCGGCATCCTCGCGCACGATATGATCGCCGCCGACGCAGGCGACCTGCATTACGACTACGCGCCGCCCGCCGCCGAGATCGTCGCGCGGGCACGGGCGCTGGCGACAGTGGCGGCGGATGCCGGCGTTTCGCTGCCGGCGGCGGCGTTGCAGCATCCGCTGCGCCATTCCGCCGTCGCCTGCGTGGTGGCGGGGCTGGTCGGCGTCGAGCAGGTCGACGCGATGGTGGCGCGGATCGGCGCGGACGTGCCGGCAGCCGTCTGGGCCGCGCTCGACAGGGCAGCGGCCGACACGCCCGCACAGATTGCGCCGGCGGACCAGCTTATCCTGCTCCACCCGGACGACAACGTGCTGATCTGCGTCGCGCCGATCGCGGCGGGCGACATCCTGCCGACCTCCGGCGGGACGATCCCCGCGCGCGAGGGCATCACCGTCGGCCACAAGGTCGCGCGCGGATCGCTCGCGGCGGGCGACAAGGTCATCAAATACGGTGCGCCGATCGGATCGATGACGGCGGCGGCCAATCCGGGGGAATGGGTCCACATGCATAACATGAAGAGCGACTATATCGCGGCGCACAGTCGCACGACCGTGACGGCAACGGGGTCATGATGCTCGGCTATGCGCGCGCGGACGGACGCAAGGGCATCCGCAACACCGTCGCGGTGGTGTACCTGGTCGAATGCGCGCACCATGTCGCGCGGCGCATCGTCGACAAGGCGGACGATGCCGATGTCCACCTGATCGGCTTCCCCGGCTGCTACCCCAACGCCTACGCCGCCAAGATCATGGAGGCGGTGACGACGCACCCCAATGTCGGCGGCGTGGTGCTGGTGTCGCTCGGCTGCGAGAGCTTCGACCGCGAGCGCCTGCAGGCGCACATCGCGGCGAGCGGTCGCCCGGTCGAACTGTACGTGATCCAGCAGACCGGCGGCACCGCCGCGACGATCGCGGCGGGACTTGCCGCGGTGGCGCGCGTGCAGGCGGCGATCGCCGATTGCCCACGCGTGCCGATGCGGATCGACGAACTCGTGATCGGCACGATCTGCGGCGGTTCGGACGGGACCAGCGGCATCACCGCCAACCCCGCCGTCGGCCGCGCGTTCGACCGGCTGGTGGCGGACGGCGCGACCTGTATTTTCGAGGAGACCGGCGAACTGGTCGGCTGCGAAGCCATCATGGAAACGCGCGCGGTCACGCCCGAATTGGGCGAGGCGATCGTCGCCTGTGTGGAGAAGGCCGAGCGCTATTACACCGTGATGGGCTTCGGCAGCTTCGCGCCCGGCAATGCCGAGGGCGGGCTGACCACGCAGGAAGAAAAATCGATGGGGGCCTATTCCAAATCGGGGTCTTCACCGATCAGCGGCCTCATCAAGCCCGGTGACGTGCCGCCGGCGGGCGGGCTCTACCTGCTCGACGTGGTGCCGGACGGCGAGCCGCGCTTCGGCTTCCCCAACATTTCCGACAATGCCGAGATCGTCGAGATGATCGCGTGCGGTTGCCACCTGACGATCTTCACCACCGGGCGCGGATCGGTGGTCGGCTCGGCGATCGCGCCGGTCATCAAGGTGTGTGCCAACCCTGAGACGGCGCGGCGGCTGGCGGCGGACATGGACATCAACGCCGGCCGCATCCTCGAAGGCGAGGCGACGCTGGACACCGTCGGCGAGGAGATCGTCGCGGCGGTGCTGGCGGTGGCCGGGGGCGAGCGCAGCGTTTCCGAAACGCTCGGCCACCGCGAATTCATCCTGACCTACAAGGCCTTCGAGCCGATCGGCCCGGCGTGCCTGCCGACAAGAATGAGGACGACAGCATGACGGGACGGCTCGAAGGCAAGGTAGCGGTCATCACTGCGGCGGCACGCGGCATCGGCCGCGCGACCGCGCAACTCTACGCGGCCGAAGGCGCGCGCGTGATTGCTACCGATCGCGACCTCGACGCGCTAGCCGGACTGGACGGATGCGAGACGCGCGCGCTCGACGTGACCGATGCTGCCGCCGTGGTGGCGCTAGCGGGCGAGATCGGCGGGATCGACGTGCTCGCCAACATCGCAGGCATCGTCCACGCCGGCACGATCCTCGATTGCACCGAGGAAGAATGGGCGCAGGCGGTGTCGATCAACATGACCGCGATGTTCCGCACGGTCCGCGCTTTCCTGCCCGGCATGCTGGCGCGGGGCGGCGGCGCGATCGTCAACGTGTCGTCGATCGCCAGTTCGGTGAAGGGCATCCCCAACCGCTTCGCCTACGGCGCGACCAAGGCCGGCGTGATCGGGCTGACCAAGGCGGTGGCGGCCGATTTCGTCGGCCAGGGCGTGCGCTGCAACGCGATCTGCCCCGGCACGATCGACACGCCGTCGCTGCAACAGCGGCTGCACGACACCGGCGACTATGCCGCCGCGCAGGCCGCGTTCATCGCGCGCCAGCCGATGGGGCGGCTCGGTCGCGCGGAGGAGATCGCGAATCTCGCGCTGTATCTGGCGAGCGACGATGCGGCCTTTACGACCGGCGCGGTTCACGTCATCGATGGCGGATGGGTAAATTGAACGGCTCGCCGCACTGATGCCACGCCAAGTCCTGCTTATCGATCTCGTCGACGAAGCGGCGGCGATCGACCGGTACGAACGCTGGCACGCCGCCGGGGCGGTGCCAGCGGCGGTGTGCGCGGACATTCGTGGATCGGGCATTCTCGCCATGGAGATCTTTCGCAGCGGTAATCGCCTTGTCATGGTGATGGAGACGCGCGAGAATTACGCACCGACGCGTGAGACGATCGAAGCGGTGCAGGAGTGGGAAAGCAGGATGGACAGCGTTCAACGCCCCTTGCCCTGGGCAGACCGCGACGCGAAGTGGACGCATGCCGCCCGGATCTTCTCGCTCGCCGAACAGCCCTGACCTACGATCACGCACGCTACGGTCGGTGATCGCCGCAAACGACCTACAAGGAGAGATGAAATGGCCGATGTAACGCGCCGCGAACTGGGACTGGGTCTGGGCGGCGCCGCGCTTGCGACATCGCTGCTGACGCCGGGCGCCGCAACAGCGCAGCCCGGCCCGCGCCCGGCGGTGGCGGATGGTGCGTTCCCGCGCGATTTCGCATGGGGCTGCGCGACGGCGGCGTATCAGATCGAGGGTGCCGTCAACGAGGATGGGCGCGGGCCGACCAATTGGGACGTGTTCTCGCACACGCCGGGCAAGGTCGCCAACGGCGATACCGGCGACGTGGCGTGCGACAGCTACCACCGCTATCGCGACGATATCGCGCTGCTGAAGGCGCTTGGCGCCCGCGCCTATCGTTTCTCGATCGCATGGTCGCGCATCTTCCCGAGCGGGCGCGGGGCGCCCAACCCCAAGGGGGTCGACTATTACGACCGGCTGGTCGACGGGTTGCTCGCCGCTGGCATCGCGCCGCATGCGACGATGTTTCACTGGGATCTGCCGACCGGGCTCGCCGGCGGCTGGCAGTCGCGCGACACGGCCTATGCCTTTGCCGATTACGCCGGCTATATGGCTGGCAAGCTGTCCGACCGCGTCAAGCACATCATGACGGTCAACGAACTGCGCTGCTTCACCGACCTGTCGTACATGACCGGCCAGAAGGCGCCCGGCCTCAAGCTGCCGCCGCGTGACGTCAACCAGATCCGTCATAATGGCGTGCTGGCGCATGGTCTCGGCGTGCAGGCGATCCGCGCCGCCGCGCGACCCGGCACCCAGATCGGGCTGGCCGACAACACCAGCATGTTCGTACCCGTCATCGAAACGCCCGAGCATATCGCCGCCACCAAGGCCGCGGTGCGCGAGGAGAATGCGATGTTCCTCACCGCGATCATGGAGGGCAAGTATCTCGACACATATCTGACCGCACAGGGCAAGGATGCGCCGCGCGTGCAGGCGGGGGATATGAAGATCATCAGCAGCCCGCTCGATTTCGTGTCGCTTAACCTCTACACGCCCAACTACGTTCGCGCCGCGCCCGATCAGCCGCGCGGTTATGCGATCCTGCCGCATCTGGAGCATTCCCCGCGCATGGTGTCGCCGTGGCTCTATGTCGCGCCGGAGGTGCTGTACTGGGGTATCCGCACGGTGTCTGACCTGTGGAAGCCGAAGCGCATCTTCATTTCGGAGAACGGCTGTTCGGCCGACGACGTGGTATCGCCGGACGGCAAGGTCTACGATGCCGACCGCATCATGTACCTGCGCAATTGCATCACCCACATGCAGCGCGCGGTGCGCGAGGGTTATCCGATCCAGGGCTATTTCCTGTGGAGCCTGATGGACAATTTCGAGTGGGAGGACGGCTACAACACGCGCTTCGGCATCCACCACGTCGACTTCAAGACGGAGAAGCGCACGCCCAAGCTCAGCGCGGACTGGTACAAGGAACTGATCCGCACCGGTAAATTGGTGTAACTGACGGTTGGTAGTTCGGTGCCCTCGCGGTCTGCTGTTGCGGGGGCAGGGCGTAGCCGAGGGCTGCGGTCGGTTCCGGCTGGCACGGTCCGATTGGCATGGCACCGTATTTCGAGGCCGGACGCGTTCGGTGTTGGCACCGCTGGCGGAGCGGTGCGTTACCCTCGTATTCTGGTGGCATGGCGGTGCCGCGCCACCGGCGATCCGGATGTGGCGCCGCAATCACATGACGCGCCGGACACGATTTCACGAGGAGGGTACGGCGCTGGTCGAGACACCGAACACCGATGTGATCCTGCAGATCGGGCTGCTCGAGGACGAGGCGATCTCGCTTGACTCGGCGGCGCTTCAGATCGCCGCGCTCGACCATGCCGGGCTGGACCTGTCCGCTTACGTCGACCTTCTCGGCGAGATTACGGAGCGGCTGGTCGTGCTCGGCGGCGATGCGGAGAATGCGGTGGCCCGCGCCAAGATCCTGGCTCGGGTAATCGGCACCGAATTCGGCTTCGTCGGCGATCGGCAGAGTTACGACGACCCCGACAATGCCGATCTCATTCGCGTGATCGACCGGCGGCGCGGTTTGCCGGTCAGCCTTACCATCCTCTACGTGGCGGCGGCGCGTCGGCTTGGCTGGGCGGCGGATGCGCTGAATACGCCCGGACATGTGGTCGCCCGCATCGGCTCGGAAACGGAGCCGGTGCTGATCGATCCGTTCGACGGCGGTGCGATGCTGGATGCGGAGCAATTCGCCGCGTTGCTGCGCGCGGTGCTGGGTCGGGACGCCACGCCGCGCCCGGAACATCTGACGGCGATGTCGAACCGGTCCGTGCTGGTGCGCCTGCTGATGAATCAGGCCAGCCGGGCCGAGCGGGGCGGCAACCTGGATCGCGCGCTGACGCTGTACCAGCGCATGACGGTCATCGCGCCATCCAACGCGCATGCGTGGTGGGAACATGCCCGGTTGCAACTGAACACCGGCGATGTCGAGGCCGCGCGTTCCAGCCTGAGCGCGATGCTGGAGGTCACGCGGGAGCCCGAACTGAGAATGCACGCCTGCGCCGCCCTGGATGCTTTGTCGCGCCGCCGCTGACCAGCAGCGCCGCAATGCTACTACGACCTAAGTCGTATGCGCCAGCGTTACCATTTTCGTTAAGCGATGAACGCGCATGAGCGTGCGGAGAGCCGGAATGAAGTCAGTTGCCCTTGCGACGTTGCTCGCAGCCCTCCTCGCATCGGGCGCGGCATCCGCCCAGCCGCAACAGTCGACGGGCACCACCGCACCACGGCCGTGGATGAACGCGAAGCTTTCGCCGGAGGTGCGCACCAAGCTGCTTCTCGCCGCGATGACGCAGGAGGAGAAGCTAAGCATCCTGTCCGGCTGGTTCGGCTCCGATCTTCCCGGCTACAAGGTCGATCCGCTCGCGCGCTATGCGTCGGCGGGGTTCGTGCCCGGTGTGCCGCGCCTCGGCATTCCGCCGCAGTGGCAGACCGACGCGGGCGCGGGCGTTGCCACCCAGAACGCGTTTCGGGACAAGCCGCTCGAACGCACCACGTTGCCATCGGGGCTGGCGATCGCCTCGACCTGGAATCCCGCTTTGGCGGAGCAGGGCGGCGCGATGATCGGGGCGGAGGCGCGGGCATCGGGCCTCAACGTGATGCTGGCGGGTGGCGTCGATCTCGTCCGCGAACCACGCAACGGCCGCAACTTCGAATATGCCGGGGAGGATCCGCTGCTTGCCGGCACCATCGCCGGCGCAGGTGCGCGGGGCGTCGAAAGCGCGCACATCATCGGTCAGGTCAAGCATTACGCCATGAACGATCAGGAAACCGGGCGTAACATCGTCAATGCGGTGATCGACCGCAGTGCGGCACGAATGAGCGATCTGCTCGGCTTCGAGATCGCGCTGGAGAAGAGCCACGCGGGCTCGGTCATGTGCGCCTACAACAAGGTCGACGGCGACTTCAGTTGCGAAAACGACTGGCTGCTCAACACGGTGTTGAAGCGCGACTGGCACTTTCCGGGGTATGTCATGTCGGACTGGGGCGCGACCCATTCGACGGTGAAGGCGGCCAACGCCGGTGAGGATCAGGAAACCGGGTATAAGCGCGCAGAGGACTTCTACTTCGGTCCGAAACTCGCCGCTGCGATTGCCGCCGGCGACGTGCCGCAGGCCCGGCTCGACGACATGGCGGGGCGGGTGCTGCGCACGATGTTCGCCAAGGGTGTGATCGATTTCCCCGTAGGGCTCGCCCCGATCGACTTCGCCGCGCATGCCGAGGTTGCACGCAAGGTGGCGGGAGAGGGTATCGTCCTGCTCAAGAACCGGGGTGACGTGCTGCCGCTGTCCGCACATGCCAGGCGCATCGCCGTGATCGGCGGCCATGCCGATGCCGGCGTGCTGTCCGGTGGCGGTTCGGCGCAGGTCTATCCGCGTGGCGGCAATGCCGTACCGGGTGTCGAGCCGACCAGTTGGCCGGGGCCGGTCGTGTACCTACCCTCTTCACCGCTGAAGGCGCTGCGCCGCAACCTGCCGGGCGCAACGGTCGGCTTCGACGGTGGGCAGGACCCGGCGGCAGCCGCCAGCCTTGCTGCGGCGAGCGATGTCGCGATCGTCTTCGTAACGCAGTGGGCGGCTGAGTCGCGCGACGTCTCGATCTCCCTGCCGGACGGGCAGGATGCGCTGATTGAGGCGGTCGCGCGCGCCAATCCGAACACGATCGTCGTCCTTGAAACGGGTGGGCCGGTGTTGATGCCGTGGCTCGACCGGGTCGCTGCCGCGGTCGAGGCGTGGTATCCCGGCACCGATGGTGGCGATGTGATCGCCGATGTGCTGAGCGGCCGCATCAACCCGTCGGGCCGCATGCCGGTCAGTATCCCGCGCAGCGTCGATCAGCTTCCCCGACCGAAGCTCGATGGCGAGGGAGTGCAAGAGCATACCCCGTTCGACGTGGTCTATTCCGAGGGCGCGGCGGTCGGCTACCGATGGTATGCCGCGCACAAGCTGGAGCCGACGCTGCCGTTCGGACACGGGCTTAGCTATACTAGTTTCGCCTATTCCAACCTTCGGGCGGTTCTCGCCGGGCAGGCATTGCAGGTCAGCTTCACGGTTCGCAACACCGGCAAGCGCGCCGGCGCCGATGTGCCGCAGGTGTATGTCGGCCCGGCGGACGGCCACTGGGAAGCGCCGCGCCGGCTGGGCGCGTTTGACAAGATCACCCTTGCCCCCGGCGTCGCGCGCACCGTGACCGTCACCGTCGACCCCCGGCTGCTTTCCATGTTCGATGAAAGCAAAGGGGCGTGGTCGCAGCGCGCTGGTGCGTACACGGTGTGGCTGGGCCGGTCGGCGCGTGACCTGCCGATGTCGACTTCGCTCCGTCTGCCGGAGCGCACGCTGCCGGCCGGCGCCGACTTCACCTCGGCGCGCTGAACGTCCTGCGCGCCGCCACTGTCACGGCACGCTTGGTTTCGAGACCGCACTGGCATCGGTACTGCCACGGATCATCAGCCGGTAATCGAGCGCGCGGCGATAGGCCGGTTCGGTCATGGCGTCGCGATAGGCCGGAGCGGTGAGGATATCGACGGCTTCGGCGGCCATCGCCGCCTTGGGCTGATGGACAGTGGTGAGTTGCGGCCAAGTCACGCGCGAGGTCGGCGCATCGTCGAACCCCGCGATCGCCAGCGTCTGCGGCACCGCCAGCCCGCGCCGCATCGCCGCCATCAGCGCACCCAGTGCCATGTCGTCGTTGCTCGCGAAGATCGCGGTGGGCGGTTCGGCGAGCGCGAGCAACGCCTCGGCTTCGGCAAACCCGCTGCGGGAGGAGAAGTCGCCCTCGCGGATGAGATCGGGCGAGGCGGTCAGGTTCGCACGGGTCATTTCCGACATGAAGCCTTGCAGGCGGGCAGAGGTCGCGCCGTGCGCCGGGTCGCCCTTGATAAACCCGATGCGGCAATGGCCCAGACCGATGAGATGCCGCGTCATCTCCGCCGCCGCCGAACAATCGTCCAT
Organism: Sphingomonas sp. GC_Shp_3; assembly: GCF_026540945.1. Lineage (NCBI taxonomy): Bacteria > Pseudomonadati > Pseudomonadota > Alphaproteobacteria > Sphingomonadales > Sphingomonadaceae > Sphingomonas > Sphingomonas sp. GC_Shp_3. Next base: position 78,641 of record NZ_JALNUT010000009.1, read on the forward strand.
GCGGATGAAGCCCGACAGATCCTCAGCGGCACTTGGCGCGATCCGCACGAACGGGATCGCCGCCTGTTCGAGCAGCGCCGCCAACGTTGCGTCGTCACACAGCGGCGGGGTGAGGATTACGCCGTCGAGCTTCATCACGCCAAGCGATCGGCTCAGCTCGGCTTCCCAACCGGGCGTATTCCGTTCGACCCGCTCGACGATCAGATGGTAGTTCTTCTCACGACAGCGCATCAACGCGCCAAGCTGCACGTCGGCGGCGTAGCCGGATGCCGGATCGTCGATCAGCAGCCCGAGCAGATACGAGCGCGAACTGGACAGGCTGCGCGCAAACGCATTCGGCTTGTAATCCAGCTCGCGGACGACCTGAAGCACGCGTTCGCGCTTGTCCGCGCGAACGTGGCGTTCGCCGTTGATGACGCGGGATACGGTCTTTGGCGAAACGCCTGCGCGAGCGGCTACATCCTTGATGCTGGTGACACTCACGCGCGTTCCGAATTCCGTCCAGAGCAAGATACGGCGAAGGCCGCGACCACGAGGTAGCACAGCACCGGCACGAAGAGCGAGGGGCCCAGTCCGGCGCGATCCGCGATCTCGCCACACAGCATCGGGATCACCGCGCCGCCGACCACCGCCATGCACAGCAGCGTCGCGGCCGAGGTTGCACGTTCCGCCTGCGCCGGAAGCGCGAGAACGTACACCGTCGGGTACATGATCGCGTTGCACAGCCCCACCGCGATCAGTGCCACGGATCCGGACAGCCCGCCGCCACCGGCGGCGATCGCCGTCAAGCCGGCGGCGCAAAGGGCCACGATCAGCAGCGGCGTTGATGGGGTGACCCGCCGCATGAGGATGCTTCCGGCGAAGCGCCCGACCATGGCGCCCGCCCAATACAGGCTTACCATCCGCGCGGCGATGGCGGCGCGCGCGTGCAAAGTGCCGGGTTGCATCAGGTAATTGGCAAGCAACGCGCCGATGCTGACCTCCGCGCCGACATAGGCGAAGATCGCCGCCATGCCCCAGACGAGCTTACGGTCCCGGATCGCGGAAAGCAGATCGAAGCGCCCAACTGCAACCTCGGCTGCTGGTGCGGTGTCGAGCAGGCGACGATTGCGGGCATAGGAGATCGTCAGCACCACGAGGATGAGAAGCGCGAACAGGAACGGCGGCCCACCTTCCGCGCCGACCCCTTCGGTCAGGAAGGCGGCACCGAACAGCGGCGCCGCGATCGTGCCGGCGGAGTTGCAGCCTTGCAGCAGGTTCAGTCGGAACGCGGCACCGTCCGCCGCGCCCACCATCGCGACGACAGTGTTGCTGGCGATCTGCAGGAAGGTGATGCCGCACGACAGCAGCAGTAACGCGAGCAGGAGCAGCGGGAACAACCGCATCGCGTTGGCGATCAGCAGCAGCACCGTCGACGCCGACATGATGGCGAGCCCGATCATCGCGGACCGCATGTATCCGTGCCGCGTTATGATCCGCCCGATCGGCACGGCGAAGAGCAGGTAGCTGAGGTAGAACGCCATCTGCACGAGAAGCGCGTGTGAATAATTCGATCCGTATAGCGCCGTCAGCCGTGGCACCAGCAGACTGACCAGCGACGTGACGAAGCCGCCGATCGCGAACACGCCGACCGACAGACGGAAAAGGCGCCTTGCAGCGAAGGGAGCAGGTCCGGCCGTCACAACGCCTTCTCGTTACCGCGAACCGCGACAGCCGACCAGCAAGGCGTCGCGGTGGCCCGGCGTAGTCCGGACCGCGATTGCCCGCAGGGCGCTTCGGCCCTTCAGGGCTCGAAGCGTTGGTCGGCCAGCGTCGCCGATCCGGTCAGCACCAGGTCGAGCGCATCGTGGCCGATCGCAGCGCGGTAGCTGCCGGCGGCGAGATGCCAGCCCTTGCTCGCCTCGTCCCATGCCGCCAGCGTCCGCCGCTCTGCATTCAGCGTGACGTGGCGCGTCTCGCCGGGCTGAAGCTCTATCCGCTGGAAACCGCTCAGGCGGGCGACAGTGCCGCCCGTGGGGGGTGTCACATAAAGCTGCGGCACGTCCGCGCCGGAGCGTGGCCCGGCATTGGTGACGTCGAAGCTCACCGTCAGCGCGGCGCCACCCGACACCTTCAGATTGGCGTAGCGGAAATGCGTATACGACAGCCCGAACCCGAACGGGAACAGAGGTCGCTGCGCGCGCTTGGCGTACCAGCGGTAGCCGACGTCGGCGCCTTCCGGATAGTCGGCGGTGAAGCCCTGCGCCTCGCCACCCGCGCTGCCGGCGTTGGAGGCGGCGTCGTCGTTCGCGATGCGGTCGAGACCCAACGGCTGCGGGCGCGGCGCCTGGCGGTCCGAAGCGGGGAAGGTGATCGGCAGGCGGCCCGACGGGTTGACTTTGCCGAACAGGATGTTGGCGATCGCCTCGCCGCCGCGCTGGCCCGGATACCAGGCGGCGAGCACCGCCGGCACCTTGTCCAGCCACGGCATCAGCACCGGGCCGCCGCTCTCGACGATGACGACGGTGTGCGGGTTGGCGGCAGCCACCGCCGCGATCATCGCGTCCTGGTTGTCAGGCAAAGCGAGCGTGGTCACGTCCTCCGCTTCGGTGCGCCACTGGGTCGCGAAGACCAGCACCAGATCCGCCGCCTTCGCCGCGGCGGCTGCGGCCGCGGTGTCGGTCCCATCGACATAGCTGACGTGGGCGCCGGAGTTCAGCGCCTGCACCGCGCGCATCGGCGAACTGTTATGCCAGGTGGTGCGCGCGAACGATGCCGCCGGGCCGCTCTTCAGCGGGATCTCGACCGGTACCCCGCCGGTCGAGCGGACCTGCGAGGAGCCGCCGCCCGACAGAACGCCGACATCGGCATGGCCGCCGATAACCAGAATGCGCTTCGCGGTCGCGGCAAGCGGCAGCATCCCGCCGGCGTTGCGCAACAGCACGATGCCTTCCTCAGCGGCCTTCTGCGCGACCCGCGCATGGGCATCGGTATCGATCGGCTGGTTCGTCGCCGGCACGGGATCGTCGTACAGGCCGGTCTCGATCACGCCGGTCAAAACGTTGCGCACCATATCGTCAAAGCGCGCCTTCGGAACCTCGCCGCTGGCGACAGCCGCCTTCAGGCGTTCGCGAAAGAAATCCTCGCGGTCCAGTTCGGCGCCGGAATCCTGGTCCAGCCCGGCGTTCGCGGCCTTGGCGGTGGAATGGACCGCGCCCCAGTCCGACATGACCCATCCCTTGTAGCCCCATTGCCCGCGCAGGATATCGGTCAGCAGCGTTTTGTTCTGGCAGGCCCAGTCGCCGTTCACGAGGTTGTACGAACACATCACCGAGCCCGGATGGCCGCCCTCAATGCCGAGCTTGAACGCGAGCAGATCGCTTTCGTGCAAAGCGGCCCAGTCGAGCCGCGCATCGACGATCATGCGGCCTGTCTCTTGCGCGTTGAACGCGAAGTGCTTGATCGTCGATACGATGTGATTGCTCTGCACGCCCCGGATATGCGCCCCCCCCATCACGCCGGTCAGCAGCGGGTCCTCGCCAAGATATTCGAAATCGCGCCCACCCCATGGATCCCGCGTCAGGTTCACGCCCCCGGCGAGCAGCACGTTGAAGCGCTTGGCGCGCGCCTCAGCGCCGATCATCGCGCCACCCTGATAGGCGATTTCGGGATCGAAGCTGGCGGCGGTGGCGAGGCTGGCGGGAAGCGCGGTCGCGGTGTCGCCCTTGCGCTGCTCGATCTGATTGGCGACGCCGAGGCTGGCATCGCTCTCCCGCAGGGTCGGGATGCCGAGGCGCGGCACGCCGACCATTTCGCCCGCCGACGGAATGAGGTCGTCGGGCGCGCCGGGCATGCCTTGTGCCTTGGGCGGAAACCAGGTGCGGATGATCTGCATCTTCTCGTCCATGGTCATGGCACGCACCAGCGCATCGGCGCGCGCTTCCGCGCCGAGCTTGCGGTTCAGCCACGACGCCTGCTCGGGCTGCTCGGCGCTGGCCGCTGCGGAAAGAGACACGCACGCCGCGCCGGCGAGCAGCAGGAAACGCTTCGGGGTAAGGATCGCGCGCATAGGACCTCTCAACGGGCTCGGTGATAGTGCAGGACGAGGGAACGGTGGTCGGGCAGGTGCGTGACGGCCTGCTGGGCAGCCTGCCGGATCTTGCCGAAGGTTGCGATGGCATCCTGTGCCTCGCGCGGCATTGCATCAAGTGCGCCGCGCCCCGCTTCGGTCGCGAAGCCAAGCCCGTGCAGGATAAACGCCCAGCTCGGCGGCAAGAACGTCTCTTGGTCGGCCACGAAGTCGAACCGCGAGGGGAGCCGGTGGCGCCATTGCGCAAGCTTGTCACGCAGCCCCTCCGGCCAACTCGCCGGATCGACATTGTCGCGCCAATACGGCGTGTCCGTACGCTGGCTGACGCAGTAATGCAGCTTGAGGAACTCGACGATCGCCGCGAACCGCGCGGTCATCTGCCGGTTGAAGGTGCGTGCCGCGCCGGCGATCGCGTCCGCGTCGAGCGGCCCGGCCAGCATATCCGCGACCATGCGCGCGGCAACCTCGATCAGCATGATCCCGGTCGATTCCAGCGGCTCGAAAAAGCCGGCGGACAGGCCGATCGCGACCGTGTTGCCGACCCACTGGCGTTCGCGGTAGCCGGTGCGGAAGCGCAGCAGACGGGTGGGCAGGTCGACACCATTGTACCGGCGGATCACCGCCTCGGCCGCATCGTCCGACATATGGCGGCTCGAATAGACGCAGCCGGTGCCGCGTCGCCCCGACAGGCCGATGTCCCAGATCCAGCCCGCATCATGCGCGGTCGCCAGCGTATAGGGCGCGATCGGCGCGTCCGGCGCGCTCGGCACCTGCATTGCGATGGCGCGATCGTTGAACAGAACGTCGCCCACGTCACGGAACGGCGCGTCCAGCGTCTCACCGATCAGCAGTGCGCGAAACCCCGAGCAGTCGAGGAAGATCTCACCCGCTACCGGCGCACCGCCCGCTGGTGTCACCGACGCGATATTACCACTCGCGTCACGTTCGACCGAGGCGATCGTCGCCTCGATCCGCGTTACGCCGTTGGCGGTGGCAACCTCGCGCAGCCATGAGGCCAGCTTGGCGGCGTCGAAATGGTAGGCGTAATTCATCGGCCCGCCGAAATCGGGGTCCTGCGGGCGCTTGGGGCCTTTGCCGGCGCGGATCACGCGTTCCTGGGTGGTGACGGCGTCGGCATAGGCGGGGCGGTTCGGGTCGCCTGCGGAATCGAGCCAAAACGGCAACAGCCCCGGCGTGTCGCCGCCGAGCGGCAGATTGAACGGGTGGAAATAGTCGTCGGCGGGACGTCCCGGCGTGGCGCGGCCAGCCCAGCCGGTAAAACGCACGCCCTGTTTGAAGGTCGCGTCGCTGGCGCGGATGAACTCCGCTTCGCTGCGACCTAGCGTCGCGATGGTGGAGCGAAGGGTCGGGAAGCTGCCTTCGCCGACACCGATCGTGGGGATGTCCGCGCTTTCGACCAGTGTGATCGCCCAGCCGTTCGCGTGTGGCGGACGTGGCAACGCACGCGCTAGATAGGCGGCGCTGAGCCACCCGGCAGTCCCGCCGCCGACGATCACAATCCGTCTGGTCATCGTGGCCACTCCGCCCATGATCTTTGTGGATCAACCCTCATGCCTGACATCAAGCCGCTTTGAAAATGGCGGCCACTGTCCTGCCGTGAGGAGGGCAGTGGCCGCAGTCAGGCTCCTTGGGAGGAGACTTGGGGGACGATCAGAACTTGGCGCGGACGCGGACGCCCCAGGTGCGCGGCGGTTCGTAGTTGGACAGGAACACCGTCGACAGGCCGTTCGTGCCGACCGTTCCGGACACGCCCGAACTGGTGCGGATGCGATGATCGGTCAGGTTGAGTGCAAACGCCTCGACCTCGTACTGACCACCCGGTGCGGTATAGTTCAGCCCGAGATCGATCCGTGCGAACGCGTCCTGCTTGTCGAACGCGGTGCCGAGCAGCCCCTTGCCGGCCTGATTTGCGGTCGGATAGCGCGATGCGACATCGCCGTTGAAGTAGGTCAGCCAGCTGCTGGTTTCGTAATGCAGCGTGAAGCGTGGCGTGATCCGCCCGGCATTGGCCAGCTCGAAATCATGCTCATAGGTGCCGGTCGCCGAGAAGTGCGGCGCGTGCGGCAGCTGGTTGCCCTTCAGGTTCTCGATATTGTCGGGCGTGTTGTTGTAGATGCGGTTGTCGACCGTGAAGAGATCCTTGAACTCGGTGTGCTGGTACGTGCCCGACAGGTTGATCCGGTCGGTCCGCGTCAGGTTTGCGGTCATCTCCGCCTCAAAGCCGTAGGCCTTCGCGCCCTTCGCGTTGGTGGTGATGATCTGGCTGCCGATGATGTCGCCCGCCGCGTTGCGCGTCGTCACCGCCTGGTTGACCTGATAGCCCTTGAAGTCCTCGTAATATGCCGCGAGGTTCAGGGTTACGTGATTGTCGAAGAACCGCGACTTGGTGCCGACTTCGTAGTTGGTCAGCGTCTCGGGGCCGGCGAGCAGCCCGCCATCCTCGATATTGCCCGACTTGAAACCGGTGCTGACGCTGCCGTAGGCCAGAGTGCCCTGCGTAATCTGGGCATCGGCACGGGCAAGCCAGGTCAGCTTGTTCCATTTGCCATAGGCATCGTTGTTCGAGATGCCCCACAGATTGCCGTACTGCGCGGTCTGCGCATTCAGCGTGTTGACCAGATCCTGCGCGTTGCCGGCTTGATGCAGATCGACCGTGAAGATGCCCGGCAGGTTCGGCACCGCCGCCTGACAGGCGGCGAGCGTGGCGGGTGCGAGCGTGGCCGAACAGCCCGAGAAGGTGACGTTGCGGCCGCCGATATCGCGCTTCTCGTCGCTGGTATAACGTAGGCCGCCGGTCAGGTTGATCTTGTCGGTGACGTGCCACACCGCCTGGCCGAACGCGGCGCGCGAATCGATCTCGCGGTCGGCCTGGATGAAGCTGCCCGCCCAGTTGAACGTGCCGTTGCGATAGCCGTTGCGCTGGTCGATATCGAAACGGATCTTGTTGACCTCGTGACTGTAATAGCCGCCGACGATCCAGTCGATCGCGTTCGCACCGATCGACTTGAGCTGAAGCTCATGGCTCCAGAAGTCGTAGCGGGAGAAGGCGGTGTTGTTTTCACCGAAGCTGTCGTTGGGCAGGTTGAGCGAGCCGTCGGGGTTGCTGAACGGCGGATGCGCGCCGGAATCGGCATCCGAATCGGCGCTGCCGCCGACACGCGTGAAGCCGGCGATATAGGCCGCCTCGATATGATCCGAGAGATCGTACGTCATGTTGGAGCGGATGCCCCACGAATAGCGATCGGTCTGCGGTGCGGTGTCGACCAGCGCGGACCAGAACTTCTGCCCGGCGCGCGGCGTCTGGAACAGGCTGAGGATCGGGGAGCCGGTATCCTTGTAATATTCGCCCGACAGGTTCCACTTGAAGCGGCCGAGATCCCACAGCGCGGACAGGCGCGCGGATTTTTGGTCACCGGCATAGTATTTCTGCCCGCTGGTCACGAAGGCGGAGCGGTTCACGCCCGCCACGTCCGGTGCCTGCTGGTAATCGATATAGCCGTCGTGCCGATCGGTGATGAAGGCGGCGCGCAACGCGAAATTGTCGGTGACGGGAATGTTGATCATCCCGCGCGTGCCGAAGCGGTTATAGGCGCCGCCGACCGCCTCGATGCTGGCGTGGAAGCCGTCGAGCTGCGGCTTGGCGGTGATGAGGCTGACCGCGCCGACCGTCGCGTTGCGGCCGAACAGCGTGCCTTGCGGGCCGCGCAGCACCTCGACACGCTCCATGTCGTACATCAACACCGACGCACCCTGCGCGCGCGGCGAATAGATGCCGTCGACATAGATCGCCACCTCGGGATCGGCGACTTCGGTATAGGCGGCGTCGTTGCCGATGCCGCGCAGCGTCAGCAGGATCGCGCCCTGATCGCCCTGTTGCGCGAAGTGCAGGCTCGGCACGAAATTGGCGAGACCGGTCACGTCGCGAACCTGCTGGCGATCGAGCGTGGCCTGGCTGAACGCGGAGATTGCGATCGGCGTGCGCTGGAGGCTGGTTTCGCGCTTGGTCGCGGTGACGACGATGTCCTGGATCTGTCCGGAACCGTTGGTCGCGTCCGATGGCTGTGCCGCCGGCGTTGGCCCCGCAGGGCTCGCAGTAGGTTGTGTGGTGGCATCTGCCTGAGCATGTGCTGCAGATGAAAACACGAGAGCAGCCGCGAGCGCCGTGCTCGCAGCAAGTACTTGCCGCGTCATTATCAATTCCCTCCGAGATCGCCCGTTTGTCACGAGCTTGAACCCCCAGAAGCAAAACCGCGCGAGTGTGTCAAAACATTTCTGACATCGATGTCGGTTTTGCTGGCGTTGTGTCAGGCGTACAACTGCACAGGCTGCGGCTGCGTGGCTACGCGGACCGGGCGAGGGCATGTTCGCAACGAAAGGCGGCGCGGCGAGGTGTAGAAAACGCGTCGGAAGCGTTGCCCGCGTCATGGCAAACGGGCGCGCGAAACCTTTATCGGAGATCGCGCTCCGCGACGTTCGACCAGGCGCTTACGATCGCGCCGCGTAACTGGCGCCCGCGTTCCACCGACGCGCTTCGCAGCCGTTCCCCAGCAGCCGCGAAGTCCCTCGGGTAGCTTGACGAGCGTTCAAGCCCCTCGACCTGCATGACCCAAAGCTGCCGAAAGGCGCCACCCTTTTGCCGCAGCAGCTGCTGCGGCGGTCCGTCCTCGACGACTCGCCCGCGATCCACCACGATCACCCGGTCGAAGCCGACGATCGTCGACAGGCGGTGCGCGACCGCGATGACGGTGCGGTTGCGGATCAGCGCGTCGAGCCCGTTCTGCACCTCGAGCTCGCTTTCGGAATCGAGCGCGCTCGTCGCTTCGTCGAGCAGCACGACACGCGCATTCTTCAGGAAAGCGCGCGCGATGCCGATGCGTTGGCGCTGGCCCCCGGACAGGTTGGCGCCACGTTCCCCGACGATACTGTCATAGCCATGTGCGAGGCGACGGATAAAATCATCGCATCCGGCCGCCTCGGCGGCACGGTGCACGTCCTCGTCGCTGGCGTCAGGACGCGCGAAACGGATGTTGTCCATCACGGAGCGATGGAACAGCAGCACTTCTTGCGGCACCACCGCGATCGCATCGCGCAGAGATTCCTGCGTGACCTGGTCGATGCGCTGGCCATCGATGGCGATGTGGCCGATCTGTGGATCGTGAAAGCGTTGCATCAATTGGAGGAGCGAGGATTTACCCCCTCCCGATGAACCCACGATACCGACCTTCTGCCCGGCCGGGATCGTCAGCGTCAGGTCGTGGATCACCGGCTCATGGGGATCGTACCCGAAGGTGACGCTTGCGAGTTCGACGCTTCCCTCGCCAACCCGCAGCCGCGCCGCGTCAGGCGCGTCGTTCAAGGTCTGGGGAACGCCGATGATGTCGAGCGTCTCGCGCAAATAGCTGAACTGCTGGCTGGTATCGATCAACGCCATGGCGAGATCGCGCGAACCGTGCAGGATGCGAAACGTCATCGTGCTGATGATGACGACATCGCCAGTCGAGATCGCACCCGTCGACCAGCGACCGATCGCCCAGATCAGCGTACCCCCGACGAGGACGGCGAGCGCGATGTCGTGCAAGCCACGCATCCGTTCAACGAAGAACCAGCCACGCCGCTGTGCACTGGCTTCCTCGTCCAGGAAGCCTTCCAGCCGCTCGAGTTCGCGGTCGCGTGCGGCGAACGCCTTCACCACCCAGATGTTGCCGATCAGGTCGATCAGCTCGCCGCCGACGGTGCCGGCGTGTTCGGCGAAGGCCTTGTGATGGACATGGCCGCGCAGCCCGAGCAGGATCAGCGTCGCGGTGACGGCAATGAACACCACGCCGAGGATCGCGGCCATCGCCACGTCTATGGTGACGAAGATCAGCATCGCGCCGACAAAGGCGATCAGCGGCGGCGTCACCTCCTGCAGCAAGCGGTGAACAATCGCGCCGAAGATCCCTGCGAGGCCAGAGATGCGGTGTCCGAGCGAACCTGCCCGCTGGTTCTGGAAGAACGGCATCTGATGGCCGGTGAGATACTCCACCATGTCGAGCCTGATGCCGACCCCGGAGGACACGGTAGCGTGGCCGAGCGTCAGTGCGGCGACACGCTGCAACAGGCTCTCCAGTATGACGAGGCCGAGGAAGACGCCCAGCGCCGCATAGACCGTGCCGCGCGCGCGAACGTCACCGGTCATCGCATCGACCAGAAGTTTCATGGCATATTGCACGCCGATCGAACTCAGCGAAGCTCCGGCGACGAGCAGCCCCAATGCCAGGAAGATCCACGGTCGCGCGGCGACATAGTGGAGGATGAAGCGGGTCGGACTACGCAGAAAAGGCAAAGGCGTGTGCTCCGTCCATGACTTTACTTGCTGCACTGCAGCGGCAATCAATGCAAACGGCAATTTGTTCCTGGGTCATTAACGGCGACAGCGCCTTTGGACGGCGCAGCTTCGACACCATCGATATTGCACGTTCGGGCGCGATCATGGTCGCGCGTAGGGCCTCTGCCGTCGGCGCGGTCAAGACTTTATGCACCGTGACGTGCCTTAATCAGGGTAGGGCGCCACGCCCCGTGGCAGGGTGGCGTGAAGCCTATCGGTCGATAGCGACCATGGATGCTTGCGGGTAGCGTGCCCCCTCCGCCGCGCCCGGCGGCAGGATCGCATTGATGCGGGCGAAGTCCGCTGCGCTCAGCACCACGTCGAGCGCCTTGAGATTGTCTTCAAGATACGTCCGCCGTTTGGTGCCCGGGATCGGTACGATGTCCTTGCCCTGCGCGAGCACCCAGGCGAGCGCCAGCTGCGCCGGCGTGCAGCCCTTGTCCGCCGCCATCGCGCGGATTGCCGCGACGAGATCAAGGTTCTTCTGGAACGCCTCGCCCTGAAAGCGGGGATGATTGCGACGGCTGTCGCCCTGGTCGAGATCGTCCGGTGTCTTGAACTGACCGGTGAGGAAACCACGGCCGAGCGGGCTATACGGCACGAAGCCGATACCAAGCTCCCGGCAGACGGGCAGGATTTCGGCCTCCACATCCCGGCTCCACAGCGAATATTCGGTCTGGAGGGCGGTGATCGGATGCACCGCGTGGGCACGGCGGATCGTCGCGGGTGCGGCTTCGGACAAGCCGAGATACTTGACCTTGCCCGCCTGCACCAGTTCCGCCATCGCGCCCACCGTCTCCTCAATCGGTACGGCGGGGTCGACGCGGTGCTGATAATAGAGGTCGATGAAGTCCAGTCCGGTACGCTTCAGACTGGCGTCACAGGCGGCGCGAACATAGTCGGGACGTCCGTTGATGCCTTTGAAGCTGCCATCCTCGCCGCGCACGTTGCCGAACTTGGTTGCCACGACGATCCAGTCGCGGCGTTTCCGCACGACGCGGCCGACCAGCGCTTCGTTGGCGCCGACGCCGTACATGTCGGCGGTATCGAGAAAGGTGACGCCAAGATCGAGCGCGCGGTTGATGGTCGCCACCGCCTCGGCCTCGTCACGACTGCCGTAGAAATCGGACATCCCCATGCAGCCGAGGCCAAGCGCGGAGACTTCGAGGCCCTGCTGGCCAAGTTTGCGGGTCTGCATCGGTCTGTCCTTGTTGGCCGGCAATCCGGCGCAGCGGGAGGGGGTTAGCGGCGGAATGCTACTGTCTGTCCGGAGAACTCTGCGGCGCCGTGATGGATCCGTGCCGCCATTCCCAGCGCGCCGGTGCCGTTGGAACGCTGTGCCGGCTGAAACGCTGTAGCCGCACGGGCGATCGTGCCCGAGGAGGTGCCTGATGGCTGAGGACAAGACCGCGACGCTCTACCGCATGATTCTGCCCGATCATACGTGTCCGTTCGGCGTCCGCGCGAAGGACATTCTGGAGAATGCGGGCTTCCAGGTCGATGATCGCATCCTGCGGTCGCGCGCGGAAGTGGACGCGTTCGAGGAAGAACAGGGCGTCGCGACCACGCCGCAGATTTTCATCAACGATGAGAGGATCGGCGGCAGCGATGATCTCGAGCGCTACCTAGGGCAGGCATGAGCGTGGACGCACCTGCCAAGCCTGACGTCGGCCTTACGCCGCTCGCCGCGTTGGCGGCGGTCGGGATCGTGCTTGGCGCCAGTGCCGTGCTCGGCCGTCGCAATGCGCCGGATCGCACGCATCCGCGTATTCGCCGCTGGTATCGCCGGCTCGACAAGCCCGGCTACACGCCGCCTGATGCGGTGTTCGGGGCAGTGTGGCCCGTGCTAGAAACGGGGCTGGCGGTCGGTGGCTATCGGCTGTTGCGGCATCCCTCCGGCCGGACGCGCAATGCGGCGGTCGGGCTGTGGCTGCTGAATACCGCGATGGTAGGCGGTTGGACGGAGCTGTTCTTCAGGGAAAAGCGACTGGCGGCGAGCGCGATGGCGTCCGGCGCGATGGTGGCGAGCAGCGCCGCCTATGTCGCCACCGCCGCGAAAGTGGACAGGCCGGCTGCGGCGATGGGCGTCCCGTTCGTCGGTTGGCTCGGCTTCGCCACGTTGCTGGCCGGGCGTATCTGGCGCGATAATCCGGCCCGGACGCGGTGAGTCTTTCCGTCTGGTACGACGGCGATTGCCCGCTATGCCGCCGCGAAATCGCGCTCATGCGGCGGCTGGATACCCGCGGACGGATCGATTTCGTCGATGCGGCCGGACCTGCGACCTGCCCGGTCGACCGCGCCGAACTGCTGGCCCGGTTTCATGCGATGGAGGACGGGCGTCTCCTGTCCGGCGCGGCCGCGTTTGCCGCTATGTGGCGCGCGATTCCGCTGCTGCGGCCGCTCGGTCTGATGGCGCGGCATCGCCTTGTGTTGCATGCGTTGGAGCGGGCATATCTGCGGTTCCTCCGCATCCGTCTCCGCCTGCAAAGGTGGTTCGGCAAGCCCTAGCACCTATGTCACAGCATCTGTTCGACGCGGATCGGCAGATTGCGAATACGACGCCCCGTCGCGTTGAAAACGGCATTTGCCACTGCTGCGTTCACGCCGATTATACCAATCTCGCCGAGTCCCTTCACGCCCTCCGGGTTGACGGCCTGGTCCTCGTCCTCGACCATGATTGCGGTCATCTCGCCGATGTCCGCAGCGGTCGGCACCAGATATTCGGCGAGGTCCCGGTTCAGGTAGGCGCCCGTCGCCGGATCCACGATGGTCCCCTCGAACAACGCCGCGCTCTGACCCCAGATCATGCCGCCGAGCAATTGATTGCGCGTGGTCAGCGGATTGATGATGCGTCCGGCGGCAAAGGCGCCGACGTGGCGGCGGACGCGCACCTCGCCTGTATCGGAATGCACGCCGACCTCGATGAAATGCGCGCCGAAGCTCCATGCCAGTCGATCTTTGGGCGTGCTCATCAGCTTGAGATGGCCCTTTTTCAGGTCGTCGATCGCGGAGGGCTCCGCGCCCGGTGGCGTGAAGGCGACTTCGACGGAGCGTGCCCGGTCGGACGGCTGCGCGCGAAGCTGCCGGCACGCCTCGGCAAGTGCGTTCACCAGCGTGGTCGTTGTCGACGATCCGCCGGAGATGCCGGCCGCGGGCAGGGCGGTGTCGCCGAGTTCGACGTTGACGCTAGCAAGCGGAACGCCGAGCCGCTCGGACGCGACCATCGCCAGCAGCGTGTACAGGCCGTTGCCGATCTCGTGATGCGCGGTCTGGACGTGGACGATGCCGTCGCTGGTCTGGTGTACGCGGATGATCGCCGGGCCGATCTTGGCCGGCCGGGCTGCGGCGGCACAGCCGTGACCGATCCGCCACCGTCCGTCGCGCGTCTCGCCGGGTCGTGCTGATCGCCGCTCCCAACCGAACGCGGCGGCACCGGCGTCGAAGCAGCGCATCAGCGGGCGGGTGGTGAAGGGGTGGCCGGTGACCGGATCGGTCGCCGTATCGTTGCGCCGGCGCAGCGCGACGGGATCGATCCGCATGGCGTGGGCGAGTTCGTCCACCGCGCACTCTAGCGCGAAAAGATATGGCACCTCCGGCGGCGCGCGCATCGGACCCGGGGTATTGCGGTCCACGCGCGCGACGCGCTCCTCACTGGCGATGTTGGCGCAGGCGTACAGCGCGGTGCTGACGTCGGTGCCCTCCATCGCGAAGGTGTCGAAGCGCGATGTCGCCGTGGTCGCGGTATGCGACAGCGCCACGAACCGCCCGTCCGCATCCGCGCCAAGCCGGATCGCGTGATGCGTTTCGGTCCGGTGGTTGGCGATGGTGAAATTGTCGCGACGGCTCACCACGATCCGCACCGGGCGCCGCACCCGACGCGCGGCGATCGCGGCGAACACGGTGTGCTGCGACAGGCCGAGCTTGGCGCCGAAATGGCCGCCGATGAACCGTGCGATCACCCTCACCTTGGCGGGATCGATGCCAAGTTGCGCGGCGAGGCCATTCCTTGCCGCGCCGATGAAGCGGGTCGGTTCGTAAACGGTCAGCGTGTCGCCATTCCAGACGCAGGTCGTATCCGGCAGCTCGATGGGATTATGATGCTGGATCGGCGTCGTATACGCCACGTCGATGCTGGCGACCGCCCCAGCGATCGCACCCGTGAAGTCGCCGATGTGACGGTCCTCATACCCGGCACGAAAGCTGGCGAGCGGCTCCGACACGGCGCCCGTCGCGCCAAGCCCGCCGACATGCGGCGCGCCTTCATAGCCGATGCGGATCGCCAGCGCCGCCGCCTGCGCCTGTTCGAGCGTCGCGGCGATGACCACCGCAACGATCTGTCCGGCGTAATGGATTTCCGACGACGCGAGCGGCCGCAGCGTGCTGTTCGCCCAGCCGTCCGCCATCATGTGACCCACCGGCGCCACGGCGTTACCGACGTTGCGATAGGTAAGGATGTCGAGCACGCCCGGACTGCGCTGGGCGACCGACGTGTCCATGCGGACGATCCGCCCCCGCGCCATCGGGCTGGTGACGAGCACGCCGTATGCGAGATCGCGCGGATGGAAGTCGCCCGGGAATTCAGCAGCTCCGCAAACCTTGGCGGGGCCGTCGATCCGCACCTGCGCTCGGCCGAGGACCGCATCGGCGGGATCGCGGGACTGCTGTCCGTCCATCAAGCTACATCCTCAACATCAGGGGCATACTTGCTCCGACGGCTAAACGCCCCGTCCGCGCCCACCGCCTGTCAGGTCGAGCAAGGGGGTGCCGCAGGACGGAACCTTTCTGCGCAGAAGTCAGAGCCTTGGCACCTGCTTCTTCAACTTTTGGAGCGCGTGAAAGTTGCCGACCTGACAGATCGATCGTCGATTGCATGAGCGTGGGTCGTACATGCACGGGCGCGGTCGGCTTAGGGCTTGCCGAGTTTTAGCCTAGCACCGACCATCGCGCTAAACGGCTTGCCGTACAGAGGCGCGGTGAAGCCGTCGTTGACGCCAATGTAGCGTCGGTCGAACAGGTTCTCGATCTGGACGAACCCTTCCAATCCCTGCCGGACCGGCACACTGACGGCGACATCGGCGATAAAATGCGCATCCGTTTGATATATCCCGTCCGGATCGCCGTTGGTTCGTGACAGATAGCGGAGGCGGGGCGAGAGTTTGATGCCGTACGGGCCGGTCCAGTCGACGGAGGCGCTGATCCGGTGCCTTGGGATCCCTGCCTGCTGAATGCCGATGCTGGCGGTGTCTTCCGGGTTTCGGGTGACGATCGAATCCGCATATGTATAGGCAAGCGTTGCAGCGAAAGACTGCGCCGCCTGCCAGGTCACCTCCGCCTCAACACCGCGACTGCGCGCGCGTCCGGCATTGATAAGTCGGGCGCCGATGTCGAAACCCGCCGGAAGCGTATCCGGATCCAGGTAGCGATAGGTCAGGAAGCCGGAGATCCGACTGGTATAGGCCGTGGCTTGTATGCGGATCGGGCCACGGTTGAGATCCAGCCCCAGCTCTGCGCCTTCCAGCGTTTCCGGCTTCAACCCGGCGTTGCTGTAGAGGATATACCCGGGAACGGATGCGCCACGGTACAGATTGTCGAGCGTCGGTGCACGGAACGCGCGATACATCGCGCCCCGCACGGCGAACCCCGCAGGCAATTGGTAGCGGATAGAGAGGCGGGGGTCGACGTCACTGCTGTGACTGTTCGGTACGCTGTTGCCAGCCCCGCCGGGTGTATTGTCCACCGCGTTGAAGCTGTAGAAATCCTGATAGCGTACGCTGAACAGTATCTGGAGCCGGTTGAACGGGCGAACATCCGCCTGAACGAAGCCGCCGAGGAAGCGCTGGTTGCCCGCGCCGGTGTCGGTGCGGAGCTGCGCCCCCGTCTCGGCAAAGATGGCGGCATGGTCGCTGCCGCGCACCCCGCGGTAGTCGAAACCGGCGGAGAGCGAGCGTAGCGGACCGGTGAACGTCTGGCTCCACACCAACGATGCCCCCCAGTCGCTTGCGCGGGTGAAATGCCGGTTCTGGACGTATTCCGCATCGTTTGCGCCGAACCCGTCGGGCGTGCCTGGATTGTTGGTGACGAACCGCTCGTCATTGTGGAAGCCGGTCAGGTCGACCGATCCGCCGGCATTCGGCGTCCAGCTCAACGTGCCCGTGTAACGCCATGTGCGCTGCTGGTTGGTGTTCAGGCGGGTCAGGAAGTTCTGGTCGTTGTCGTAATAGCTCACCCGCGCGCGGGCAGTGAGGTTGGACGTCAGTTCCGCATTGCCAGACAGCGCCGCGCTGTGGGCAGTAAACCCGGTCGGCACGGTGATCGCGCCGCGGGCGCTCTCGACCTGTTCGATATAGCCGTCGCTGTGGTTGACGCCGCCGTCGATTCCGATGCCATAGCCGTTCCCGGCCAGTGCGCCATGGCCGTCCGCCCGGTATGCGCCCCGGCTGCCGCCGGCGACTTCCGCCACCAGTAAATCCTTATCGATCGGCTTGGTAAGGATGTTGATGACGCCGCCCATTGCGTAGTTGCCCCATAGCGGCGCACCCCCGCCACGGACGACCTCGACGCGGTCGATCGTCTCCAGCGGCACCTCACTCCACTGGACATAGCCGAAGAAGGGGTCGTTGATCGGCACGCCGTCCACAAGCACGAGCGAGCGTATCCCGCTCAGCCCGCGCATCGAAACGATGGTGTTGGTCGGGTGCTGTTCGTTGGAGCTGACGATGGGCAGGTCGACCGATGGTACCCGCCGCAACACATCGTCGATCGACCGTGCCGGCGTGCCTTCGATCTGGTCGCCTGTGACAACACTTACGCTCGCAGGCACGTCGGCCAGCGTGGTAGCGGACCGTGTAGCGGTGACCACGATGTCGCGGCCTGCGGTCTGCTCGGTCTGAGCGGAGGCTGGGCAGGCGAGCAGGAGGCAGGGCACGGCTACGCCGACGACGAGGTAGTAATGCTGCATTGCATAACCCTTTGCCCGTCAGCCAACCAGCGACGGGCCACAAAATGTGAACGCGCGCCCCGCGAACGGACGCGAACTGACACGTCAAAGGGCGGCGGGCGGGCCCCGCAAGGGTGGTCGCAGCCATACCGCGTCATCCGCCGCCTTTGTCAGTGCTGTTGCGGCGAGCCCAGTCGCCATGATGAAGGCGACGAGGGCAGTAACCAAGGCCGGATCGGCCACGCCTGCCACCGCCGCGGACAGGCCGACGAACGCGCAGGGCATTTCCGCCTTGCCGTGGTTTCTGGATGTGCCGTGGCCGGTACGGTCGGCGTGCATCCCCGGCATACCAAGCGTCATCTCGCTGGATGTGGTGCCGGAGCAAAGGACGATTTGCACCCGGCTATGATCGTTTTGGATCATGAAGCCGCTGGGTACGATCAGCTTCAGCAGCAGCGTCGCCACGCAGATCAGCGCGGCAGAGCAACGGTACGCGAGAAGCTGCCGTATGACGATCACGCGTGACAGCTATCGTAGCAAGCCAGCCGTGTCACGCACCAGATCACGTAATCTGACATGCAGCACAGACGAAGCAAGGGCGACGCCAGAGCGTTGCCCGGCACTGCCGCTGCTGCCCTGCGAGACGAAAGGGCGGGGCTCACCGTTGCGCATGCGGGGCTGACACGGACGCCGGAAACCTTGCGCCGTGCTCAGCAGTTGTCTGCAAACCAATATGAGACGAATATGCGCCTGATCGCCATCGAAGAACATATTCTCCCGGTTAGCGTGCGTGAGGCTTGGGCCTCCGCGCCGCCGCCGTACGACCCCGTATCTGCGATCGCTGACGGTGGGGAAACGGGCGAGCGTCTGGCCGATCTCGGCGAAAATCGTCTGGCGATGATGGACGAGCAGGGTGTCGACGTGCAGGTGCTGTCGCTGACCACGCCGGGGCTTCACAATCTGGAGCCTGTTCGGGCCGTGGAGGAGGCCCATCGGGTCAACGATCTGATCGCGGATGCGTGCGCCCGTCATCCGAGCCGCTTCCAAGGGTTTGCGGCTCTGCCCACCGCCGACCCGGACTCTGCCCCGCGCGAGCTGGAGCGGGCGGTCCGTGAACTTGGCTTCAAGGGAGCGTTGCTGTGCGGACGCACGCGCGAGCGGCATCTCGACCATCCCGCGCTCAGGCCCATGTTGGCGAAGGCTGCGGAGCTTGGCGTCCCGCTCTTCATTCATCCCCAGACGCCGGCGCCAGCGGTGCGCGAGGCCAACTACTCTGGCGTAAGCGAACGGGCCGACCTCGCACTCGCCGCTTTCGGCCTGGGCTGGCATTACGAAGCAGGACTGGAATGGGTGCGGCTTGCGGCGGCGGGCGTTTTCGACGAGTTGCCCGATCTTCAGATCATTCTGGGCCATTGGGGCGAGGTGGTGCTGTTCTACCTTGAGCGCACGGCGGCCGTGATGAGCCGCGCTCTCGAGCTTGGCCGGCCGCTGGGCGATTATGCTCGTCGCAATCTCTACGTCACGGGCAGCGGCATGTGGAGCGAACCCTACCTGCGGCGCTGCCTGGACATCGTCGGGCCGGATCGTCTGCTTTTCTCGACCGACTTTCCCTATCAATACCGCCCCGGCGGCGAGCCGCGGCGGTTCCTCGAAACCGTTGACCTGGATGATGCGACGCGACGTGGTCTCGCGTTCGCGAATTGGGAACGACTGACCGGTATGGCCAGCATCTAGGTTGGACGGTTTTGCGCGCTGAGCCGAAGATGACATTATCGGCGAGCCAAGCTGAACAGGCGCCCGACGTCCGCTGTTCTGCGATCAATGTACTGAAAAGCGATCGTCAGCAGGCGAATGCGCTGTAATCGTAGCTCCGACTAGCGGGAAGCGACACCGTACCCAGCGCCGCCGCCCGTGACGCAACCCAAGATCAGAACCCCTGACCCCCAAAGATCGCAATAGCAGCGACTTCTATACTCTTTTCCGCGCCGGACGAGAGAACCCTGTCGTGTCCGCTTGTTATGCTTCACCAGCCGCATTGTTAGGCTGGCTGCGGATATGGATATCCCGCTGAGGGAAGGGGATCTCGATCTTATTGTCTTTAAACAATACCCATAGTCGGTTGAGCACGTCGGAACGCACATTGCCGACGCCGGATTCGGGATCGGTGATCCACACCAAAATCTCGTGATCGACCGAGCTATCGCCGAACCCGGTCAGCCACACTGCCGGCTTGGGCTCTTTCAACGCCCGAGGAGAGGCAGTCGCCGCCTCGATCATCAGTCGCTGCGCCAGCGGAAGGTCGCTGTCGTAACCGACACCTACCTTGATATGAATGCGTACGTTTCGACTGGAATACGACCAGTTCTCGACCGGATCAGTCATGAGCTGTTCGTTGGGGATCAGGTGTTCCTTGCCATCGCGCGTGACGACGGAGACAGCGCGCACCCCGATCTTGGTGACCGCGCCAAACGTGTCGCCGACCACGATGACGTCGCCGGGCTTGACCGACCTGTCCATCAGCAGGATCAGGCCGGCGATCAGGTTGCCGAACGTCTTCTGTAGCCCGAACCCGATCGCAAGCCCCACTGCACCGGAAAAGACGGTGAGCGCGGTCAGGTCGATACCGAGGATATCGATGCCGAGCAGCGCCGCGACGACGATCACGAGGATGCTGGCGAGCTTTTGCAGGAGAGCGCGCTGCGAGACGTCGAGCGCCTTCATCCTGCCGATCGAGTGGAGCACGACGCGATTGGCAAGTCGCGCGGCGAGGTAGAGCACCGCAACCACGACCACGAAGTTGGCGACACTGAGCAGCGTGATCCGATGCGTGCCGACATCCAGGCCGACACCGTTCAGCCCGGCAGTGAGCGGCTGCATTCCGCCGAGGGTGCCCGCCGTGGCCGCCACGAACGCGACAACCGTCAGGACACCTGCGACAGCCTCACCGATCCCTGACGCCCTGGCGATCCTGAATGCGAGAGCGGCGACGGCTATACCCATACCAACTGCCAAGATCAGCAGGCTGAGCGGGCTGAACTGGCCGGCATTGCTGGCAACGAGCAGGATCAGCGTAACGACGCCGTAATTGACGACCGACTGGGCGATCTTGCTCCCGTAAGCGTTCTCGCGTCCGGTCCAGCGCCGGATCGCCGCGCCGATCGGTCGACAGAGCCAGCCGCCCAGGAACCAGCCGACCGTAAAAGCGCCGATCACCAGCACGGCAGCCAGAACGAGCGATACAAAATCGGGCGCGTTCGGAACGCGGATCCCCCAGTCTTGAAGCCATCTCTGCCAGTTCATCGGTTCTCCCCCTCGAAAGCGTTTGTCTGATGTTAGATAGTCGCGATAGAGAACTCCGGGGTGTCAGGCGCTATCCGCGGCTCGCCGGCATCGGGGCGAACCACTATCGGCCTTTTCGCATCAATCTCCGCATTGCAACCAAATCAACAAAGGAGGCCACGATGAAGTTTGATCCCAACCATCTGAATTTCGATTTCAACCAATTGGTCGTGCTCGGACTGATTTTTCTGATCGGTATCATCGTGGGCGTTCTTCTAAGTCCCCGGACCAAGCCGCTACGGCGTCAGCTTGAGATTGAACACCGGCAACGAGAAGCGGCCGAAGCACAGCTTGCCGAGGCGAACCGCCGGGTTGGTGAACTGGAACATCAGACCCGCAATCATCCGCATTGGGGCAGCACCGCGCTCGGTGACAATCTCACGCTGATCAATGGTGTCGGGCCGGACAGTGCCGAGGCACTGAAGCGCGAGGGGCTGACGACGTACAGCGACGTCGCGAGGCTGTCGGATACCGAGCTTGGCGACCTGGAAAACAGACTCGGCAGGACGAGGGGAACGATCGTGCGGGAGGGGTGGCGTGAACAGGCTGCCCGGCTGCGGGATCAGACATCTTGACCGACCTGATTTGATGGCGGCGGCAATCCGAAGTGCTGCCCGTAGCGCTAAGTCCGGACACACGGCGGCGTGGTTTTCAGTTCCGCTAGTATCGGCGTGTATGCCATCGGTTTTGAACGCCCGCCCGCTTGAGCCGTAAGCCTGCCCGGCCCGGAACCTGTGCTTTTGCCGGGCTGGTATGGTAGAACCGCTGTCATGTCGAAAACTCAAAGCAGCAGCGGCACTGTCGATGTCGATGGCGCCACATACGATTGGCACCTCCAGCGTGAACCGCATCAGTCGGATGACGAAGGTTGGAAGGGAATGACGATCGCCCTTCTCCAGCGCGATGCCAAACGCGAGGCGTGGGTAGAATTTCCACCACCTAAGCGCCTCTTGAAGGGCTTGCCGCGTGGTCGGCTTCAACTCGATGACGGTATGATCGCTCGGTGCGTGCGCGCCGCTGTGTCGGCCGGTTGGGAGCCGATGTCCCGGGGCAAGCCCGTGGTGTTCACGGTCGATGCCGAAGGTAATTAAAACGCGCGGGTCCGTGCGTCTCTGCCTTCCGCGACGGCCGCTATCGCAGGCTTGAGCTGTTGCGCCGAGGTGCGTTGAAGGTTTTCACCTGACCGTATTCATGTACCGGGCTGGTGCCTGATCGCCTCGTACGTCAAACGTGCGCAACCGCACGTATACACGCACCCCGTCAGATTTCGGATTCCAATGAACTATCGACACTCCTTCCATGCCGGAAATAGCGCCGATGTCGTGAAGCACAGCCTGCTGATCGCGCTTGTGCACGCCTTGCAGCTAAAACAAGGCGCGCTGACCCTGATCGACACCCACGCGGGCTGCGGGCTGTACGACCTTGGCGGCGAAGAAGCCCGACGTACCGGCGAGGCCACGCAGGGCGTGCTGCGGGCTTTTGCCGATCCGAATCCCTTGCTGAACGACTACCGCGCCGCGGTACAGGCGGTGAATGTCGGGCCCGAACCGCACCTCTACCCTGGCTCGCCCCGGATCCTAGCGCAACTTCTGCGCCCGCAGGACTTCCTGATCCTGAACGAGAAACATCCCGAGGACGCCCGTTCGCTACGCCGCGTGATGCGCGACACGCCCGCTGCCGTGCATGAACGCGACGCCTACGAGCTTTGGCTGGCGCTGCTGCCGCCCCGCACCGCGCGCGGCGTGGTGGTGGTCGACCCACCGTACGAGCAGCCCGACGAACGCGTACGTATCACAGCAACCCTCGCCGCCGCTTACCGTAAGTGGGCGCATGGCGTGACGGTGATCTGGTATCCGCTCAAGGACCGCGCCACGCACTGGCGCTGGAAGGAGCGGTTACGCGAACTGGCCATCCCAAAAATGCTGTGGGTGGAGCATTGGCTATACGACAGCGATCAGCCCGGCATGTATAATGGTGCGGGCCTTTATATCGTTAATCCGCCCTACGCCTTTACGCAGGCGTTGCCGCTTATGCTGGAAGGACTGCGTGCCGCGCTGGCGCCGGAAGGACATAGCGGCGAGATCGCGTCCGGTTGGGTGGGCGGCTGACGTAAACAGGTATCACCTCCTGCTGCTAAAAGAGCAGGTGCCCGTTGCTGGTCCTATGCAGAGCATCTCGCAAGGCTCCATCACGGTGTTCGCTCCGAGCTATTGGGCGATCGCGATGCCCTCGCCTGATGCCGTGGCGATGACGCGCGCCAGCGGCACGGGCGAACTGGATAGCGAAGCTGCCGACGTCGCCCGCACCGGCATGAATAAGGACCGTCTGCCCGGCCTTCAGCTCCGCCACCTCGAACAGCGCCTGCCATGCCGTGCCCGCCGCGGTGGGGATGCCGGCGGCATCCTCGAAGCCGATCGCATCGGGCAGCTTCACAAGTTGGTCCGCCGGCACGCGTGCGAACTCGGCCATGGCACCGCCGCTGGTCGGCGCGGTGCGGGCCACGATGCGGTCACCGATTGTCCAGCCGGTCACATCGGCGCCGAGCGCTTCGACCGTGCCGCTGAGGTCGGTGCCAACGGTCGCCGGGAAGGTGAGCGGGAAGTCGCCGTGCATCGCCCCGCTCAGGAGCTTTACGTCGAGCGGGTTGAGCGCCGCGCAGGCGACGCGCACCAGCACCTCTCCCATACAGGGCTGCGGCGTGTCGACCTCGTTAAGCGCGAGATCGGCCTCGTAGCTGTTGGGGGGAACGCCTTCATCATGCCTTCTCCTCAGGCGCACCCATGGCGCCCATCTGATGCAGCCAGCCGAACCAATCCTCCATGTGCCAGGTGTGCGTCACCCGGCCGTTCTCGGTATGGTGGAACTCGTGGATCGGCAGCGTGAAAGTGCGGCCGGTCGACGCGACGCCGAACCACTCGCCCTTGTGCGTACCCGTGATCTCCGCCCGCACGCCGGCCCGACCGGGGGCGCCGATGATCTCATGCACCGTGACCTTCGCGTCAGGGAAGGCGGCACTGAACCCCCGGATCAACGGCTTCATGCCTTCGCGGCCAGGCTGCTGACCTGGCGCGAGCGGAATGTCCTGCCAGTCGGCCGTCACCGCCTGATCAAGCAGTTCGGGGTCATGCTCGGAGAAGGCGCGGTACAGCGTCTCGATCGCGGTCCGGTCCTCCTCGCTCAGGGTGCCGCTGATTGCGGCGATCGTATGCGCCATGTTCCGTCTCCTTCGTGGATGACCACAAACTAAGTTGCGTAGACGCATCGTTGAAATCGATAGTGAGTATATGGCAACATCATCCCCATGGATTTGCATGGGGTCGATCTGAACCTGCTGGTCGCGTTCGATGCGCTCATGGCTGAGCGCAACGTCACGCGTGCCGGCAAACGCACCGGCCGGACCCAGCCGGCGATGAGCGCAGCGCTCGCCCGACTGCGGGCTCTGTTCGAAGACGAGCTGTTCGTGCGCGGCCCCTCTGGCTTGCAACCGACGCAGCGCGCGACGGAACTCGCGGAACCGCTCGGCCGGGCGCTGGCGGAGATACGCCGTACGCTGGACTTCACGCAACGCTTCGAGCCCGCCACGTCCACGCAGAGTTTCACGCTCGCGCTGTCCGACCACCGGCCATCGTGCTGTTGCCGCATTTGACCGACAGGCTGCGGGCGGTCGCTCCGGGCGTGACCTTGCGGATTAACGCCTACACGCACCGCGACAATGCCGTGTCCCTGCTCGACACCGGTGAAGCGGATCTCACCATCGGCGTGCCAGCCCGGCAGGGAGCGGGCGGCCGTATCCTGACCCGCCCCTTGTTCGAGGATCGCTTCGTCTGCATCCTGCGCCGCGACCATCCCGCCGCATCGCAGCCGCTCGATCTGGCAGCCTTTCTCGGCCTGTCCCACCTTTTCGTCTCCCCCGAAGGTGACCGGTTCGGGCAGGTCGATGCCGTGCTGGCAGCGAAAGGCAAGCGTCGGCGGATCGCACTCAGCCTACCGCAGATGCACGCTGCGCCTGATATTGTTGCCGCCTCGGACATGATCGCCACCGTGCTGAAGGGTATCGTCATGGCTTCTGGCAGCCGCAATCGGCTCGCCATCTTCCCGCCGCCCCTCGATCTTGGGCCGGTGTCCTTTGTCATGTCCTGGCACCGGCGTAATGACGCGCATCCAGTGCAGCGGTGGATGCGCGAGACGATCGCAGACCTGCCGATCTGCCATCCATCAGGCTGATGTCGAAACATGAGAGCCGCTCGCTATACCAGACGCCGAGCGGTTCGGCGCTCTCATGGTGTAGGCGCAGGACTTCGAGGCGGATCGTTGCGCGCATCATATGCCGCCTGCGAAATGGCGATGTGCTTGAGGTTCCGGAACGCCCAGTCGCCAAGTATCTTGACTGGCCCTGCCAGTGATGTGCCGACCTCGGTGAGCTCATAGTCGACGCGGGGTGGTATGGATGGCGTGACCGTTCGGGTGACGAGGCCATCCCGCTCCATGTTTCGCAGCGTCAGCGTGAGCATCCGCTGTGAGATGCCATCGATCCCGCGCTTCAGTTCATTAAATCGGTAGGGACGCTCGCGCAGCATGATGATGACCAGCACGGTCCATTTGTCGCCGACGCGGCTCAGCACCTGCGTCACCTTGAGGCAGGAGCGCGCTTCACGCGCCGTTGGCACCGCTTCGTCGAGAGTCTCGGTCACATCCATGTGCCTCCGGTATCAAAAATGTGCGTTCTTGCGGCGTCTTCCGAGCAGGCACATACCATAACCGACGCAACAATCGGAACCTGCTTCATGAAAATCCTCCATATCGACAGCAGCATCACCGGCCCCCGCTCGGTGTCCCGCGAACTGACCAAGCTCGTCGTCCAGCAGCTTGTTGGCAACGGTCAGCACGACGTAACCTACCGCGACATCGTGGCGGAGGACCTGCCGCATTTCACCGCCGTCACGGCGCCTTCCGCCCATCCGATCTCGAAAGCGGTGCCGGTGCTGGATGACGCACAACAGGCGAAGCGCGACACCAGTGACGCCATCCTGGCCGAGTTCCTGGCGGCGGACACCGTCGTGATCGGCGTGCCGATGTACAATTTCACGCTGCCCTCCGAGCTGAAGGCTTGGATCGACCGGATCATCATTCCCGGCACCACCTTCAAGCCCGGCCCGAATGGCCCCGAGGGCCGCGCCGGCGGCAAGCGCGTCATCCTCGCGATCGCGCGAGGTGGTTACTACGGCGAAGAGTCCGCCTTCAAGGCTGCCGAACACGCAGAGTCGCTTCTGAGCACCGCCCTGCGGTTTATTGGCATCACCGACATCGAGACCGTCGTGGCTGAGGGCCTCAACAACCCCGACAAGCGCGAGGAGGCAGTCGAAAAGGCCCGTACCGCCGTACAGCGCCTGGCGGCCTGACCCGATCCGCCCGGTCGGCGCAGCCGGCCGGGCGGTTCCCATCTCATTGGACTCACGAGCATGGCTGAGCACCGACTGCCGACATATTTCCTTTCCCATGGCGGCGGCCCTTGGCCATGGCTCAAGAACTGGCGACCGGGCGTATACGACCGGCTGGAGCAATCCCTTCAGGAGGTGCGCCAGGAGCTGGGCGAAATGCCGCGCGCCGTGCTAATGATTTCCGGACATTGGGAGGCCGACCGGTTCCTTCTGTCCTCCGCGGCCCGACCGCCAATGCTCTACGACTATTCGGGCTTTCCGGAGCACACCTACCGCATCCGCTACGACGCGCCCGGTGCGCCGGGACTGGCCGAGACCGCCAGAGCGATGCTGGAGCGTGGCGGCGTCGCGACGGGGCTAGATCCGCGTCGTGGGTATGACCATGGCACCTTCTCGCTGATGCATGTCCTGTATCCCGAGGCGACGCTGCCCCTCGTACAACTCGCCATGAAGGCCGACTTTGATCCCGCAGAGCACATCCGCGTCGGCGAACTGCTCGCTCCCTTGCGCGACCAGGGTGTGCTGGTCGTCGGCAGCGGCTTCAGCTTCCACGACACTCGCAGCATCATCAGCGGTGCCGGCAAGCAGGCTTCGGCGAGTTTCGACGGGTGGCTCAACGAGACGCTGGTCCATGCCTCGCCGGAAGAGCGCCGGGATCTCCTGCTCGACTGGACGAGTGCGCCCGCTGCTCGCGCTGCTCACCCGCGCGAGGATCACCTCATTCCGCTGATGGTCGTCGCCGGCGCGGCCGGAAACGATGCCGGCACCCGCGTCTATCACGAGACTGCCTTCATGGGCGCCATCACGGCATCAAGCTATCGGTTTGGCGAACCGGTAATTATGCACAACTGAATATAGGAGAAGCCTCATGCGTGTTTTCGTGACCGGCGCAACCGTGTCCCTCTCGATTGCCGTTCCTCTTCGGGAATAAACGATGATTAGGCTGCCCCACCTGTCAGCCGCCGGGCGTGGTTAGCCCACCTTGCGCCGATAACCATCACGCTCCCTACAAGCCAAAGAACCGCGAGCTGTAGAAGGGT
This sequence comes from Sphingomonas sp. GC_Shp_3, assembly GCF_026540945.1. Classification (NCBI taxonomy): domain Bacteria; kingdom Pseudomonadati; phylum Pseudomonadota; class Alphaproteobacteria; order Sphingomonadales; family Sphingomonadaceae; genus Sphingomonas; species Sphingomonas sp. GC_Shp_3. The sequence goes on from NZ_JALNUT010000009.1 coordinate 105,852, forward strand.
TACAGCAATGGCCATAGGCAACGCATTTGCTCTGCTCACATCAAGCTGATGTTCTGCGTGTATCAGGCATGGCTTGGCAAAGCTGTTCGCGCTTAGCTGGCACGCCTTTAGGTGGCGCATGTAGTCGCTAACCATCTCGTGGCGAAATGTCACCGAATGAAAGAAGGTCGCGAGCACGATCCACAGGATGGATGCTACAAATCCGATGCGTAACCAGAACCGCAGCGGCGCTTTGCGAGCGGGAACGAGACGTGACATTGGGGATCCTTGACGATTAAGCCGCGAGGCGGGTCTGCCCTCGCATGGCGCTTGATCCGTGTGGCTGCTGGTTTCGTCGTCATCTGTCGTAATGACCACCCCAAATCCCTTGTCCCCTAATGGTTTGGGAAATTCTCCCTCTGCCTCAATCAGAAGCCGTGCTGCTTCTCGACTGCTCGATACTCTCAATTTCCGGCGCGCATCCCTGAGGCGTTCATTGACGGTGTGCACGGACAGGCCCAAGCTACGCGCAATCGACTTGGCATCGTGTCCAGCGACAAGAAGCCGTAACGTTTCCTTTTCTCGTTCAGTGAGGGTTCGTAGGGCTTCGCTCATGCGTGAGACTCACTGATGGCTAGGTCACCGCGCAGCATGTGTGGTTGGCGAGTTCGGCGAAGCTAGCCCTACCGCCTCCGTCAGCCAATGCTCAGATTCTCGAAACACCATCCCATGGGAATGGTCCGGCCTGCTCCCGCGCCGCCGTTCGTTGGGGGAGGCGGGATCGACCCCGCCATAGGATACGAAAGGCACCTGTCGTATAAGGTGGCCGTGTATCGCCCTCCCGCCTTTCGCGAAGATCGTCCAGAAATCCTCTACGAGGCGGTCCAAGCGCATCCGCTCGGCACGCTCATCACCTATGGCGCGTCGGGTCTGATGGCCAACGCCGTGCCCTTCACGCTTCGGGTCGAGGCTTCGTCTGTCATATTGCGGGCGCATCTGGCGAAAGCAAACGAGCAGGTGGTCCACCTTCAAGAGGGATCGTCGGTTTTGGACGTTTTCCAAGGGCCGCAGGCTTATGTCAGCCCGTCTTGGTACGCGACGAAGCGCGAACATGGGAAAGTTGTTCCGACTTGGAATTACGTCATCGTGCAGGCACGCGGCAGGCCGGTAATGGTCGAGAGCCAAGACTGGCTGGGCGAGCAGATCGATAAATTGACGTCGATTCATGAACGTGGACGGTCCGAGCCGTGGAGCCTTGATGATGCTCCCGCAGACTTTGTCGCCGGTCAGATGAAGGGCATCATCGGCCTCGAAATCCCGATTGAGCGGATCGAAGGCAAGTGTAAGGTGAGCCAGAACCAACCGATGCCCAACCGTGTTGGAGTCGAACGCGGTCTACGTGACGACGGTCGCATCGACATGGCTGACGAAGTGGCGAATAGAGGCCAAGGCGGCTAGCGGGCCTATTTCCATTATTCCCGAAACTCGATCCTTTTTGGGAAAGCCTCCGGGGCTCCGCTAAGTCAGCTATCCGGATCCGCTTGCCCGAAAGCGGCTGGACGGCTCACCACCAGACCCGGTCGTTCGTGATGCAAAAATCAAAAGTTTTGCATCAGCGAGGAGTTAGTCCGATTTTCGTCTTTTCAAATCGTCCTCGATGCACTGTTCGAAAGCTTGGGTAGACCAGGACAGGTCACGGACCTCGACCGCAGGTCTATATATTTGCCCAGCGGCACGTGGCCGATCACGATAAAGCTTCATGGGAACGACTACCTTGGCGATTCCGTCCGGGAGGCTTGCGATCCGCACGTCCAAGTAGATACTGTCGGCGGAACTGGGCGCGCCGACTAATCGCGTCTGTGGAAGACGCGTGAAGAGGTCTAAGGCGTCGAGGCATGCGCTCGCGCACTGACCGGGAACGATTACGTACACCGGAAGCGCAACAGGCGGCAGAGACGGTTGCGTTGCTTTCCCGGTCACCGGGGCGGTGGCCGGTTCAATGTAGAAGGATTGTTTCGACGTCAGGGCGTGACGCATCCCCTCCCACACGGCTTTGATCCAACCTTCGGCTTCCGGCTGTTCGGTCGCGAGCGTCTTGACCATCGTGGCGACATAGTCGGTGTTGCCACGCGACGCACGCCACCAAACTCGGCTTGGGTCGGAGGCGCTGATTTTGTCCACCTGCGCTGCGCCCCAGAGAACACGAGCCAACTGCTCGCTCCAAAGTGACGATCCGCCTTGGTTACCGCGAAGATCGATGACCACCGCGTCGCCCGCTAAAATTGTGGCCCGACGCCGCGCGACCTCGGCAAACATGTTTCGATACATGGCGCGCTGGGTGTCGTCGGGATCAAAAGTCGGCATTGCGATCCAAGCGAGTTTATCTCGCGGTTCAGCCAGGCCGATGGGCCGCACGTCCCCATTGTAGCTGAGCGCACGCCACTTCTTGTAGATCTCGTCGGCGGGTCGCCATCGCAGCCAGACCTGCGCAATCTTGCCGGAAGCAGAGAACCGACACCGTCCAGGTGGTTTCACGAAGGGATTGCCCTCGTCTTGGAACAGGTTGAGGGCCTGACTCCACCATTGCCCTGCTTCATCGGGGCGGCCCCGGAAAGCGAATACGTTTCTAATCACCAGAGATCGGGTATCTAATCCGTCGCAGCTCAAGACACGCGCGCCCTTCACCACATCAGACGTCTGCGATTCATAGACGTAGAGAGCGTCGCCGCGCCAAGCCGCGACAAAACCAGGCCATCGTACCGATGACGAGCTGTTCGGCTCAGCTAAGGTCTGGGCGTGTCCATCACGCAGGGCCGCGCTAAACGCCCCAGAGTGGCTTGGAGCCCTGCTTGGTTGCGAGTCCGATGCGCAAGCGCAAGCGCCCTCTGCCGCGCCTCGTCCAGCCGCTTCGGAAAGGCCGGGTCGGTGGGGTTGACCATACCAGGATGATTGTCAGCAAATATGCGGTAGGCGGCTTCTACGTCGCGGGAGGCCTCAATCGACCAGGATTGCGGCCTGCTGGGCGGATCGATAACGTCTGCCCCGGCCGATAAGGCCCCTGTAGAACCAAGCGCTGCGGCAGCGAGAAGCGCCCGACGACCAAACGTTTGAGCCACAGCAGGCCAGCAGGCTTTAGTCATGCTGCGCTCTCTCAAATACCGTCGAGCAAATCTGACGACCAAATCATAGTGCAAATTACGGGTTCTGCATCAACGAGAAAACAGCTTTAAACCGCGCCATTCGCCAATGCAAAAAACTGATGCGTTCCACGGGCATCCGGCCTCGGCTTTCCCATGGCGACGTCCCGAGAGCGGTCGGACTGCTCACCACCACCTCGAGCCCGTCCTCGACCGTCCTCGGACGCCTGAAACCGGACGTTCTAGCGACATGAACGGGTGACCGGAGTTGGGAAGCCGAAAACCCGTCGCGAACGGTCGTGATTGGATCACCAAGGCAGGCTCTTGTTGAAGCGATTAAGGTAGCGCAGCCCCTGCGTTCCTCGGTTCGCCTCAATCATGTCCACGACCAGCGGAATGCTCTCCTCGACGGATAGCGACGCATCGCTGCCGCCCATCTTGGTCCTGACCCAGCCCGGCGCGACGAGGAGCAAGGCGTTCCCGTCGCGAGCGTTCTTCGCGGCATATCCCTTCATCAGCATGTTGAGCGCGGCCTTGCTCGATGAATAAAGCTGCCAGCCGCCGCTCGCGTTCGTGATGCTGCCGAGTTCGGAGGTCATGATCGCGATCGTGCCGCCCGCCGGCACCAGGTCGCGCAATAGCTCGGCCGCGCGTACCGGCGAGAAGGCGTTGGTCAGCATCATATCGAAGAAGTCGCCTTCGCTCGCGGTAGCGGGGCTCTGCTCGATCGCGCGGGCAATGCCAGCGTTGACGAACAAGACGTCGACCTGGCGGTCTGCCAGACGATCGTGCAATGCGCGGACGCCCTTCTCATCGTTGATGTCGACCGTCTCCATTTCAAGACTGCCAGGAAACTGCTTCGCTAGTTGGGTGAGGTCGTCCGACCCGCCTCGCGCGGTTGCGATCACGTTCCAGCCGCGGCCGAGCCATTCCTCGGCGAGAGCCAAACCGAGCCCGCGCGATGCGCCGAGGATGAGGGCAGTTTGCTTCGTCATGCTGATCTCCATGTCTTGTGCGATGCCTAGAACGCCGCCATGCCGATCGAGGCACCGCCATCGACGTTGAGCGTCTGGCCGGTGATGAAGCCGGCGTCTTCGGACAGCAAAAAGGCGATCGCCGCGGCGATCTCGTCGGGCTGACCGAAGCGGCTCATCGGTATGCCCGCCAGATAGCGGCGCTCACCTTCACTGCCGGATGCATTGTTGGCACGGAATAACTCTGTCTCGGTCGGGCCTGGCGACACCGCATTGACCGTGATGCCGGTGGTCGCCAGCTCCAGCGCCCAGCTGCGGGTGAAGCTGACCAGCGCGGCCTTGGCGGCGGCGTAGGCGGTGCGCTCGACCGCGCCGAGGACGGTCAGGCTGGTGATGTTGACCACGCGGCCCCAGTCGCGCGCGGTCATGTCGGGCAGCAGCGCCTGAACGGCCTGGAGCGCCGGGTGAAGGTTGACGCGCATGACCTCCTCCAGCGCGGCGACTTCCACCCCGCCGAGACGCTGCGGCCGCACCAGCCCGACATTGTTCACGACGCCATCGAACGCGAACCGGGCGGTTAGGTCGGCGAGCGCCGCGTCGGTGGCGGGCGCATCTGCGAGGTCGACTTGGGCGAGCGTGCCGGGGAAATGCGGGGCCTCACCCCGTGAGAGCCCTACGACCTGATGCCCGTTTTGTGTCAGGCGGCGCGCGAGCGCGAGACCGATACCCTTGCTGGCACCGGTGATGAGGAAGGTGCGGGGCATGTGAGCTCCTGGGCTGGCGCCCCCGGGCCGCTTTGCTGGCCGGGGCATAGAGGATCAGGCGGAGACGGTGGCGGCGCGACGCAGCGCCGGCAGCATGCCTTCGGGCTCGGGGCGGCGCGTATAGTCGGGATTCACCTCGCCGTAGAGGATCGTGCCGTCCTGTGCGATCACGAAGCGGCCGGGCATTGGCAGCGTCCAGCTCGGGTCCCCGTTGAACGCCGGGAGGTCGTTCTTCAGGCCCTTGTAGAGATCGACCAGATAGTCGGGCAGTTCGAAGCGTAGGCCGAACGCGGCGGCGACGTCGTTGTGCGTGTCCGACAGGATCGGGAAGTCGAGTTCGTTCTGGCGCACCGACTTGCGGCTGTTCACCGCCGTCTGCGGCGAGATCGCGACCAGGCTGGCGCCAAGCTTCTTGAACGCGGGAAGTGCGGCCTGAAGCGCCTGCAACTCCATGTTGCAATACGGGCACCAGACGCCGCGATAGAAGCTCACGACCAGTGGTCCTTTGGCGAGCAGGTCGGCAGACGAGACGGGCTGGCCACCCGGATCGTTGAGCTTGAAGGCTGGCGCCTTGTCTCCCGCCTTGAGCGCGCATGTTGCAGCGCCGCTTTCTATAAGCTCGGCGGTCGCCCGGTGCATGGTCTCGATCACCGAAGGCGGCACGTTATAAGGCGGCTTGCCCGCCTCGAAGTCGGCCTTGAACGCGTCGAGTTTGGCTTGCAGGGTCATGGGTGTTCTCCTTGAATAGGGTTTCAGGCGGCGGGGACGAGGGCGTTTACGCGCGCAATGGCGCGTTGCACGGCGGCGCGCGCCTCGACCTCGGCGTACCAACGAGCGACATGGGGTGCGTCGTCCAGGCTCACGCCGGCGAACTCGCGCCGCCACAGCCAGCCAAAATGGGCGATGTCGGCGATCGAGAAGTCGGCCCCGGCGACGAAGCGATGCTTGGCAAGCACGCCATCGAGCATGGACACGGTGCGCCTGGCTTCACCCAGGAAGCGCTCGATCGCGATCGGCTGCGGCTCGGCCGCGAAGCGCTGGAAGAAACCCGACTGGCCGAAGGCGGCGCTCAGGCCCGAGGCATGGAAGAAGAGCTGCTCGAACACGCGGGCGCGAGCCTCGCCCGAGCGGGGCAGCAAGCGGCCGGTCTTCTCGGCCAGATAGACCAGGATCGCGGCGGACTCGGTCAGGACCAGATCGCCGTCGATCAGGACCGGTACCTTGGCGTTCGGGTTCAACAGGACGAAGCTCGGCGCCTTCTGCTCGCCCTTGCGGACGTTCACGCCGTGCAATTCGTAGTCCAGCCCGAGTTCTTCGAGCGCGATCGGCACCTTGATGCTGTTGGGTGTGGCGAAGGCGTAGACGTCGAGCATGGGGGCGGCTCCTCGAATGGTGTGAGGAGCAGATGCCCCTTTCCCTCTCGACAGGGCAGGCGGGTCGGGGCGATAACGCTCATTCCGAGGAGGAATGACGTGGACCGGTATCAGGCGATGGCGACGTTTGTACGTGTGGTAGAGACCGGCTCCTTCTCGGCCGCCGCCCGCCAGCTCAACGTCGGCCAGCCCGCCGTCTCCAAGACGATTGCGCAGCTCGAGGGTCGCCTCCAGGTCAGCCTGCTGACGCGCTCCACGCATCGCCTCACGCCGACCGAGGCGGGCATACGCTTCTACGAGCGGGCCAAGGCGGCCATCCAGGAGGCCGACGAGGCGGAGCTGGCCGCGCGTGGCGCGGGGGCGGGATTGTCGGGCTGCCTGCGCGTCTCAGCGGCGACGACCTTCGCACGCCTGTACATCCTGCCCTTGCTACCACGATTTCTTGAAGAACATCCCGAACTTGAGATCGACGTCATCCTCGACGACCGCGTGATCGACTTGATTGCGGAGGGCATCGACGTGTCCCTGCGCATGGGTGCGCTGCCGGACTCGTCCGCCGTCGCACGCAGGCTGGCGACGGGCGGGCGATCGGTCTTCGCCACGCCCGCCTATCTCGCGCGCGCCGGCGAGCCGCAGAGCCCCGCCGATCTCGCCGACCATGAGACGATCATCTACAGCCAACTGACCGATGCATGGTCGTTTACGCGCGAAGGAACGGTAGCGTCGGTCACGGTACGCGGCCGGGTGCGGGTGAACGCGGCTGAGGGATTGCGCGCGGCAGTGCTCGCCGACATGGGCCTGACCATCGGGTCGGACTGGATGTTCGGACCAGAGTTGGCCAGCGGCCGGGTCAGGCGCGTTTTACAAGATTGGTCGCTTCCGCCGATAGACCTCTGGGCTGTGTTCCCCGCCGGCCGCATGAGCAGTGCCAAGGCCCGCGCGTTCGCCAGCTTCGTCGAGGCGGCGTTGGATGGCATCTATTCCGCTCCGGCATAAGCCTTATCGCCTCATGCCATCGTCCGCTCCGGCGCCAAGGCGCCTAGCTAATCCCCACGCCGCCGCTTCCGGTCGGCCTTAGGACAAGGGATCAGCACCATGGCCAAGTTCGAAACATATCGTGACGCCTTCCCCAACGCCCGCCTGACCCGCAAGGACAATGGCGTGCTTGAAGTCGCCCTGCACACGGGTGGCGGAAAGCTCGTCTTCAACGGGCATACGCACGAGCAGTTCGTCGAGCTGTTCCACCAGATCGGCGAGGATCGCGACAATCGCGCGGTCATTCTGACCGGCACCGGCGACGCGTTCATGGATACGATCGATCCCGAGGGCTTCGACTTCTTCAGCCCCCAGGGCTACGACAAGATCCTGCGTGAGGGCCGCAAGGTGCTGTCGAACATTCTCGACATCGAGGTGCCGATGATCACCGCGCTCAACGGGCCGGTGCTGCTCCACAGCGAATATGCGCTGCTGACCGACATCATCCTCGCCACCCCCGAAACCGTGTTCCAGGACAAGCCGCACTTCGAGTTCGGCATCGTGCCGGGCGACGGCGTGCACCTGCTCTGGCCGCACGTGATCGGCTCGATCCGTGGCCGCTACTTCCTGCTCACGCGTCAGGTCCTCGATGCTGAAACGGCAAAGAGCTATGGCGCGGTCAACGAGATCGTGCCAGCCGATCGCCTGCTCGCCCGCGCGCACGAGATCGCTGACGGCATTGCCGCGCTGCCGCCGCTGACCGGTCGCTACACCCGCATGGCGATTACCCAGCCGCTGCGCCGCCTGATCGACGAGGGCACCGGCTATGGCCTCGCGCTCGAAGGCATCAGTGCTGCCGACGTCGCTCGATCGATGGCCGCCCAGGGCTGACACCGCACATGCCGCCCGGCCGGTCGCCGGGCGGCAGTGTTCCCAAACAAGGAAAAGTCATGACCCAGATGCGCTACCGCACCGCCGACGTCGACGGCCATGCCATCTTCTATCGCGAGGCGGGCGACCCCGGTCTGCCGACACTGCTGCTGCTGCACGGCTTCCCGTCGTCGAGTCACATGTTCCGCGATCTGATCCCGCTGCTGGCCGGCCGCTTCCACCTTGTCGCGCCCGATCTGCCAGGCTTCGGTCTTAGCGAGATCAAGCCGCGGGCGACCTTCACATACAGCTTCGACGCACTTTCCAAGGTGGTCGAGCGCTTCACCGAGGTAATCGGCCTCGACCGCTATGCCCTTTACGTTTTCGATTACGGCGCGCCGACGGGCTTTCGGCTCGCGATGGCCCATCCCGAGCGGGTCACCGCTATCATTTCGCAGAACGGCAACGCGTATGAGGAAGGGCTGAGCACTGGCTGGAATCCGATCCAGCGCTATTGGCGCGAACCGACGGGCGCCAATCGCCAGACGCTGCGAGAACTTCTCACGCCGAAGTCGATCCGGTGGCAATACGAGCATGGCGTGCCGGACGTCAGCGCAGTCTCGCCGGATGGCAGCGCGCTGGACGCCTGGTATATAGCGCGGCCGGAAGTTGACGAAATCCAGCTCGACCTGTTCGGCGACTATGCCAGCAACGTTGCGCTCTACCCCGCATTCCAAGCGTACTTCCGCGAGCACAGCCCACCTTTCTTGGCGATCTGGGGCAGGAACGATCCGTTCTTCCTCCCGGCTGGAGCTGAAGCCTTCCGGCGCGATCTGCCGGATGCAGATGTCCGCTTCCTCGACACTGGACATTTCGCGCTGGAAACGCATGCGACGGACATCGCCGACGCGATCAGGCAATTCCTGCCGCGATGATGACCTTCCGGGCGCCGACATTAGGCTGGTCCACAGATGTCCGGTGTCGGCGCAACCGGACGCTCCTAGTCGCGACGTCGAGGCACAGGAAGGGCCACTCCCAGCCCTCGATGCAGCATCTGGAGCCTCGACCAACTCACATTAACGAGCGTCCGAAGCTGGGCACCCCACTGAAGCTGCTGAACGGCGGAATGTGGGTCTCCTCAGACTTCAGTGCGTTCAGCCAGTTTCAAAGCGTCCTCAACGTCAACGCCCAAGTAGCGCACCGTACTGTCGATCTTGGCGTGCCCGAGAAGGATCTGAACCGCGCGAAGGTTGCCTGTCGCTTTGTAGATGATCGACGCTTTCGTGCGTCGAAGCGAGTGCGTCACCTCCTCAGGATCAACGACTTATAGCGGCCGCTCGGCGTTTCGCCTGGCGATGTCGCTTATCGAGTAGCCGAGGGTTGGGGCAACGCGGCGGATCATAGGCTCCCATTCGGAGCGGACAGCGACGTACTGCTCGACGCCGTCCGGCTCCGCCTCGATCCCCGCGTCGGCGAGCGTTCGCGCTGCGGCTGCGTAGCTCTGGCTGTACCGCCAGGCGTCCTCGGCACGGCCGGAGCGGCTCCCGCCCGTGGGAAAGTGCCGGTCGAGCGTCTCCAGGAGCAACATGGTGCCCCGGCGTAACGACGCGACAGGCGCCGAGCCGAGCAGTGAGCGAAAGCGCTTCCGATCTAGCCCGGTCTCGATCAGGCTCACTAAGTCCAGCAAGATGAACCCGAACCGAGACACCGAATAAAGCGGCTCCTTGAACCGGAAGTAGAACAGCAGAGGATAGAAATGATGCGCCTCCTTCGTCGCGGTGAGCGAGCGGACGAGGTTGCCGAGCTCGGCGGCGGCATCGCTGTCGTCACCGCCCGGCATGAGCCGGGCAAGCGCCTCGGCCGCATCTCCGGTGCCGTTGGTCATAAGATCGATCGTCAGCGCCAGCGCATTGCGCTCGCGGAGCGCCGAGTAGACCTGGACGAGATAGCTCAGCACCAGAGACAGCACGGACGCTCCGATCAGCGAGTTGATCAGGAACAGGATGCGCGTGCCGCTGCTATGCGGGCCATAGTCGCCGCCGCCGACGATCGAGAGGCTGTTGCCGGCGAGCAGGAGAGCGGTCACGAAATCTGTCGAGGCACTCCCGGTGGACGGATGGATCGCGGTGCCAAGCTCGGGCTGGATGATGAGCGCCGCACCCATTGTCAGCCCCAACGCCCAGAAGCCGATCAGCAGGACGACGATCAGCGGGCCGGCAAAGGACAGGACCGTTCCGCGCCGCCTGCCGAACAGCCCCGCTGCCGCCTTCACGGCCGCCCAGACGAGCCGGTTCCAGCGCGGTGCCAAAAGGCCGGTGCCTGCCCGCGCGTAGAGCACGGTGAGGAAGATGTCGGTGAGGAAGAGCAGCATCAGCGCCGCCCCGACGATCTGTTCGAGGGTCATGGCTTGAACACCGCGCGCACGCAGCCATCCTCCTTGTGCTTGAACATGCGGTAGCCCGTCGGGCTGTCCTCGAGCGAGAAGCGGTTGGTCGCCAACGCGGCGGGCGTCAGCTCGCCGCGCTGCGCGTATTCCAGCAGGCGCGGCACATAGGCCTGGCCATGCTGCTGGGCCGTACGGACGGTGACGCCCTTGTTCATGAGCAGGCCGAGCGGGAACTTGTCCATCACGCCGTAGACGCCGAGGATCGAGAGGATACCGCCCTTGCGGACCGCCAGCATGGCCTGGCGGAGCGCGTCGCCGCGATCGGTTTCCAGATAGAGCGCCTGCTTGACGCGATCATAGGCGTGCTGGAGCCCGGTGCCGCCCGCCTCCATGTCGACCGCGTCGATGCACCCGTCCGGGCCGCGCCCGCCGGTCAGCTCCTTCAACGCCTCGACCACGTCGACCTGCGTGTAGTCGAGCGTGGTAGCGCCGAACGCCGCGGCTTGGGCGAGCCGCTCGGGGTAGCGGTCGATCGCGATGACGCGTTCGGCGCCGAGGATCATCGCCCCTTGCTGCGCCATGAGGCCAACGCCGCCGCAGCCCCAGACCGCCACCACGTCACCGCGCTGGATGTCGCAGAAGTCCGCGCCCATGAAGCCGGTCGGCGCGGCATCCGAGATGAACAGCGCGGCCTCGTCCGGCACGCCGTCGGGCACGACGAAGCAGTCTGTGTCGGCGAACGGCACCCGGACGTACTCGGCGTGCGCGCCGGCATAGCCACCGAAGGCGTGTGAGTAGGCGTAGATGCCGGCGGTGGGATAGCCCAGCAGCGGCTCCTGCAACTCCGGCTTGGGGTGCGTGGTGTCGCACAGCGAGAAGAGGTCGTGCTGACAGTACCAGCATTGGCCGCAGGAGATGAAGGAAGGAACGACGACGCGGTCGCCTTTCTTCACATTGGTCACCTCACGCCCGACATCGACGATCTCACCCATGAACTCGTGACCGAGCACGTCGCCGGCCTTCATGGTCGGGATCAGGCCGTCGATCAGGTGCAGGTCCGACCCGCAGGTGGTCGACAGCCGGACCTTCAGGATCACGTCCTTGGGGTTCAGGATCTCAGGGTCGGCGACCGTCTCGACGCGGAGGTCGTTCACGCCGTTCCAGCAGAGTGCGCGCATCGGGCCTGCTCCTAACTGTCGGTGCCGCCGTTGCGGGCGGCCGGCTGGGGATCGGTGGTCGGGATCTCGCCGGTGAGGGCCAGGGCGCGAAAACGGTAAAGCGCCTTCAGCACGATCTCACGCGGCACGATGTGGAAAAGCTTGCTAACGGCCTTGCCGAGCGCGCGCGCCGGTGGATCGAAGCGCACGTCCAGGTGCAGCTCGGTACCGCGATCGCCGGGCGCGGGCAGGAAGGTGAGGGAGCCCGCGTTCGCCACGTCGGCGCCGTCGAGCGTTGACCAGCGCAGCTCGTCCGGCCGGCTGTCGTCCGTCTTGGTCTGCCACCGATACTCCCCGCCCGCGGGGCCGTAGGCCAGCCATTCAGCCGAGCGTGCGTCCGACGCCGTCACCTCCGCGAAATGCGCCCAGATGCGTGACTGGGTATCCGGTCGGAGCCACAAGGCACGCAGATCTTCGGCGGGCCTGCCGATCGTGACCGCAGCGCGGGCCGCCGCGTCCAGCGTTGTCTCGGATGCATCAGCGTCCATAGGATTACCTCATCTGCTAGGGGGCCGGAGGCTGGCTGCCGTCACGCGACCTGGGCGGGCAACGCGTCTGCGACCGTCCCTTCGGCCCGGTAGTCCGGCGGGATCTGGAAGTCCTCGCGGGCCAACCCACGTGACACCTGCGCTCCACGTGGCAGGCCGCTGCGGTCGGAATAGTCCTTGTCGCTGCCGGGCGGGCGGCGGTGCGCCGCCTTCACGCCGGAGTAGGCCGCGATGTCGAGCAGGGTAATGCCCGCGACCAGCATCGTTGCGATCGCCGCATTGTGCCGCTTGGGATTGTCGCGGCGCAGCGCGGTCGCCAGCGTGCCGAGATCGAGCGCGTCGCCACCGATCCGCGCGGCAAGGCCGATCGGCTTGTCCACCGACAGGGTCGGCACGGCGCTCGCCAGTTCGCGCGCGCCATAGGCCCGGATCAGGCCTTCCTTGTCCTCGAGGCCGAGCGATCGTGCGATCCGGCCGGGCGCGACCAGCTCGGCGATGCCGAGCCCGATCGAAAACCAGCCGAGCGCGCGCGCCAGCCGATCGGCACCGGTGAGCGAGCTTGGGCCCTTGCGCTCGATGGTCGGATCGCCCTCGGAGCGAGCGATGTGCGTGAGGTTGGTGAGTGGCATGGGTAGCACCTCGATTGCGGGGGAGTGATCAGGGGCGGAGCATGACCTTGACGCAGCCGTCCGCCTTGTCGCGGAAGGTGCGGTACATGTCGGGCCCCTGCGACAGGTCGACCTTGTGGGTGATCACGAAGGAAGGATCGATCCTGCCGTCCTCGATCATGCGTAGCAGGTCGCCCGTCCAGCGCGGCACATGCGCCTGCGCCATACGGAAGGTCAGGCCCTTGTTCATCGCCTGGCCCATGGGGATCTTGTCGACCAGGCCGGTATAGACCCCGATGATCGAGATGACGCCAGCGGGCCGGCAGACATAGATCATCTCGCGCAGCACGTGCGGGCGATCATTCTCCATCATCACCATCTGTTTGGCGCGGTCGAGGATCGTGTCTGGCTGACCGGAGGAGACGTGGCTCTCGGCGCCGACCGCATCGATGCACTTGTGCGGCCCTTTGCCGCCGGTCAGCTCGTTTAGCCGCTCGACGACGCTTTCCTTCTCGAAGTTGATCGTGATCGCGCCGGCAGCCGCCGCCATCGACAGCCGCTCGGGAAGGTGGTCGATCGCGATCACCTGTTCGGCGCCGAGCAGGATGGCCGAGCGGATCGTCATCTGGCCGACCGGACCGCAGCCCCACACCGCGGCGGTGTCGCCCGGCTGGATGTCGGCCTGGACGGCGGCCTGCCAGCCGGTCGGCAGGATGTCGGACAGGAACAGCAGCTTCTCGTCGTCGATTCCGTCGGGCACCTTGACGTGCGTGGTGTCCGCAAAGGGGACGCGCAGATACTCGGCTTGCCCACCCGGATAGCCGCCGGTCAGATGGGTATAGCCGAACAGGCCGGCCGTCCGGTGTCCGAACGCCTTGTCGCCCAGCTCCCCCTTGCGATTGGTCTGCTGACAGACCGAGAAGTTGCCGCGGCGGCACTGGTCGCACTCGCCGCAGACGATGGTGAAGGGGATGACCACGCGGTCGCCCTTTTTGAGCTTGCCCTTGGCGGCGCTGCCGACCTCGACGACTTCGCCCATCGACTCATGGCCGAGGATATCGCCCGGCAGCATCGCGGGGATGAGGTTGTGGAACAGATGAAGGTCTGAGCCGCAGATCGCGCAGCTCGTCACCTTGATGATGGCATCGCGGGGATGCTCGATCTCGGGATCGGACACCGTATCGTACCGGACGTCTTCCTTGCCGTGCCAGACCAAAGCTTTCATGTGGGGCTCCTCGAGTTAGCGGCCCCTCCCTCGCAGCCCTTCTTCTTGGCCGGCATGCGGACGATCCCTACGGAACTATCCGAGGGTCTCTGTCGTTGCCGGTGCGCCGGCATTTGATTGGGAGGGCCGGCACGATGCCGGACGTCACGCCACCATCGGTGGGGTCGAACCACAACGGAGCTGCTTTCGCCGCGCTCGCTGCGGCCGTGGTGGAACAAGCGACGACGTTCGTCGGCATCTGTGACACGAAAATGCGCCCGTGTTTTCTCAACGCAGCCGGACGCGCGATGGTCGGTCTGTCCGTCGAGGCAGAAATTACCGACTACGCCATCCCGGACTTCTTCACTCCGAAGGACCGCGTGATCATCGAAAATGTCGGACTGCCAGCGATGCTGCGCGACGGACATTGGGAGGGCGAGCTGTGCTTTCGCCATTTCACCGACCCTGCTCGGGAGACCGATGTGCGCTGGTCGGCTTTCGTGGTGCGCGATGGCGGCGGCAAGCTGATCGGTGCAGCCACCTTCACTACCGACATTTCGAACCGGAAACAGGCGGAGCGCGCGCTGCGCGACCAGCAGCAGCTGCTGACCTCGTTGCTGGAGAACCTGCCGCTCGGTGTCGGCGTTTATGACCGGAGCGGGAATCTTATCCACTCAAACCAGCGGATGCGCGACTATGTTGGCCTGACCCGCCTTCCGTCCGCGGCGCCGGCATCGTCGCGGCGGTGGCATGCCTTCGATGCCAATGGCGCGCCAATCCAACCGAGTGACTTTCCTGGTGCCCGTGCACTGCGCGGCGAGTCGGTAATGCCGGGGATCGACTTCCTCTACGAGGGAGAACTCGGCGCCGAGCGCTGGATGCGCGTCAGCGCCGTTCCCTTTCGGCGCGAAGACGAGGATGCCGACGAGGCGATCGTCGTCGTCCAGGACGTGGACGACCTCAAGCGGGCCACCGAGCGGATCGAGGCGGCGGGGGCCGAGCTTGCCAGCCAATCGCGCTTCCTCGAAGCGACGCTCTCGTCGATCCCCGACTTCGTCTACGCCTTCGATGCGCAGCGGCGCTTCGTCTACGCCAATTCAGCGATGCTGGCCTTATTCGGCCTGTCGGCGGACAAGATGCTGGGCAAGACCTTCGCAGACCTCAACTACCCTGCGGACTTGGCGGACCGGCTGAACAGACACATTGACCTGATCCTCCGGGACGGGGTCACTGTCGAGGACGAAGTGTTCTTTCGCAGCCCGACAGGCCGGGCCGCCTACTTCGCTTTTCTTTGGGGGCCCGTCAGGGCGGATGACGGCGCTGTCGAGCTGGTCGTCGGGGTATCGCGCGATACGAGCGAGCGGCGCGCGTTCGAGGAGGCCCTGCGCACCAGCGAGGCGCGCCTGCGCGCCGCGAGCGAGCTGGTCGGCCTCGGCGTCTATTCGTGGGATCCTGTCACCGGAACGCTCGATTGGGACGAGCGCCTGCGGGCCATGTGGGGATTGGCGCCCAATGCTGCCGTCGACATGACCGTCTACGAGAGTGGCATTCATCCCGACGACGTGCCCCGAGTCCGAAGTGCCATCGACGCCTGCGTCGATCCGTCCGGCGACGGGCGGTACGATATCGAGTACCGGGTGATCGGGCACGACGACGGGGTCCTGCGGCACATCGCCACATCGGGTCGCACGACCTTCTCGAATGGCGAGGCGACTGGCTTCATCGGTGCCGCGATCGACGTCACCGAGCAGCGCCGCAACGAAGCGGCGGTCCGCGCGAGCGAAGCGCAGTTCCGCAGCTTCGCGGCACACAGCAGCAACCTGATCTGGATCGTCGATACGGCGGCTGAGAAGATCATCTACCGCAGCGCCGCCTTCGAGCGGATATGGGGCGTGCCCTGCGAAGAGGGATCTATAGAAGTCGCCGAGTGGATAGAGGATGTTCATCCCGACGACCGGCAGCAGGTCGCTCACGCCCTTGCCAGCGTTCGATCCGGGGAGGTCGTTCAGTTCGAATACCGCATCGTCCGGCCTGCTGACGGCGCCGTCCGCTGGCTCCGCGATACGAGCTTCCCGATCCCCGACGAGAATGCCGCGGTGACGCGGATCGGCGGGATCACCGAAGATCTGACCCAGGAGGACGTGCGGCAGGTCTACATCGTCAGTGCCAGGCCGGCAGAGGGACGGAAGTTGGCTTCGCTCGTCCGCGGGTTCGGCCACCGCGCCCGGACATTCGACAGCAGCAACACCTTTCTCGACATGGCACCGGTGCTTACGCCGGGATGCGTGCTAGTCGATCTCCGCAGCGAAAGAAATGAGGGGCTCGCGGTCCCACGCGAACTGAAGGCGCGCTCCGTCACGTTGCCGACGATCGTTCTGGACGCGCCCGGCGCCGACGTCACCGCGGCCGTCGCGGCGATGAAGGCTGGTGCGATCGACTATGTCGTCCTCAACGACGAGGCGTCGCTTGGCCCCAAGCTCGCGAGCGCCGTTGCGGAATGCGTCGGCACGGTGCGGCCGACCACGCGCGACGAGAATGCGGGTGCTCGCGTGGCGCGGCTCACTCCGCGCGAACGCGAAGTGTTGGTCGGCCTCGTCGAAGGTGGGACAAACAAGTCGATCGGTCAAAAACTCGGCATCAGTCCGCGAACGGTAGAACTGCACCGCGCGCAGGTGATGAATCGGTTGAACGCCAGCAACCTGACGGAGCTGCTGCAGATCGCACTGAGCGCGGGCATCGCGCCAACTGCTGGCGGGCGGCGGAGCCCGCGCAAGCCTACCTAGGGATCGTCCGTATGCAGGTTGGAATGAGTCGGCCTCACTAACGTCGCATCTTCAAAAGCGGCGGAACAAGTGATGCAGACCCAGACCTTGGTGCAATCCGCACAGCGACGGCCCGGACTCGGCCCGGTACCAACAGGTCTCTCCGCAGCTCAGCGTAGTGAGACGGAAGAGGCGTGCCAGGTCTACTTCGCTCGGACCGCGACTGTTGGTCCGGCGAGTGAGGACGACCGCCGCGCCTTTCGCGGATCGGTTGTCGAGAAAGTTGTGTTGGGGAACGGTAGCAACCTTTACGCTCCTTCAAGATCATCTCCCGACCTCCGATTGATCCTCAACGGTTGGGTATCCCGGGCTCAGGTCCTGCCAGACGGCAGCCGCCAGATCACGGACCTGCTGCTGCCTGGCGAGTTCGTCGAGCCGCCGACGTCAGCCGACCGCATCGGCCACGAGTTCCGTGCGTGCGGACGTGTCCAGATGGCGGTGATGCGAAGAGAGATCGTGACCGGGCGGGACTCACCCTCGCTTCGGCATCGCTGGGAGTCGGTGCGGGAGGAACAGGCCCGCCTCCTTCGCTCTCGGCTCGTCAGCCTGGGTCGCCGCGATGCCTTCGGTCGCCTCGCCCATCTGATGACAGAGTTTCATGCCCGACTGGGTCAGGTTGGTATGGCTCAGGACGGGACGTTCGCCTGCCCACTGACGCAGGAGCAACTCGCCGACGTCCTGGGGCTGACCTCGGTTCACGTAAACCGGGTGCTTCAGCGCCTACGCCGCGAAAGTTTAGTCGTCTTCAGTAGGGGGCAGGTCGTGCTCCCGAGCCTTGCTCGCCTGCATGCAGCGGGTCTGTACGAAGGAGCATATGATGCTGATCTCGCAGGCTGACGACTTCCAGTTGGATCGAGACTATCACCGAGTGCGGACGAAACAGGAGCTCGATCGAGCTCGGTTCGCCGAAAGCACCTGCGCACGAAGCGCTCATCTGGAACTTGCAAAGCTTCATGCTGAGCGCGTCCGCTCGGGTACAGGCCATTACCGCCCAGCTGGCGTTCAGGCGCCATGCAGCAGGCTATTGTGATCACCACATAGGACAGCGGCCCCAGGAAGAAGGCTGGCCGTGCAGTTCATTGGCAGAACGCAAGGCAGAGCCACGGCCGACGATAGCAGCTTGGCTGAACGAGCGACCGCTTCTGGGTACCGCAACTTGGCTGTCGAGCGTCTGGTTCTGGGTCGTTGCATCTAAGGACAGGGAAGGGCAGCTATTCCACGTCGACCGACCAACACCGGACCTTCCGCAGGCGCCCAATTGTGGACGTTTCAATCAACGATCCAATGGCCGGGCCTACCTTGACCCAGGCTCGGCTTTCGGTTCCCACAATTCGATCTTCGTCCCGTCCGGATCAACGATCCACGCGAACTTGCCGCTGGCATCGTTGTCGTCGCGCCTAAGAATGGGAACACCCTTGGTTTTCAGCTGATCGAGGAACGCCGCAAGATCGTCGACGGCGAAGTTCAGCATGAACTCGCGCTTTGAGGGCTCCATATAGTCGGATCCTTCCTTGAACGCGTTTAGGGTCAACGCGGGTGGGTGCTTTGGGGCGTTATACGGCAGCAATGCCCCACCCCACGCCTCAACCTTGATCCCAAGGACATCGCGGTACCATGTCATGAGGCCTTTCGGGTCTTTGCTTTTGAAGAAAATGCCACCGACGCCGGTGATCCTGCCGAGCGGTTCCGCCGAGATCGACATGGGCATCAACGCTGCCACGACGACGACAGCATGCAGTAATATGCGACTGAACGACACAGCATTGATCCCCCCTATGTTGGTCTTCGGATGCTATGATCGGACCGAACGTATCGCAACCGCTCCTACGCATCGATGATCGAACGCAGGAACGTTGAATGTCCGCTTTCCACCACCTCGAGCCGTTCCGCGGCCGTTCTCGAACGCCTGAAACCGGACGTTCTAGCAACATGAACGGGTGACCGGAGTTGGGAAGCCGAAAACGAGCCGCGAACGACCGCATGTGGGTCCTTCTGTCATTCCGCTGGTAAAGATCGAGGCGGCGAGCATTGTTCATTTTCGGGGTAGGTGGACCGCAAACAGCTAAGCAAGATAGCACCACTCGGCCACCATGCCGCCGGCGCCATCTGTTCCTGCGAACCACGCGCTCGCTCGACAGGCTGGAGCCGAGTGTTCGCGTGAGGTTATCGTCGACCTCCCGCCGGTAATTGCGCTTCTGCCCGGCGAGGTCGATCTAATTGTCAGCGCGCTCGGCGAGGCCCTGATCAATCTGTTTAGCGGAGAGGATAAGATCGCTGCCGAGCAGCATGGACACCAATTGCAGGATGAAAGAACATGAGCCGCCCGCTGCGCGCCTATGGATATGTCCGGGTCAGCAACGACGACGAGGACGGTAACAACGCGAGCATCGCGGCGCAGATCGGCGCGATCAGGGAGCGGGCGAGACGTGACGGCGTCGAAATGATCGAGATGTTCGAGGAGCTGAACGTCTCCGGTCGCAAGCTCCAGCGTCGCCAGTTCGATGCCATGCTGGCCGACGCGATCAGCCCGGAGCGACCGGTGGACATCATCTATGTCTACGCCTTGTCACGCTTCGCCAGGCGGCTGCTGACGCAAGTCACCAGCGAGTACAAACTCGAGCAGGCTGGCGTTCGCCTCATTTCTCTGACCGAGGAATTTGGCGATGACGCCAACGGTCGGCTCATGCGCAGCATGATCGGCGTCATGAACGAAAAGTACGCCCTCGACGCATCCATCTTCACGCGTCGGGATAGGCGCGGAAATGCGCAGGCAGGGTATTTCAACGGCGGACCGGTGCCTTTCGGCTATCAGGCTCGCACCGTGGCGGTCGAGGGGCGCAAAGAGCGCCGCAAGCTCTTCATCGTGGAGGAGGAAGCCGCTGTCGTGCGGCTGATCTACGGCTTGGCGCGGAATGGCCTGCACGGCACCCCGATGGGCACTCGGGCAATTGCCGAGCACCTGAATGCGCTGGGATACCGGAACCGCGGCCGCGAATTCTTTTACAGCAGCGTCGACGGCATTCTTACGCGTCAGCATTATGGTGGCAAATATCTTGATCGGACGGCCGACAGCAAAGGTCGGACGCCCTCGATTGAGGAAAGTATTGTCATACCATGTCCGGAAATCGTCTCGCCCCAGATCATCGCGGAGGTCGCAGCTCGGCGTGCCAGGGCCGCTCCCAAGGTAACGCCGCCGCGGGTCACCAACGGCCCGACGCTGCTGACCGGTATCTTGAGGTGCAACGCACTTGGCTGCGGAGCCGGCATGACGATCCGTACCGGCAAGTCCGGACAATACATCTACTATGCATGCAATGCGAAGCTGACCGGTGGTGCCGGGCGCTGTGAGACGCGCGCGATCCGCCAGGATGAACTCGACAGCATCGTCTTGTCGGTTCTGACAGATCGTATCCTCGAGCGTGATCGGCTCCTCAAATTGCTGCAGGCCGTGCTTGAGAAATCCGATTTGGCGGATGCGCAGCGACACGAGGATCTCAATCGTGTCAGGCGGGAGAAAGTCGCAGCGGAAACGCGCATACGAAGATTGCTGGAGATGCTTGAGGAAGGCCTGATGTCGCCCAGGGATCCGCTGTTCGCCGAGCGGCTCGCCCAGCACCGTCAAAACGTCGTACAACTGGAAGCCAGCGAGCGCAGCCTGAACCTTCAGCTCGAACGAGGACCGCAACGCATCAGCGAGGAGACTATCGTCAAATTTGGCAAGCTGATCTGCGAGCAACTGAAGGGAGGGAATTCGGCGCTGCGAAAAGCCTATGTCAAGCTGCTGATCGACAGCATCAGCGTGGACAACCATGCCATCCACATTCAAGGCAGCACAGCGGCGCTTGAAAGCGCGGTCATACGGTCCGGCGATGCCGCTATGACCATGGTGCCCGGTTTTAACCGGAAGTGGTGCGCCACGCAGTCCTGAGCGAACCGGTCTCGCGTCAAATTTCCCTGTTCTGCAGGGACAATACAGGGATCATCCTCTTTTCCGGTCGAGGATGCGGGACCTGGCGGGCAAAGAACCGCACATTTTCGACACTTGGATAAGCAAATACGCTAGGGTGGGAACAGGGATTAGCTCAGCTGATATCAGGAGAGCGTCGTGGCCAGGATTGTCAAAGCTGAGCTGTTGCAGCCGTTTCTTACAGTCGTCTCCTTTGCGCCGACCGCCTCGCATAACTTCGACGTGCCTGTCGGGTTGGTCGCGTGCGCGATAGGTTCGCTGACCGCCGGCGCGCGTGAGCTGCCATCCGATACTGAGAAGCAGCTTAGTGCTATCGCGGAAGCGTTCGCGGCCGACCGCTCGACCCAGGCCTATTGGGGCGACCCCGGACGCCACAAACAGCTCCTCAAGCTGCTGCGCGACGGCGAAGACGTCCAAGTCGTTCTGGAGGCGATGGCGCCGGAGTTCATGGTCGAGCTTACGACCTATCTTGAGCCCGGCGATGCGGCTTGGGTACTCGATCCGGTAGGCGAGCCCGCCGACATCATCGCCCGTGTGCGCCAGGCAGCCGGGGCCTGCGCCCGGCATTATCAGCCGGCGCCTGGGCGCAGGACCGACATCGCGCTTGAAGCAGCGGTACGCGCCTTGGTAGGCTTGATCGAGCCGACGCTCGGCCTCCGGCTCACGATAGCGCGCAATAAGAACAATGGCGGCCGAGGCCCGACGCCTAACTGCGCGGGTACCCGCGCGATCGACCTGTTGTTGCGGGGCATCGACTCTCAACACACCACCACGACGGCGATCATGAACATGATCGACACGGTCAGGTGCAAGCCGGAGCCGGCCGAGGGTCACCTCATGGAGCTGTTCAGGTCCAGCCCGATCCATGCGCTCGACGCCTCGCTGTTGCCTGGTCGCGAGGAAAGTATTCGCCGCATTCGGGCCGACCCCAATTTTGGTTTCGCATAAGCGCTGATTGGTCGTCAGTAGGGATGTTCCCTTCGCAGGAGCACCCGAATGACCGAGCTTACGAACCATCCTCGCATTGAGATGGTGCCGCGCACTTCGCTGCACCCAAACCCGAAGAACCCGCGAAAGCACAGCGACAAGCAGCTGCATCAGATCGGCGGATCAATAAAGCGCTTCGGCTTCGTGGTTCCAATCATTGCTGACGATGCCTCGCTCATCGTCGCCGGGGCGGGGCGCTGGGCCGCCGCCGGCCTAATCGGGTTGACCGAGGTGCCGGTGATCCGCGCCCGGTTCATGACCGAGGCCGACCGCCGTGCCTTTGCGCTCGCCGAGAACCGGCTGGGCGACCTGTCCGAATGGGACGACGCGCTGCTCAGCGCAGAGCTCGAGTTCCTGTATGAGCAGGACTACGATCTTGGGCTGACCGGGTTCAGCCTCGGTGACTTCGACGTCCAGCTCGGCGCCGAGCCGGCGACCGCACAAGAGCCGGTCGAGCTGCCGGATCCGACCGGGGTTGCTGTGAGCCGCCCCGGCGATCTGTGGAGCGTCGGCCCGCACCGCCTGTACTGCGGCAACGCGCGCGATCGCGCCAGCTACGAGGCGCTGCTCGGGGCCGACCGTGCGACGATGGTGTTCGCGGATCCGCCCTACAACGTGCCCATCGCCGGCAACGTGTCCGGGCTGGGACAGGTGCAGCACCGCGAGTTTGCTGAGGCCTCGGGCGAGATGACCAGCCCTGAGTTCACCAGCTTCCTGCGCACGGTGTTTCGTCACTGCGTCGGCTTCTCGGGGAATGGCTCGATCCACTACCACTGCATGGACTGGCGGCACGTCCGCGAGATGATGGACGCGAGCGACGGCGTCTACACGACGTTCAAGCAGCTGGCGGTATGGGTGAAGGACAACGCCGGCATGGGTACGTTCTACCGCTCGCAGCACGAGCTCGTCTTC
Organism: Sphingomonas sp. GC_Shp_3; assembly: GCF_026540945.1. Lineage (NCBI taxonomy): Bacteria > Pseudomonadati > Pseudomonadota > Alphaproteobacteria > Sphingomonadales > Sphingomonadaceae > Sphingomonas > Sphingomonas sp. GC_Shp_3. The sequence continues at coordinate 128,515 of NZ_JALNUT010000009.1, forward strand.
ATCTTCAAGTCGGGCAACGAACGCCACATCAACAGCTTTGGGCTCGGTGAGAAGGGGCGCTATCGCACCAACGTCTGGAGCTTTGCCGGCGCCAACACCTTCCGCAAGGGCCGCGCTCAGGATTTGGCGGACCACCCGACGGTGAAACCGGTCGCAATGGTAGCGGACGCGATCCTCGACTGCTCGCATCGCGGCGACCTGATCCTCGATCCGTTCAGCGGGTCAGGTACGACCTTGATCGCGGCGCATCGGACAAAACGGGTGGGCGCCGGACTCGAGCTCGACCCGCTCTATGTCGATACGGCGCTTCGCCGGCTGGGCGAGGCGACCGGCCACACGCCCGTGCTCGGCGACGGGCGCAGCTGGAATGAGGTCGCGACCGAGCGTCGCGCTGAGGAGGTGAGCCGTGGCTGATAATAAGATCGAGCGCGCCGACAGCGAGCCTAGTGAAGTTGGTGAGAACGAGGAGCGCGTTGGCTATCGTCGGCCGCCTCGGCAGCACCAGTTTAAGCCGGGGCGCTCCGGCAACCCGCGTGGCCGCCCCCAAGGCGCTAAGGGACTGAAGAGCGAGCTGCTTGCCGTGATTAACGAGCAGCTGACGATCACGGTCAACGGCAAGCCTAGGCGGATGCGCACGCTTCGGGTCGTCCTGAAGTCGCTCGCGGCTCAGGCCGCCAAGGGCAAGATCGCCGCTGCCGACAAGCTGCTGACGCTTGTGATCGATGCGTTCGGCTTTGAGGACGAGCGCACCACAGCCAGGGAGCTGAGCGACACCGACCGGTTGATCATCCAGCACATGCTGGGCCAGACCACCGGGACGGGAGGTGCGGGCGATGAGTGACCTGTCGCGTGCGGACGATCCGCACGCCGTGATCGTCGAGCTGATCCGGTCGGATTTCGTGTCGTTCCTGATTAGCGCTTTTCCGCACATTAGTGGGGGCGCGGATCTCGAGCCCAACTGGCATCTCGACGCGATCGCGCATGAGCTGACCCGCGTGCGTGACGGCAGCTGCCGGCGGCTGCTGGTGACGCTGCCGCCACGCAATCTCAAATCGATCATGATCTCGGTTGCCTGGGTCGCCTGGTGCCTGGGACGGGATCCGCGGCTCAACTTCGTGTGCGTCAGCTATTCGAGCGAGCTCGCCGCCAAGCATGCGCGCGACTGCCGCTCGATAATGCAGTCCGGCTGGTACAGGGAATTGTTCCCGCACACGATCATCGCCTCGACTCGCTCGGCCGTGCACGATTTCGAGACGACGCGCGGCGGAGGGCGGCTCGCGACGTCGGTGGGCGGCACCCTGACCGGCCGCGGTGGCGACATCATCGTCATCGACGATCCAATCAAGCCGGACGATGCGATGTCCGATACCGTTCGCGACGGCGTCAACGAGTGGTTCTACGCCACGCTCGCGTCGCGGCTGAACGACAAAAAGCGCGGCGCGATCATTACCGTCATGCAGCGGCTGCACCAATATGACCTCGCAGGGATGCTGCTGGAGAGCGGAGAATGGCACGAGCTGAGCCTGCCCGCGATCGCAACAGACGAGGTCACGGTTCCGCTCACGCGCCAGCGTAGCTACACGCGCCTCACCGGTGAGGCGCTCCACGCCGCACGGCACTCGACGGAGGAGCTGCTGCGGGAGAAGCGCAGTATCGGTTCCGCGCTGTTCCAGGCTCAGTACCAGCAGGACCCTGTGCCCGCCCGGGGCAACATGATTCGCGCCGAATGGCTCAAGAGCTATGACAGCGTGCCGGACTGGGGTCGGGTTGTGCAGAGCTGGGATACGGCATCGAAAAACGGCCTGCTCAACGATTGGTCGGTCTGTATTACCGCCCGTCTCGTCAAGAACGAGGTGTTCGTGCTCAATGTCTGGCGGCGCAAGGTCGAGTTCCCGGACCTGCGTCGCGCCGCGATCAGCCTGGCGCAGCACCATAGCGCCAACATTATGCTGATTGAGGATCAGGCGAGCGGGACGCAGCTCTACCAGACGTTGCTCAACGAGAGCCCGCGCGGCGTGCCGCAGCCAATCGCGCGCAAGCCCGAGGCCGACAAGAAGACCCGCCTCGCCGGCGTTAGCGCGATGATCGAGGGCGGGCAGCTGCTCCTGCCTACCGAAGCCAGCTGGCTTGCCGAATTCAAGCAGGAGCTGCTGGCCTTCCCGTCCGGCCGCCATGACGACCAAGTCGATGCATTGTCCCAGCTTCTGATCTGGGCCGGCCAGCGCCAGCGATGGGATGATCAGCCAATCGGCGGTGCACCGATCCTGTTTGTCGATGGCGAAATGTGGGACGGAAACAGCAGTGCGAGCAGTAGCTGGTCCGACGGCGAGTACGGCTTCGTCTAATTGGCGGTGAAATCTTCACGCAAGCATCGCCGGCTTGACTGCAAATGGGCGTTTCTGGCCAGTTCGCTGTCCGGGCCGAAAACCGACGGCCCGGTTCGGGGCGGCAGGCGTCCGCTCCGTCGATCGTGAACTGCCGAAGTTGGGTGGAAGCCGTCGTTCCTATCCCTGCTACTAATGTCGGGTATGCGCCTCCTGCGGCGACACAGTCGCAAATACGTGAAACGTCCACAATCGGCTTTCCGGTCGCGGCACAATCAAGTCGACTTCGAGCGCGAACGGAGCATTGGTGCTCCTAGATAACGCAGCCAACAGTCGGTTGCCGCCTCGATCAGTATGACTGGCGAGGCTCTGGGCGGTGGGAGCGACGCGATGTCGATCCTGCTTGCAAGGACCTTTTCATGATAAAACTTAGTGATACACAACGTGTGCTGCTGTCGCACGCCGCACAGCGACCGGATGCGAACGTGCTGCCGCTTCCGACATCGATTACCGCGCCCCGCGCTGCGCTCGAGAAGTCGATCGGCGCCCTCCTTTCGCGCGGCCTAATCGAAAAGGTTGTTGTCAGTGACGTGAGCCGGGCATGGTCTCAGGACGGAGAACAGCGATACGGGCTCCGCATCTGCGATGCCGGTCTGGTAGCAATCGGCGTCGTGGCCGCACCTGGAGCGGTTGACGAAGTGCGGGCCGAACTTTCGACCGCGAAGAAGTTCAGCAAGCTTGGGGCCGTGCTTGAGCTGCTCATGCGGGGCGAGGGGGCTACTCTCGATGACCTCGTAGTCGCGACCGGCTGGCTTCCGCACACGACGCGAGCCGTCCTGACCGGCTTGCGCAAGAAGGGCTATGCGATCGCAAAGGCTAAGCGTGACGGGATCACCTGCTATTCGATTTCGGTGGTGGCTTGATCATGGCGGAAACGGCTGAGCTGCTGACGACGCTCCTCACGCTGCCCGCATCGGATCTGCCGGCTGAGTGGCGCCGGGTGTATCGCTCCGAGCCGCCCCGGATCGCCGCCGAATTGTTGCGCCGAGGTATAGCGTACCGGCTGCAGGAACAGGCATTCGGCAAGATGGCTGCACCGGTTGCGCGTGCCCTGGCCAGTGGCGGCAAAGTTGCTGCCGTGGTCGCGCCTGGAACCCGGTATGTTCGTGAGTGGAACGGCCGCACGATCGATGTTCAGGCGACCGGTGACGGCATGCTGTGGGATGGCCGCCTGTATCGCTCACTTTCCGCAATCGCACGTGAAGTGACTGGCGTGGCGTGGTCAGGCCCGCGATTCTTTGGGGTCGGCATCCATGGATGAAAAGAAGGTTGTCCGCTGTGCGGTGTACACTCGCAAGAGTACCGATGAGGGGCTCGAGCAGGAGTTCAATAGCCTGGATGCCCAACGCGAAGCCGGATCAGCCTATATTCTTAGCCAGCGGCACGAAGGCTGGATTGAGGTTTTAGACCGCTATGATGATGGCGGCTACTCCGGCGGAAATATGGAGCGGCCCGGCCTCAAGCGGCTGCTTGCTGATATTGCCGCGGGCAAAGTCGACACCATCGTCGTGTACAAGGTCGACCGTCTGACGCGCGCATTGACGGATTTCGCCCGCATCGTCGAAGTGCTCGATACAAAGGGTGCGTCTTTTGTTTCGGTAACCCAGTCGCTGAACAGCACCACCAGCATGGGTCGTTTGACACTCAACGTACTGCTGAGCTTCGCGCAGTTTGAGCGCGAGGTGACCGGCGAGCGGATCCGAGACAAGATTGCGGCTTCGAAGCGCAAAGGCATGTTCATGGGCGGCCCGGTGCCGATCGGGTACGATGTCAAAGATCGCAAGCTGATCATCAATGAAGCGGAGGCCAGATCGGTTCGGCACATATTTACGCGGTACGCAGAGCTTGGGTCGGGGCGCGAGGTCATCGAAGAACTTCGCGCCGCTGGATACCGCACAAAACAGCGCCAGGTCGGAGGGCGCGTCGTCGGCGGTATCCCGTTCGAGCGCGGCGTGCTGTTTCATCTGCTCGCCAATCCGATCTACATTGGCAAGGTCGTGCATAAGGATGTCGAGCATGCCGGCGAGCACGAGCCGATCATCAACGAGGAGCTGTGGACGCGCGTGCAGCAGCATATCGCCGATAATCGCGTAAACCGTAGGCGGGCGCGTAATAGCCAAAGCACGAGCCTGCTCGCTGGGATCCTGCGCGATGGTCACGGCCGGCGGATGACGCCAAGCCATGCCGTTAAAAACGGGCGGCGCTACCGCTATTATGTCACCCACGCCTCGGAGCTTCGACCGGGCGCGCCACAGGCGTGGCGAATGCCGGCGCAGGATGTCGAGGCAGCAGTGATCGATCGGTTAGTCGCCTACTTTCGTGACTATCGCGAGATAGCAAATCTCGCGGGCGTGGGTAACGCTGCCGCCACAATCGCCTCGCTGGTTCAGCGCGCAAGCGATGCTGCTCAACGTCTCGGTGATCCAGCGAGGAGGGGAGCGGTTTTTGCAAAGTTGATAACTTCGATTGCGATGACGCGGGAGGAAATCACGATTGAGATCGATCGAATAGCGGTGGCGCGAATACTGGAAGCCAGCAGACCAGATGACCCCAATCCGATCCTTTTATCTGCCAGCGCTACCAAAGTCCGGGAGGGCAAGGCTACCAAGCTTGTGCTCGCCGAAGCCGGACATTCGGCACCTCAGCGTGATGCGAAGCTGGTCGCCTTGCTCGCCGAAGCGCGTTCGGCCCGTGATTTGATACTGGATTCACCAGATCGCTCGATCCGAGTAATCGCTGCGGACCAGCAACGCTGTCGCCACCGCATCGCCAAACTCGTCAGGCTTTCGTGGCTTTCGCCTGAGATCGCTACCGCGATCGTCGAAGGACGACAGCCAAAGCTGCTAACGGTAAAAAAGCTTCTTGATATTGATTGGCCGCTCGATTGGAACGCGCAGGCTTCGCTATTATCGCAATATGTTTGAGATCGGGGGCCAGACTGCAAGCTCGCCGAGCCTCGGCTTAGCCCGACCGCCGCAAACGACGAGGTCGTTTTGATCGGCCGCACTCTCGAAAGCGCAAGGCCGCAAAATACACGCCGTTTGCACGCATCGGTTCCCAGTATACGCCCAATTTGGTGACTCCGTTTGCTATTGAAGAACATTGCAGGAACGCAGCCGGCGGTTTAATCGTGCCGTATGATGAGCCGGATGGCATGCAGTTTAAATCGCGTCCGCGTGATTGATTTAGAGACGTCTGGACCGTCCTCACATAATGTGTGCGAGATCGGTTGGCAGGACGTCGTGCTGGGCGAGGACGGTCTCTGGTCGTTAAACGACGAGCGGGGGGCGGCCTTCGTCAATCCTGGAGCGCCGATCTCCATCGACACGATGGCGGTCCACCACATCGTTGATGCGGACGTCGAGGGTGCGCCGTTCTGGAAGGACGTAGCGCCGCCGATACTCCGGCCCACTCGCGGGGTGCTCGCGCTCGCTGCCCACCGTGCGACGTTCGAGCAGCGCTTTTGTACGCCGATACTATCTGGCGGGGCACGGTGGATCTGCACCTGGAAATGCGCACTACGGACCTGGCCGCATCTCGCCGGCTTCTCCAACCAGCGCCGCGCTATCAGCGCATGCCAATTGGCCTCGATCGGGCGATTGGGCTTCCCGCACATCGCGCGCTGCCTGACGCCTATGTCACCGCGCACCATCTCCGTGACATGCTGAACGCCTTTTCGCTCGAGCAGCTGCTTGCGTGGAGCGAGCAGCCGGGTTTGCTGCCACGCGTGCCGGCTGGTCCCCATCGCAAGCGTCCCTGGAACGAGCTGAGTGACGATGCGCTGTCTGCGTTCGCGCGCGACCGCGATGTTGATGTACGGTATAGCGCGTCCGAAGAGATGCGCCGCCGTCTTGGAATGGGCGAAGTGGCTGCCCAAGTTGCGGTGCAGCGGTCGCTACTCTGACGGAAGTGCGTGCCGCGATTCTAATGGCAACTTTAACAATCGCTACGAGCATCAAGTGGATGAGGCAGCGGCACCGTATCGGTATAGGCCTGCCGATTTTATGCCGCTCACGTAGGCTATGCCGCCGATCTCTTGCGGACTGGCTACAACTTCCATCGATAGACTTCGACCAAGCTCACGCCACGCGCGTAGCCCATCTGATGTCATGGTATGTCTTTCACGTTTTCATCTGTGTTAGACGGCGCATGCTGAGTTGATACAGTGGAGTTCAAGAAGATGGGATATGAGGGCGTCCGATCGACTGGGGGCGGTTGGCCGGAAGGTCTGACGGACTTGGAGTCCGTGCAGCGCCTGCGCTCCTTAGGCCTTCGGGCATGCGACGGCGTTCAGGATCTAGCAGAAGACACCCAGTACGAGGCGTTGCGCCGAGCGTTGCTCAACCGCGCCGATCTACCGCCCTTGGCGCCAGCCTTCATCGCCGCGCAGCCAAACCTACAGGCCTTTGTCCGTCATGTTTTGAGAGACGAAAGACCGCAGTGAGCGCCGCGACCCTGTGCGTGCCCAATTCTCGGCATTGTTCGCCCACATCGGCGATCCTCACGTCATCCCGTCTTCTGGACGGGTATTGGGCTAGTCTATCTTCGTGATCGTCTCGTCCAGCACCGCAACCCGGAGTCCGAACTTGCGCGCCACCAGGTGATTGCGTGCGACGCGTCCGCCGGGTTCCAGCACAAGCCACTGCTCGACCCGAACGTCGCCCTTGGTCCTGAAGCGGATGTGCAGTCGCCCGCGGTCGGTCGCGACCAGTACAGGCCCAGTGGCGTCGCTCAGCATGCTCGAATAACCACCGGATCTGTTAGGTTTCAGCGACCAGGTGCGCGTTCGCGGCTGTTTCCCCTCTTGATCGATCCGCTGAACAAGGCTCAGCGCTCCATCAGGGCCCAAGCGGCCAGTGCCGGTGACGTGCACGGTGCGCGGCTTGGACGCGATCACGCGCAGCACTCCTCTTCCTTCCGTGTGCCCGTCGAAGAAGGCCAGTGGCGCAAATCCTGGCGCGAGTGCGTCGACCTGCGGCGGGGCCGATGTGGCTACACAGCCCGCCAGCCCGACGATCAGGAGGGGAGCGAACTTGCGGAACATGTGCGACGGCTTTGAACCGCGAGGATGCCTGGATGCAATCCGGACATCTCCAATGGTAAGATGCTCCGGCATCAGATCGGCAGCCTCTCGGTCAGGTATGGATCCTCGGGCACCTGCTCTGGCACCGACAGCTTCGGCGCGGCGCGTGCCGCCGCCTTTGCCAACCACTCGGGTCCTCCGGGACGCTCGCGAATCGAACGGTCCGTCCGGGTCTGTACCATCCCGAAGATCGGGTTGTCGCGGTAGCCTGGCGCGGCATCGCCCCATGCCCAGGCGAGATTGCGGTAGGTCGAGGGATCGCGTCCATCGAGGCTCAGGCGATCGTTGAGGTAGCAGGCGGTCGCCCAGCCGGTGCGTGGATCGGGCGTCATGGCGATGATGCGCTTGGCCCAGTACATCCGCAGGTTGTTGTGCATCCAGCCGTCGATCAGATATTGCTTCTGGCAGGCGTTCCAGGTCTCGTCGCGTGTGGTGCCGTGCACCAGCGCGTCGAGCGTCTCGAGGTCCGATCTGGGATCGCCCTCATGAGCCTCGAGCTGCGCCTTCGCCCAGTTCGGGATGCGGGCGTAGCTCTCGGGTACCCGCATGGTTCGCGCTTTGTAGTGGAACCATTCGCGCCAGGTCAGCAGCTCGTCGGCGAACTTCTCGCGCCTGTCGGCAGCGACCTCGCCTGTGTCGATCGCCGCCATCACCTCCCGCGGTCCGATCACGCCGAAATGCAGATATGGGGACAGCGTGCTAGCGCCTTCCGGCCGGGCGGCGTTGTTCCGCGCAGCCGCATAGGCGGGCAGCACCTCGCGTTTGAGACGGTCGAGCCGCAGCAGCGCCTCGTAACGGGACCCGGGCAGCAGTTCGCTCGGTGGCAGCGCGTGATCGATGTCGAGGGATGCGATCAGCGCGTCGAGCTCGTCGTCCCCCATGTCGGCGAGCCGATCAGGATCGAAGGGGACGGGGCTGTCGTACGGCGGCGACGCGGTCTGCTCGTCATGAATCGCAGACCAAGCCGAACGCGCCTTTTCGTGCCGGCGTCGGAAGGCGGATGTCGTACCGACGCCCTGGTCGAGCGCCGCGGGTGGAACCAGGCAGGCGGCGTTCACAGCGAAGACGGCGACGCCGCTGCGTTTGGCGACGCGTTCCGATTGCCACTGCGCCACAAACGCGGGTTGGTCCTCCAGCATCAATGCAGCGGCGTCGGCTGCGAGCCGGTAGACGAGGCCAGGTTCGCGCTTGCCCGCCCGATCGACGAATTGAACGCAGGCAAGGCCCCGGTCACGACATCCGATCCCCAGATCGCGGCTGGCGCCGAGCACGAAGCGGTGCAGGCGGTCCGATGCGAACGGATAGTCCTCGCGCAGGCCGTGATAGACCAGCACTGGCAGGCCGAGCTCGTTGCCGAGCCGAACGGCTGCGTCGATTACTGGATTGTCCACCGCACGGAGTGCCTGCTGCAGCCAGCACAACACGTAGCGCGCGTCACCTCGAACGGGCACGTCGTTCATGCGCCGAACGCGCGGGGCCTCGCTCCAGCTGGCGAGGGGACTGGGAAGATCGGATTGCATCGCGACTGAACACCTGCGTGCTCGCCATGGTTGCGGCAATGGCTCGTCAAATGGACGATCTCGGTCCTGTCGGCAGAGCTCGGGTGCGACGCAAATCGATCGGAGACTGAATGGGGGCTCGGCGGTAAAACAGATCGGGAGGATGTCTCGGTACGGATCGGCGTCAGAACGAGAAGCATTCCTGTACAAGCGCGCAGTGCGGCTGCGCCTTTTCGCGCGGCGACGCGTTGCACGCTTTAACATAGCGGGGGCCGGGTCATGTCCACGACGCGTCAGCCAATCATCGGAAGCGAACGTCTTGCCCCCCGCAACATGACGCGGACGGGTCCCACCGCTGTCGATGAGGCGATCGCGGTCAGCGTGTACCTGCGACCAGAGGTGGGCGATCCGCCGGCTGCAGCGGACGGGACCTTCCATACACGCGCCACGCTACGGCAGACGCGGGAAGCGACGCAGGCCTCAAACCTCGTGGCGGTTCGGGCGTTTGCTGAGCAGGCTGGTCTGGAGGTCGTCGCAGAGGATGCCGCGAGGCGTCTGGTGAAGCTGCGTGGTACGGCTGCGGTGATCGAGGCGGCGTTCGGCACGAAGCTGCACCTCTACGAGCACGAAGGCGTCACCTACCGCGAACGTGAGGGTGCGCTCAGCGCACCCGCCGACGTCGCGGACCGCGTCCTTGCCGTGCTCGGTCTCGACACGACGCCCGTCGCCACTCCAAAGTTCGTGCCTCATCGCGGCGCAAATCCGCCAAGCGGTTTCCTGCCGACCGAGGTCGCCGCACTTTACGGCCTGGGCGACTGGCAGGCTGCGGGTCAGTGCATCGGCATCATCGAGCTAGGCGGCGGCTACACCGATGCCGACAACACGGCGGCGTTCGGCGCCATGGGGAGATCGATCCCGTCCATCGTCTCCATCGGGGTCGACGGCGCGTCGAACACACCGGGCGACGGAAGCGGTGCGGATGGCGAGGTCGCGCTCGACATCCAGGTCGCGGGGGGCGTAGCGCCAGGTGCCCGGCTCGCGGTGTACTTCGCTCCCAACACGAGCCAGGGCTTCGCCGACGCGATCAGCCAAGCCGTCCACGACACTGAGAATAAACCGTCGGTGCTCTCGATCAGCTGGGGCGGCCCCGAAAGCGGCTGGACTGGTCAGGCGATCGCCGCCATGTCGGCTGTGTTCGCCGACGCAGCGGCGCTTGGCGTTACGGTCACGGCGGCGTCAGGCGATGCTCTCGCCACCGACGGCCAGAGCGACGGCCAGGCGCACGTCGACTATCCGGCATCCGATCCGCTGGTGCTCGGCTGTGGGGGAACACGATTGTCCGCGACGGGCGGCAGACGTGGAGACGAGGTCGTCTGGAACAGCAACGGCGGCGGTACCGGCGGGGGCGTCAGCGCCCTGTTTGCAAAACCCGACTGTTAAAAGGACGTCGAGGTGCCGCGGCCGGGCAGGGCGGTGGGCGGCCGAGGCGTTCCGGACGTCTCAGGCGACGCCGATCCCGACAGTGGCTACCGGATCGTCACGGGCGGGCAGACCGGCCTGATCGGTGGCACCAGCGCCGTGGCGCCGCTCTGGGCCGGGATCGTGGCAGGGCTCAACGCGGGCCGCAGCACACCGATCGGTGCGATCCAGGCTGCGCTCTATGGATCGCCCGACACTGCAACGACGTGACTGATGGCAACAACAAAGTGTCTGGCGTCGGGTATGCGGCGGCAGTTGAGTGGGATGCCTGCACTGGGCTGGGGTCACCCAACGGCGAGCAATTGAAGACGCTGTTTTCGCAGAGCGGAGCGACGAAGCGCGGCGCGGACGCATTGGCGGCGCCTCTGTTTCGGGTGACCGGTCTCGATGGCAGCGCGGTGTTGATCGCGGCAGCCTCGATTTACCGGATCCAGCCTTCAGCGCGCGGCGGAGAACCGGATGCCACCAAGCTGGAGTATGACGCCGGCTACTTGTTTACGCATGAAACGATCGAAAAGCTGCTCGCCCGGATCGGGGATGCCGCCAGCTTCGTACGGCTCACAACCCGCAGCGGCACGCCCGTTTACATCAACACAGGCGCGATCGCGTCGGTTCGACCAGCGCTGCCGCAGAACGCGCCGGGTACGGAGATAGTTGTCGCCGGTCAGTACCAGCACGTCATGGAGACGGTGGAGCAGGTTCAGGTATTGCTCGGCTAGCGCATCACCAGGAAGGGGCGGGCATGACCCATATCATCGTAGTCTTTTCACTGGTCCTAAGCGCAGCCAACTGGCTTGTGTTCCTGGCTGCCGCTGTACTGGAAAACTTGCCGGCGATCCGTCTCGCGCTCGAGCCGCGGTCAGGCCGCGTGCCGAGTGAGACCGTGGGAGCTGCGGGAAGGAGCCTGCAGGCGGACAAGGTGATCGACGCCACTGGGACGTTGGCGACGTCGCTGCGCCGCGCCGGTCCGGCTGCCTCGGCGGCGGCAATGTCGCTGGCCTGCCTGCTCGTGGCACTGACGGCGGGCGCTCTCGACAAGCTCTGAGCGGCCTAATTTGAAACTCGATTGATTTGGTAAGGCCTCGCCACTCTGCCAGTGAAGCCCGGCCGTCCCGGCGGGGAACATCGGGCCTAGAAGGTCGGCTTATCACACGGTGTAATTGCGCCGGGGAACCTTCGCTACTTTCGCGCGCCCACCCCATGAATGTCTGTGAATGCGGTCGTGGATCGTCTTCGCCGGAATCGGCCGGGGCGCGGGCATAGGCATTACGCGTGTGACCGACGCGCTTGCAACGAATTCTCAACAACATCTCGCTACAGATACGCAACGATGAGGCGGGTGGCGATGATGTGTCGGGCGGCTGAGCGGACCCTGAAGACGATGGTTCTCGCCGTTTCGTTCTTTCTGCTGGCCAGCGCCAGCATCAAGCTGACCCGCTTCACGGGCGGAGCCGCCTTTCTCTGGCCTGCCACCGCGCCGCTCTTCGCGTTCCTAGCCGTGAGACCCGTCCGCACCTGGCTCTGGCCTATGCTGGCAACGGGCGCGGCGTCCTGGGCTGCGTCTTCGATCTTCGGCATCGGCCCGCTTGCAGGCATCTCCCTCTCCATCGCGATCGTCGCAGAGGGCGCGCTCGGCGCACTGATCCTGCGCGGAACCGGCGATGATCAGACGTTGTTGGACGAGCTGCGATCCCTGGCCGTCTTCGTGTTGGCTGCAGGCCTGATTGCACCCGCGTTGTCGGGTCTGCTCGGCGCGGGCGTGATTGCGTTGCACACTCATCAGGCGTTCTGGCCGAACTGGCAGGCGTGGTTCGCGGCTCACGGGCTTGGCACCATCAGCGTGGCGCCGCTGCTGCTGCTGGTCCTGCGCGGAGAAGGGGCGGATTGGTACCGCGCGACCTCCCCGCGACACAAGCTCGAGGCTCTCGTCCTTCTGGCGATTGTGATGGTCACGGTGTTCTGCGTCTTCGGTCAGGAGCGCTACCCGCTTCTCTTCCTGCCGATACTGCCGCTGATCATCGCGACGTTCCGTCTCGGCCGTCTCGGAGCGACAAGCTCGGTTCTGATCCTGACGGTCGTCGGCGGTCTGCTAACACTGCATGGCCACGGGCCCATAGCGCTGATGCACAATACCGTTGGGGCGCGAGCGCAGTTCTTCCAGCTCTACCTGGCGGTGGCCGTCGTGGCGGTTCTCCCGGCAGCCACCGAGCTACGTCGTCGGGAGGCGCTCGCCAAGCGCCTGCGGCAGAGCGAAGCCAGTTATCGTTTGCTGACCGAGAACCTCGGCGACACGCTTATTCACACGAATCTTGATGGCGACGTCCTGTACTGCTCGCCCGCGATACTGTCGTTGACGGGGTTCTGTGCGGAGGAAGTCATCGGGCGGAACTCGCAAGACTTCGTGCTCGCCGATGACTTCGCGATGTTCAGCACGTCACGGGATGCCGCGATCTCTGAGCCTGAGACGACGATCGCGTTGGAATACCGCGCGAGGGTTCGGGAAGACCGGGTTATCTGGTGTGAGACCCGCATACGCAGCTATACGGACGAGGGAGGCGCGCCGGCCGGTTTGATCCTGGTAGTGCGCGACGTTACCGCCAGGAAGGCTGCGGAGGCCGAGCTCGTGCAAGAGGCGATCACGGACGAGCTGACCGGCATCCCCAACAGAAAGGCGTTTTTCAGTCGACTCGACTACTTGCAGAGCGAAGTCGTGGCAGGGCAGGGGATCGGGTGCGTAGCGGTCTTCGACGTCGACTTCTTTAAGGCGGTGAACGACACGCACGGACATGCGACCGGCGACCGGGTTCTCAAGGCGGTGGTGGGCGCGGCCAAGCGCACGACCCGGAGCGGCGACATGGTCGCGCGGATTGGCGGCGAGGAGTTTGCGATCGTCCTCTGGGGCGCGGCCTTGGATACGGCCGTGCAGACGTGCGAGCGCGTGCGGCGAGCCATAGAGGCCTGTGTCGTCGATGCATTCTCCGGCCAGAAGGTTCGGGTGACCGCGAGCTTCGGTGTCGCGGCGATCTCGCCCGACGCGGACAGCGGTTCGGTATACCGTGCGGCTGACGAGGCCCTGTACGAGGCCAAGTCCGCCGGGCGGAACAGACTGCGCCTCGCTGCCTGACGAGATCGCCGCCGCTTACATCTCCTGCGGCGACGCCGGTCGGCTAGGCCGGTCGGCTAGGCCGGACTCGCAAGACGAGCTAACCGGAGCGTCGAATCTTCGAACAAAACGAGACGCTGCATGGAACCTGCCGACGCCAAGGATCTCATCGACAAGGCCATCGAACGGGCCGAGGAGGCGCAAGGGCGGCATGACGCGGCGGAGCGCACATCGGAGAAGCGCTTCCGTGACCGGGTCTCGATCCTCGTTGGCATCTTCGCGGTGCTACTGGCGGTCATCCATGTCGCGGCTGCGGGACACGCGCGCACGAGCGTCCTGCGAACTATCGCTGCGTCCGACGACTTCGCCTACATGCAGGCCAAGATCATCCGAGAGACGGTGCTGAAGAGTGCGGCCACAGCCCCCGGTGTCGCGGCCGCCGACCGCTACGCCATGCTTGCGGAGGCCCACCGTCTCCGCGCGCCGGACTCCGCCGGCCACGGCATCGGCCAGCTGCAGCGTGCCGGTGAAATGCTGCGCGAAGAGGGTGCCAGCGCGTCCGAAATTGGCGAGCGGTTCGAATGGGGCGAGACCGCCCTCCAGGTCGCGATCGTTCTGCTGTCGATCGCTCTGGTGGCACGTTCAACGCCGATCGTCATTGGCGCGATCGCATTGGCCGGCACAGGCATCGTCATTGCCGCCGCGACCGCGCTTGGCGTGGGATGATCCGTATTGGCGCAGATGAGGGTCGTTGGCCCGTTAATGAGGGCGAATAAGACCACGTAGCTCGCAAGATCCGTTCCGGCCGACCTTCGACCCCCCAAGCGGCATTTGCCGATAGCCTCGACTGCCGGGCGGGGCTACGGTTGGTGTATGGTTGATGTTGAGCGGCTGGTCCCGTCTGGGCTTATTGAACAATGGGCGATGCATCTGCGGCGGCAACGATCGAGGGCGGCAGATGCGATCTGGCTGATTGACAACGGCTTCACCATTCACGACGGTCGTGACGGCACTCCCATGGACGACGCCACCACGCGCTATCGAGCAGAGTACGAACAGATCGTCTCGGAGGTCACGAGCCTCTTGGAACAATATGACGCCGTGAACCTGCGTCGACCCTGATCGAGCCAGCGGCTCGATCTGCAGGGACCTTGCAGACTATCGGCGACTCTCGGATCATGTCTACTCGAAGCGGTCACCGACATTCGCCCATGCCGTACTGTCGCCAGTAGCGATCCCAGCGGACGGCGGCGCCGGCAGCAATCGTGGCACAGGACAATGATCGTCCATCCGGCAGCGTGCACCGGGCAACCACCCGCTGATAGCTCCGCCCCATTGGCAGGCAGGTGAGCCACTTGCCAAGCACGAGGCGAGAGACGATCTGTTGAGACCGGGCTGCCGCACGGTCGTCACACGTGTAGTTCGCGCGGCGCCTATGAGGGCGGCGGCAAGGCTCGGCGCTGCTGAAGTCTGGCGCTTGGATGCCCGCGGCGCGGATCTTCTGGCCCGATCGGCACCACAGTGGTCCGTCGCCATCGTGCACGTGCGTGACGGTGCAGATGAAAGGCGCGGTGGTGTCGGCGGTGATCACGTCAGATCGCCATCCAATTGCTCTCCGCGTCATCGATTGCGGCCTAGGCGTCGCCGTCGGCCTGCTGGCTGCGAAGATGCGCGCGCACGGCCTCTGGGTCAGGGCATCGGTCTGTGGGACATCAAGGATCCTTCTATGATCCAGGTACAAAGTATCAATTGCCCGGTGGCCTCTTTTTTAATGCGGCTTGAGGATGCAGGTTCACTTACGAGCAGACCAGCGTGCCTATAGCCAGCTCGCTGTCGAGATAGATCTGGCTCTCGGTGTTATCCTGCGTTGCTGACGGCTGGTTCACATACGCCGTGAGGACACTCTGACTGCGGAACGGCGCAGCCCGCTGAGCGAGGATAGTGATGCGAAGCATCGGGCATCGTGATCGCGGGATGGTGCCGACGAATAGAGGCGTTTTCAGGGGAGTGATCAGCGACCGGCTACCTGGATCAAACTTTGGGGAAAACCGAACTGGCCGCCTTTGGAGAGCGGCTGAGGCTCAGCTGCCCTTAGTTCAGCTCCGGTGTCGCACCTTTGTTTAAAGTTATCGGCCTATAATGGGGAACGGGTCATCATGCCAGCGCCGTCGAATGCACGCACCACGCCGTCGGGGCTTCGATCCTGTCCACCAACGCACGAGGGAGTTCATTCAGCTTCCGCCGAACCGGTGGTGAAAACGTCGACACGACTACGATCGACATTGGCACTTTCGACTCTAAGGTTTGTTTGCTCGATCATCAGCTTAGACAAGTCGCAGGCGACCATATTAGGTGGACCGGCGTGTTGGTCATCCTTTATATTTCTCGACGAATGTACGCATCAGTTCGCGATAGTGCTCTGCTACTCCAACACCTTCACGATTGATGGGGCGGCGAACTTGCAGCGAACTGGCGGTTGAAACGCGTCGTTTCGTCAAATGCGGCGCGTACGGGCCCGCCTCTTCGGCGAGGCCGCAGTGTTTGAGCAGTCGAGACGTCCATAAAGCAGGTGCATCCACCAGTTCTGTGAAAGGGACGACAAGCAAGCGGTCCCCGAGAACCGTCTTCCAGAACAACAATAGTTGATCTTCGAGATTAAAGTGGTGGGCGATATCTGAGAAGCTATAGCTCCAAGCGACACCGTGGATGAAGAAGGTTCGGAAGCAGGACCAAGCGTTGTCGAGTGGATCGCGGCGCATCCAGACGAGTGGGGCATCAGGAAGCGCCGTGGCTATAAGGCCCAAAAAACGGCTGGCGTCGATTGTTTTGTCGACGATACGGCCGGCTGGGCCGAAGCGTTCTGACAGGAGATGGAGGTAAAGATTGCCCAACGTGTTTGTCTCGCCTCCGCTTGCAACGTAGCGTGCGAGGGCTTCGCCGGATGTACCCCCGGCAGCGACGGCGATTTGCTGAATAATGTTGAGTTCGCCGCCGTCGTGTACCTGACTGTGACTGGCCAAGATATGTTCCACAAGCGTGGTTCCCGAACGCGGTAATCCGGTAACAAAGATCGGGCGGCTCACGTTCGCTGGTTCGGATTTACGGCCACGATCAAAGGAATGGATGGTGAAGCCGGTCATTGCCAACCTCGCGTTCGTGGCGTTGGCGGCGCGGTTGTAAGGCGTCCCTAACTTGAGCAACCCAGCACCGCGTGCGTAGCTTGCAAATGCAGCGCCTGTATCGCCACGATCGGAATAGAGCTTGCCTACTGCATAGCAAAAGCGAGCTAGGTCTGCTTGGCCATGCTGCTCAGCCGCCGCCGCCTCTGTAAGCATCCGATCGCCAATGGGATCGTCGGCTATATTGCCTGCGTTAGCAAGCGACAACCAAGCCGGTCCCCATCCGGGGCGATAGTCGACGGACTTAAGTAGATATGCGCGACCCTCATCGAGACGTCCCAATGTTATTGCAGTATTACCCAGAACATAGGCTCGTCCGCCGCGGTCGGGTACGTCGTCCGGCAGCGCTTTTAATAAATTGTGCGCCTCATGCTGTCGATGGGCTTGGATAAGCAGGACCACTTTAGCATAGCGCGCCATTGGTTTGTTTTTAGATGCAGCGATAAACGCGTCGATTGCACGAAGTGCTAACGTCAGCTCACCGCTGACTTGCATTAGGTGAGAGATAGCTCGCCATTGCTCGCCAAGGGGCGCGCGTTCGTCGAGCAAGCGACCAACACAGCTATTTGTTTCAGCCCGGTCATGGCAGCTGAGCGCTGTTTTAAGACGGGCTAGCGTTGCGGTGAAATCGGCAGTTCGGGCAGCAGTCATAATCGTCCATCAAGCTCCTCTCCAAGCTTGGACAGCGGCTTGTCCGGTACACTGACACTCTCACACGTGCGGTACTCGCAGGCAAGATTTGTTCTTATTGTGCGTTGACAAGGTGCTCTCGTGCTAACATCATAGATTAACAAATCGTTCACATTCAAAATGTTTCCGCAGCTCAGGCTGTGACAGCACGAAGGGGGTCATCGTATGCGTTTCAGAGATTTGCTGCGCTGCGGCGCGGCGCTGCTAGTTTTAGGATCTACGCCAGTCGACGCGGCGACTATTAATCTCGTTGATCTTGGTGGCGTGTCAGGTTCCCAAGCAGAACAAGGTTTCAACATTGCGGCGGCATACTGGGGATCAGTGCTGACAAACAATGTTTTGGTGAATCTAGGTGTCGGCTTTTCTCCCTTAGCCACTGGCATTATCGGATCGACCGGCAGCACCCGCGCGGACTTCTCGGTGGCAAGCTGGGAAGCGGGCGTTAATGCAACCAAGAGCGGTTCAACGATCGATCGAAACGCCGTCCTTCCGACTTTAACGAATGGCGGCGCTAGTTTCATTACGAATGGAACTACAACAATCGATGGCGTGACTAATGACGATCTTACCAAGCTGGCTTTCGACAACGCGGGTACGAAAAGCAGCAATACACTATATTTGAACACTTCGGTTATCAAAGCGATCGGTGGAAGTACGGGACTCCCATCAACCACACGAGACGGCAACGTTACATTTAGCAGCAACTTCAATTTCGATTTTAATCCTACTGATGGCATCTCCGCCAATACATTTGACTTTATCGGTGTCGCGATCCACGAGATTGGGCATGCCTTGGGATTTGTCTCTGGAGTCGACTTCCTCGATGTCTACGGAGTGGGAGATGGTCCAGGCGCGGGAACCTTAGGCTATAGCCTTAACGATACATCTATCTACAGTGCACTGGATATGTTTCGATATAGCGCTGACCCAACTAATATTTTGCTAGGTAGCGAAACGTCACTAGACCTTTCGGTTGGCGGCGACAAATACTTTTCAATAGATGGAGGCAAAACGGCACTGTTTGGTAACGCGTTTTCTACAGGTAGATACAACGGTGACGGTCAGCAGGCGTCGCATTGGGAGGATACACCGGGATGCTTGGTCGGCAACGGCATTATGGATCCGACATTTTGTTTTGGACAAACTGGTAAGGTAACAGGCCTTGATCTCGCTGCATACGATGCAATGGGTTGGAACCTTAGCGTAGACGCGCTAAGTTATGGCACGACTTCCACGGCCGCAATTTATAATCAATTTGCTATCAGCCCGGTTCCTGAGCCTTCGACTTGGATTACGATGATTATTGGCTTCGCTTTCGTTGGTGGAGCGGCCCGTCGGCGGGGACAAAAAGCAGCCTTTGTAAGTTAATTTTGATCTGAGCATCGATCCTCGAGAAGGAATTGGTGGTTGCACGAATCCACCGTGCGGAAGTGGGTGCTCGCGGCACGATCAAGGTGAACGGGCGAGCGTAGCGCTTGGGTTGAGCGCTGCGGGAGGCGGGCAGAGGATCGGGGCTCCACGAGAAAGAGCCTTGCCATGAACATCCTCGCCGCTGTTGTTACCGTCAGCCAGCTGCGTCAGCGTCTCATCGACGAAATGGAGATACGGCGGTTCGGCGGAAATACGCAGTGCACCTTCCTTCGTGACGTCGGCTGGTTCGCTACGTGGCTGGGGCGGTCGCCCGACACAGCGACGGCGGAAGATCTGCGGCGTTTCGAAGTTGAGCAGCGCGACCTAGGCGTGACGGCGCAGACCATGAACAGCATCGTGGCGGCAATGCGCTTCTTCTTCACGCACGCGCTCGACCGTCCCGACCTGGCGCGCAAGCGGTGCTGTCAGTCTTATGCGAACTCGTCTTTGCAGGATGGAGCTACCGCTGCGGCATCGGTTCGCAGGCCACGACGAGCTGCCACTCAGCCAGGGCGGCCGAGCGGCATTCCTTGTAGTTCTGGCGATCAATGAGGTGGCGTTCCAGGTTGAAGTGGTTGTAGACGGAGGCGAACGACCGACTTGATAATTTTGGCGGAGCGTCGAACGCCCAACGCACAAAGCTGGACACTTTGCCGGCGATGCTACAGCCTTCAACGATGAGCGATCCGGCAGAGCATCAGAGTCGCATAGCTGCTGCGGTGAGCGTTGGCGCGCAAGCTAATCGTCTGGATGCGAGAGATGCGCCGGATCATCGCGGAGACAGGTCATGCGCCGTTCGCTTGGAAGATCGTGACGACCAACTGAAGCAGGGACTGGGGCCAATGAAGCTTCGCGTGGTACTTGATGTTGATGTCCCACTTCTTAGGACAGGGCATGACCTTAGTTCGGAGCTCACCTTCAAAGGTGATGCCGATCATGGCCGACCACGAAACGCTGGCGCGGCGGAGGTTGCGCAGCTACTTGCGATGCAGCTGTGCCTCACCAGCGGGATTGCCTTCGAGGGATTCGTGATCAACAATCCGCGTTTCGGTTTAGTAAAAGCCGCCGAGGTCGTGAGCGCGGAAGAACTGCCGATTTACGCCATGCCTTCGAACGACATCTGATGTGTAATCGCGCCCGCATGTCGCACGAGCCCGAGACGCTCTGGGGCTCCGCAACCAAGCTATTCGACGAGCGGCCGCGCGACAACCGCTTTGATCCGCGCGAGCTGCGCCCGGAATCACGTAACTACGTCATCCGCGAGTGGGACGGTGAACGTGCTTGGGACGTCATGCTGTGGGACGTGCTCGGAGGCGGCGCGGCGTGGCCAATGACGAACGTTCGCCAGCTCGGCCTAAAGCAATGGCGCGCGCTCGCGGCGAACCCAGAGAACCGCTGCATCATCCCGCTGATGGAGTTCTGCGAGTGGACGCCTGTGCCCGTCGATCTGGGCGACGGCAAGAAGCCGCTAAAGGGTGAGATGTGGTTCCAGGTGACGGATCAGCCGGTCTTCCCCGTCGCCGGCTTCTGGCAGCGGACAAAGGAGGGGAAAGGCTTCACGATGGTGACGTGCGATCCGAACGATCTGGTCGCGCCGATCCACCCCAAGGCGATGATCACGATCCTTGAGCCTGAGGACGTCGATACGTGGCTGCGTGGCAGCTATGACGAGGTGGTCGCGCTTCAGCGGCCCTATGCGGCCGAGAAGATGACGGTGCGCGGCCCGGTGTTCCCGACGAGAGGGGTCGGTGTCTGTGGTTAGGGCCGGTTCGCTTCCTCAACATCGGCACCCTGCTCGATGAGGCGCTGCGCGATCACACGGTACGGTAGGTGGCAACTGAGCCAAGGGTGACGCGGCTCGATCGTCGCCGCCTTCCAAAAGTTCGTCAGCAGTCGACCGTCGCTTACGAAGGGGCGAAGGACATGCAACGCCAAGCGAACCTCAATCGTACCGACCGCTTCTGTTGCCGACCGTGCTGCCGCTTCTCGCAAAATCTCAAGAGCCAGGTTTACGATCGCCTGCCTGTACGCGCGTTTTCGCGCTCGCTGCCTACCAAAGGGGATTGGCAGCAGATCGATCATGGGCGCGGCACAATGATGCGGGCATTTGATCGCCGATCGGGCGGCTCGCCAGTTGGTATTGCCGCCGTTCCTGCGCACCTCGTCGATAAGCGCTTCTAACTCCCAGACCTCGCTCGCTCTGCATCTGCGGCAAGTGACCCGCACCTGAGCTTCGATTTGATGCAGGTCGGAAAGAGACTTCGGATCACCGACCACGGCGCAAGGCTTAGGCGAAGGTTGGCAGCACCAGCTGCACGTCGCGATCCGCCGGAACCGCGCGGGCTTGCTGCGCGGCACCTACGGCCTGCCGGTAATGCACGGTCTCCAAGCGTTCTCCCACTTCAAAGCCGACCAGCGCCCACTCCTCACTCGGATAGCAGGCGTCGTAAATCGCGCGCGCAGCCGCACGCAGTTGCAGATCGTGCTTCATCACAAGCTCCATCGATGTCGAACCGCGGCACCGCCGACGGGCAGTTAGCTACGCGCATCCTCAGTTGATTCGCAAGAACATCTCAGGAACATCGATCGTATGCGATGCCTGGTCTTGTGACACGCAAGAGTCGCAGATGACCGACTATGAAGACGAACAGCCGGCGCAAACAGTATTATTCGGGCGATGGATGCTAACCCAGCGCGATCGGAATAATTGGGTTGACGGCATCGCTGATGCCGCCTGCGCTGATCCGACCTTTCCTAAAAACGGCGAACTCAAGGCTATCCGAGCGCATCTCCACAGCCAGCAGGCAGACGGGATGCCTTCGCTGCGATCGACGACGCGGAGAGCGAACGGATAGTGATCTGACGTGATGCCGGTCGTCATCACTGCGCCGTTCACCTGCGGTCGCGACACGCGGAATCTGAAGAGCGAATGGTTGCTCATATCTCTCCAACTCGCTTGCAAATCCAATCATCTAATATTGACTTGGCTGTCTCAAAATGGAACTTTTTAGCGATGGGGCGCACCACATTCAGCTCGATTTTCATCGCGTCACCGATCGCCTTTATTGGTTGCCCGGCATTAGCCAGTTTCTCACCACGTACTGTCGAGGCAACGTCTGTCTCTGTAAAGTTTGAAACTGACGGGCGCCTGCCTGGAATTCGCCAATCGTACGTCATAGTAGACGTTCCGACGTATATGCGGCCCGAGGTAACGGCGCCCTTCCAAAACATCATTCTTGCCGAAGGATCTTATCCATTCCAGAGCCAACGCGGCCTCACAAGCCGGAACTTGACTCTGCGAGGCAACGCCAATGCAGAGATAGCAAGCTTTACTAATCTGGAGAAATCCTCCGAACCTGGTGGCGATGTCATAGACGCTGTGATCGAGGATCATTCTCGCCGCGTCGAATTCTTGAGAAATCGTATAGAGACTTTACGTCTCGGGGGTGGCGATCCGCTGACGATCTCCGGCTTAAAAGTTCGGCTTAAGCGCGCTGAGGCGGCCCGCAGTGTGGCTTTAGCCAGACGAGCGATAGACGGACTTGCTGACACAGACTGTAAGACGCGGCGCAACGGAACCTGCGTCTTAGCAGTAGCTACGACGCACACTTCAGACGTACAGCGTCCGCGCAAGCCAGTGCAAAGGCATATCATGCTTTCAAAGCGTTTGAGGCCGTCAACAGCCTCACTTGGCAGCGCCGCCAACTTCCAGGCTCATAAGCCGGTGAGACGAACGGTAGGACATCAAGGTTCGACGGCCGACCTGCTTGCATCGGCTAAGCATTCGCTGGCCACCGCTCGCAGTCAGCTGACCGGGATGCCGACGCGATCACTTACCGCATATGATAGGAACGAAACTACTGTTGCCGGGCTCCTGCGCTGGCCAGGTAGTGAAGCATGGTCGCTTTCTGCTAAGCGCGCATAGAACCTCTGCGGTTGACGGCTAGGGCAACGCATCTTGCTCTGATTAGGTTTAAATGTTGAATCGAAGATACACGGTGCACGATAGTAAGCCGGTGTTACTGCACACCGACGACTGGGATCAATGGCTACACGGCAGCTGCGACGACGCGCTAACGTTTCAGGCGCGATGTTTCCCGGATCACTTGATTGCGATGGAGCGGACAAGCGAGCCTTGGGTGAGCGGAAGGCTACGGGGAGGCGCGGGGCCTGATCTGGATGTCTGAAGGTGGTGGAAAGCGGCTCGTCCGCTTTCAGGAAGCAGGCAGTGGTAAGCAGCCATTCGTCAGGAGGCGGGCAGGGGCTCAAAGATCGCCTCCCTCGTGGTAAGTTCACCGGCCGCTTTGAGGCGCGAAACGTCTCTTCTGCGATTGTAAAGGCGAACCTTTCGGGCGCTTTCGCTCTTTGAAGCCGCGCGGCTGCTATCTTGTCACCTATCGCGCCAAGGCCTGCCGCTGCGTCGGCTCTTGCGCGATAGAGCTTGCCGTTGATCGCCAGGCTGCCGGATGCTCGACCGTTTAGCCCTCACCGACCGTGCTAATCCAGTCTTGAAAAATTTCTGCTGTTCTTTTTAAGACATTCTTAACCAACGTGACCACGCGATCGCGAACATTGGTCCAGTTTTGCCTTGAATGAGAGCCATGTACTCCTTGCGCGCGGTCCTTCGGAGATACTGATCATTGGCAAGATCTTTGCTCTGTTCGATCGCGCTAAGAGGTGTTTCCGAATGATCACACGCGGAAGCTCGCTCGGTGCTAATTGTCGCAAACGCAGTACGATTGTTTTGAGGAACGGTGATCTTCTAAGAGCCCGTGTCGATCTCGTGCATTACGAGCCAAGCGCCTGATGAGCACCATAGCTGAGGCGGCATAGAGGAAGGCGGTTGCCGACAGGGCGCTTCGCTCAAAGTCTTTGGCGAGGCGGCGATTGCGATTGAGCTAGGCGAAGGTTCGCTCGACAGGTGCAAGCTCATCACGTAGCTTGCTGCATTTCCGCACCCCGGCATCAATATGCTCTCTTATTTGCGTTGTTATAGCTTGGGGCAGCCTCCCGGGTCAGTCGGGTGACGAGAACGACGCGATTTTGGCGTTCAAACCTGTAAATGGCTGGGGTGCGGCCCACCGATCCTTCTACTCTTTTGACACAAGACGGGTAATACGAGTACGCGGGCGAGCGCAATCATGTCGGCCATAAATGTCTAGTTAACGTCTTTGGCTGCACGGCGTGCGCAAAGGAGCGCCACATGCGAAATTGGCTTTGGAAATTTTACGACGCTGTTGTTGTTACGGTGCTTGCATTAATCGGCGCAGGTATAGTCTTCACACTCACAGCCGCCGTGGTACATCGCTGACTATTCTTCGGATTTACGCTCAGCAATATACAAAAGGGCTCCGGTTTCCCGGAGCCACTCGCAATTAAACGTTGCCGTTCTGCTTACGCGAACGCGACGTTCGTCGACTTGCGACGGTAGCGCATTGCGGCACCCATGCCGACGAAGCCGAGGATCATCATGCCCCACGTCGCGGTCTCAGGAACCGACGGCGTGAACGCGATGCTGCCACCGTACGAACCGTTGCCGCGCGAGATGCCCGATACCAAGATCGTGTTGGCGCCAGCCGAAAGCATAATGCCAGCGCCCGAGGCGATCTCTACGATGCCGTTGACCGACTTGCTGATTGTCGCCGCTGCGCCGTTAATCAGCACTGAGGTGAAGTCCAGGTCGGTAGGTCCGTGGAACTTTGCAGCAACTGTAGTCACCGAGCCACCACCGACGCCGTTGGTCGGCAGGAGGAAGTTGAACGTATCGGTGAAAGCGCCCTTGGATGTGATCGTATTGCCCAGGTTAGCCGAGATCGAGCCACGATAGCTCGCGTCGACGTTCGACGGAGTGACGCTGAAGCTCGCCTTCGGTGCAAGGGTGGACGTGCCGGTGATTACGCAGTTGCCTGGCTCGCAGGTCACGTTGGCGTAAGCGGCAGGGGCCCCAAGAACCGTCGCAGCAACGCCGGCCATCATCAAAACAGATTTACGCATACATACTTCCTCTCAGTTTAAACGATTTCGCCACCTCAGACGGGTAAAGTACGCGCGAGACGCATTTTCGTTACCTGCGCGTTAACGTTCCGTAGAAATCCTGAAAGGGGGATCTGCCCCATATTGAGCAGTTGCAGCATTTTAATCTATTTTAATCCCCGTTAGCCAGCCGATGCCAGCTAGGCATAACCTCTTAAGGTTACTAGGCCGGGGCACCCCTTGCTCCGGCCTAGGTTTGTTGATTCCGTATGGCACCGTCCCCGAGCTTCTGTAAGCCCGACAAGCGGAGCTGACCGACTGAACGCTCGTGAGCGCTACCCTCGTGTACCAGCGGCAAAGACGGTGATTAGCTCGCTGATATGAAAGTCGGATATGCCACGGGCGACGCGACGTGATCCACCCGAACCCTCCAGTAGAACAACCCCACGTGATCGGTTCCGTCCAACCGGTCGCACTTTTTCTCAAAAAGTTCGGTGATACCAAACACCTAACCTAAGTATGCGAGAAAAAAAACGAAGCTAGTCTTCGCAGATGCAGCATGAATGCATTTCGAGTCTAGGGACGAAAAATTGAGTTTGAAGCGGCAGTATTTGCGCCTCGCTCTGTTCTGAAGTTATAATTTACCGCTGACGCGACTGCGCCGCAGCATAATCCCGCTTGCGGATGCTGCAGCTGCTTCGATTGACCTTCTGACTGCGAGCCTCAATGTAATCTACGTTACGTTTTGTTTCATATTGGGGCGCACCGATGAAGTTCTCGCGCGAAGCTAGCACTCAAGAAAATCGTTTCAACGCAAGGTCAAAAACCCGCACTGCGCATCGTCGGCGTTCGCTAGGCTTCTGGAGCCTAGAACCTGTTGCACGTGCGAGCTTGAGCCATGAAACCGAAGTGGTGCGCGCGCTCGCCATAGCGGTCCCTATCTCATTGGCACTATGGTCGCCGTTGATTGCGGCCGCCGTTTACTTCGCCTGATACGGTCGCAGCGGGTGGCATTTGCTTCCTGATCGTCACGAGAGATCTATTTCGTCAATGTTGCGGTGGCGTACGCTGTCGTAGTTGGTCGAGACGGTCGATGATCTCAAGGTATCTCGCCACACCATCTCGGTCGTGATCTGCGGCGAGCTCAGTAATACGATCGATCACCCATTCGTGCGCGCTATCGCCGTGGATCCTCTCGATCGCCAGCGCCTCGGCCCATCGTTCTTCATCAGGTGTCATTCACTAGTTCCGCCTTCAGCAGCGCCACACCCCGGCCGTATCGCCTAATAGTAAGGCGCAACCGCTCGGCACCTAAGGGTGGATCAGTTTCGAGCGGCTGCGAGTGGTCGGCCCCCTGAAGCATTCTGCTGCGCTTCCAAACCGATATGACGATCTACGATAATCACGCCCAAGGCAATTGAGCAAGGTTCAGAGGAGTGCGTGTGTGACGCGGCCTCCTAGTTGACGCTAACGCCTGACTTTGCGTCATCCTCAGCTCTATGCTGCATATGGCTTCTCGATGCCGGCGACGGCAATACACCGGGCAGAAACCACGCCGTGATCGCGTGCATAACGACCGGTCCGTCTACATCCGCAAGCGATCGGATGCCCAGCGCCGTGGTGTCTGCTCCCTTGAGTTTCTGGCATGGTGCACCCCGGCAAGCATACCGCCCCGCAACTGCTAGCAAATAATGCAGAGTTACCGCGGTATAACCCCGCGACGGAATACACACCCTCAGTCGGGGCGGTCCGCTTCTAAGTGATTGTTTTCACTGTAGTCGCTGGAGCGGCCGAAGGGATACGAACCCTCGACCCCAACCTTGGCAAGGTTCCCAGCGGTTCGTTGCGTACTGGCCTATCGACTAGGCTGGCGCGACTTCCCTTCATTCGCCCGCAACATAGCCATCAGAACCCTATGTCTAGCCGCGCGCCGGCATACCGGAAGGAGACACGCGCCGACTGCGAGTTGGTGCCGGACGCGATCACACCGGTTGTGCCCGGCAATGCGCTGAAGCCCGAGATCGTGTTGCCTTGGAAAGCACAAGTTTTCGTATCGCGGCGTCCATTCCTTGATGCACCAGACTTCGGCGCTACCGCGCCTGCCTCGGCCTTCTTCAGGATGCCAATGATCCGCTCTTCCGGAAGTTGCTTCCGCTTTGTTCCGGTCGTCCCTTTGATGAGCCGGTCTTAGGCCCCACTGGATGAAGAAACGGGGGTCACGTCACGATGAATGAATGTCTGGAGTTGGGGAGGCGAAAAGGCCACGGGATTGCCGGCTTCTCGGTCGTTGCGCCGAGGGGCAGGGAAAGACAGCTATCCCGCAGTCGCTGACCAATACCGGACCTACTGCGGTCGGCCACTTGCCGCTGAAGGGCATCGGGTGCGATAATCCCAAAAATGCGACGATCGTTCTTAATTATTGCAGGGGTGGCGGCGTTAGCGGGTGCAGGCGGTTGTCAGCGCAACGAAGCGGCCGTTTGCAGGACATCGCCACCGGAGAGCTCGGAGGACTATCAGCGCTGGGCTGATGCCGTCTCCGCTGCGCGATGCAAGTTTATGCATCTTGAGCCTACTCCGGCAGAGCGCCAAGGACCGCTTCGGACGTCAGCTAATCGCCACGCCGGCTGAGTAGCCGCCGTTCCGGCTCCCACCACCTTAAGCCGTTTCGCGGTCGCTTTCGAACGCCTTATGGCAGACTTTCAAGCGACATGAACAGGCGACTGGAGTTGGAAAGCCGAAAACGCATCCCCAACGGCCGGGATTGGGTCTTCGCGTGTGGGTACCGATTACGCGCGGTTTTGAGGGAAAGTGACTTGCTCTGATACTCGAGCTGAACGGTGCTAACGCTTGCCGCCGCGACGCATCGGCATCGCATCGATCAATTCTTCAAGCGCGGCGGCAGAGAGGGGTTGTGTTCCGCGCAGCTTGCTGCCACCATCCTTACCGATAAGGGTAACCGCAAAACCGGCGATCGGTAATCTGTAGCGCTGCCGTAGCGTAGCCGCCGAATTGCTTGCTCCCACTACGTCGTTCCCTATGACTTCGACGATCTTAATGTCGCGCTCTTCCGCGCCCGCCCCCCATCGAGCGATGATGCGACGTTGTTCGTTGAGCGAAGGATTGTTCGCATCAGGCGCGCTGACCAGCAATACACGCTTTTCCCACTTCATCAAAGAGAGGCTTGCGGGGCCTGCGGCCATCAGCGACATGGTCATGAGCAGCTTTAACGTGATCATCCATAGAGAACGCGTGGCGTTGCTCGACGTTTCGTCCGGGCAAGATCGCGCGAGGATCAACAATCTCCCGAAGCGAGCGGGATCGCGTCAGGCGGTAAGTGAATAAAGAATCATCATCGCCTGTCGCGTTTAGCTCAGGTGAACGGGTGTCCGCTTTACCGAAGCTGTCGCTCTGTCGCGGACGTCCTGGTATTGGTCACCTCCGCGGCACAACAGAGACTACCAACCCGACATTGGCCTACGCTTTGCAGATCGTTACCCCAGACATCGCCGCCCACAACCATGGAACCGGCGCAATTCGCCCACTTCGCGCTTTTCTCGTGCCAATTGTAGGGGTAGCCAACGGGGCGGGTCGTCGACACGATACCCGAAAGCAGGGGGGGGATCGAAGATGACCAAGGGTTGGAGTGTCTTGCTGCTGGCCGCGATCGCGATGCCGTGCTTCGCCAACGCAACGGCCGATCCTCTGGCGCCAACCGGGCGCTGGTCCGCCAACACGGCCGGGCGCGCGGCGACGCCGCCGATGGGCTGGAACAGCTACAACGCGTTTGAATTTGCGATTGATGAGGACAAGATCCTCTACACCGCTCAGAAGCTGGTCGATAGCGGGCTCGCTGCCAAAGGCTATCGCTACATCAACCTCGATGAAGGGTGGGTGCTCAAGCGGCGCGTGTCCGATGGGCACATGATCCTGCGCGCGGACAAGTTCCCCTCGGCGAAGGTCGGCGGCGACACGCCGACGTTCCGCCCGCTCACCGATCGCCTGCACGCGATGGGGCTGAAGGCGGGGATCTATTCGGAACTCGGTCGCAACACCTGCGGTGAAGCTTTCGGTACGAGCGATGTCGATCTGCCCAAGGGCAACGTGCTCGAACGCGAGGTCGGGCTGTACGGCCATCTCGATCAGGACATGGCGCTCTATTTCAAGGATTGGGGCTTCGATTACGTCAAGGTCGATGGCTGCGGCCTGCGCGACTATGGCCCCGATACCGAGCGCGTGAAATCGGGCAAGTTCCGCGCGCTGCCGCCGATCATGGATTCGAACGAGGTCACGCGCACCGACATTCCCGCGATCCAGGCGATGTTCCGCCAGATCAACGCAGCGCTGGTGCGCGATAATCCCGACGGCGACTATATCCTGTCGCTGTGCATCTGGGGCGCCGCCAACGTGCGCGAATGGGGCAAGGATTACGGTGGCGTATCGCGCACCAGCGACGACATCGCACCGGCGTGGGGGCGTCTGCTCGTCAACTACGACAGCGCGGTCACGCGCACGCTCTACGGGCATCCGGGATCGTGGAACGACCCGGACATGCTCTTCATCGGCACCGGCGATTTCGATTCGCATCATCTGACCGAGGCGCGCTCGCATTTCGCCTTATGGGCCATGCTCAGCGCGCCGCTCATTATGGGTGCGGACCTGCGCAAGACGCCGCAATCGCTGATGGACATCTTCGGCAACGCCGACATCATCGCGCTCGATCAGGATCCAGCGGGCAATCAGGCGGTGCTCGCCTATGACACCAGCGACCTGCACATCCTCGTCAAGACGCTGGCGTCGGGCGACAAGGCGGTGGCGATCTTCAATCGCGGTTCGGCCCCGCTCGATGTCAGTTTGCGCAGCTCGCACCTGAAATTCTCGGACGCCGCACCGATCGAGCTAACCGATCTGTGGAGCAAGCAGAAGACCAGCTTCACCGGGCGCACCAAGCTGCATGTCGACCCGCGCGAGACGCTGATCTTCCGCGCCCACGGCACGCGCGCGCTTCAGGACGGTTCTTACCTGTCCGAACAGCCCGGCAGCGTGAACCCGGCGGTCGATGGCCTGACGAGCCCGGCGGTCGATCCGACCATCTTCCGCACCGTCGCCGGCTGGGCAGGGACCGGCGGTTCGGGCGACCGTCCGAGCTACGCCGGCTGGGGCGGCGCGCGTCCGGACAGCACGCCTTATGGAAAGGTGCTGGAGATGGCGGGAAAGCAATATGACGCGGGCATCGGCATTCTCGCCAACAGCCGGATGGAGGTTCGCAACACGACGGCGCGGCGCTTTGTCGCGACTGTCGGCATCGATGACAGCGCAACCGATAAGACCCACCCCGCGACTTTTGCGGTTTATGGCGACGGCAAACTGCTCGCCACCAGCCCGGCGATGGCGTGGGGTACGCCAGCACGACCGCTGTCGGTGTCGGTCGCAGGCGTCAAGATGATTGAGCTGGTGGCGCGCGCCCCCGGCGGCGACAATGCGCGGTTGCCCGTCACCTGGGGTGGGGCGGCGCTGATGGCGCGCTGAGCGGTCGTTTACGACCAGAGATTGCACACCGCAACGGTATGAAAGGGGGCCGGGATGAGGAAGATTTTGGGGGCGATCGCCATCGCAGCGGCAACGGCAGCAACGCCGGCGATGCCGCAGCAGACAAAGGCCGCGCCGATCCGAGTGACGATCACGGCGGACGGCATCGGCCCGCGCATCGATCACAACATCTTCGGCCAGTTCGCCGAGAATTTGGGCACCGGCATCTATGGCGGCGTCTGGGTAGGCGAAGGCTCGCCCATCCCCAACGTGCGCGGGATCCGCACCGATGTCGTCACTGCTTTGAAGGCGCTTCAGGTGCCGAGCGTACGTTGGCCTGGCGGATGCTTCGCCGACGAATATCATTGGCGGAACGGCATCGGCCCGCACGCCAAGCGCGGCGTCACTGTCAACGGCAGTTGGGGCAACGCGCTGGAAAAGAACGACTTTGGTACCGACGAGTTCTTCGACTTTATCCACCAGATCGGGTCGCAGGCCTACATCTCGGTCAACATGGGGTCGGGCAGCGTCAAGGAAGCCGCCGACTGGATGGCGTATATGACCGCCGATGCGGGCACGACCGCAGGCGCGGAACGCGCCGCCAACGGCCACCCCGCACCCTATGAGGTCAAGTTCCTCGGCCTCGGCAATGAAAGCTGGAGCTGCGGCGGGGCCTATCGGTCGGAGTATTATGTCGACGAGATGAAGCGGTACGCACGTTTCGCGCGCAATCTCAACCTCAAGCAGCAGGGCACTGACAATCCGGCGGGCGGTTCGGTGGCGGGCACGAACCCGATGCAGCGCATCGCGGTCGGTCCGGGTGGCGCCAGCACCGACTATTCCGAAACGGTGATGCGGGCGTGGAAGGCGCACGACTGGAGCTGGGGCATCGAGGGGCTGTCGATGCACAATTACACCTGGGTCAGTTGGCCGCCCTCCTACGCCAGCACCGGCTTTGGCGAGCGCGAATATGCAACGCTCGTCAAGGATACGCTGAAGATGGAGGACATGATCCGCACCCAGTCGGCCGTGATGGACAAATATGATCCCGACAAGAAGGTCTCGCTCGTCATCGACGAATGGGGCGTGTGGCTGGCCAAGCTTCCCGGCAGCCGCGACGGCTTCCTCAATCAGCAGAATTCGATCCGTGACGCGATCATCGCCTCGATCAACCTCGACACTTTCGCGCGCCATGCCGATCGCGTGCGGATGACCGCGATCGCGCAGATGGTGAACGTGCTTCAGGCGATGATCCTGACTGACGGGCCGAAGATGGTGCTGACGCCGACCTATCACCTGTTCAAAATGTACGTGCCGTTCCAGGATGCGACGCGCCTGCCGATCACCTTCGACGCGGGCACCTACCGCTTCGGCGACGTCAGCGTGCCGCGCATCGATGCAATCGCTGCGCGGGGAAAGGACGGCAAACTGTGGATCGCGCTCACCAATGTCGATCCCAACGCGCCGGCGCAGATCGATGCGCAGATCACAGGCGTTCGCGCGCAGACCGCATCGGGCACGGTGCTGACCGCCGACCGGGTCGACGCGATTAACACTTACGTCAAGCCGGACACGGTAGTGCCCCGGCCGATCAGCGCGCGCGTGCAAAGCGGGCGGATTGCGCTGACGTTGCCGGCGAAATCGGTCACGGTGCTGTCGGTTGCGCTGTAGTGCGCTGCCGGCAAAGCCGGTCGCAAATCCCGGTAAGTCCCGCCTGTGCTGCCGGCGAATGGAAATGACCGGTATGTCCTATTCGGCCTGTCAACACGCTGCCGACCGCCGATTATAGCAATATGAATAAGTGTCCGAAGCTGGGCGCGCAAAAAGGGCAATGGATGTCGTATTGTGGGTCTTTCGAGGCGGTACCGCCTACCGCACTACCTTCGTGGCGCGCCTGCCGCCCATCCATGCTAGAAACGGGCGGCACCTAAAACCTGACGTGCGCCAGCAATATCACTTCGGGAAATGAATCCCACAAAGCTTATTGCCATCGGGGTCGCGG